>NZ_JBFAJC010000004.1:0-425459 GCF_040655075.1 Actinoallomurus sp. NPDC050550 | reverse complement strand
GGGCCCCGCCCGTTCTTCCCTGGGTTGGTTTTGGGGGGTGGTGGGGGGGGGGCGTCGCCGCCCGCAGACCGGCTCACCGGGCGGTTCCGCCCGGCGGTGGATCAGTACGTCGGCTTGGCCGGCTCGATCTGGTTGACCCAGGCCAGCACTCCGCCGCCGAGGTGGACGGCGTCGGAGAAGCCGGCGTCCTTGACGATCGCCAGGCACTCGGCGCTTCGGGCGCCGGACTTGCAGTGCAGCACGATCCGCTTGTCCTGGGGCAGCCGCTCGAGGGCCGCGCCGGACAGGAACTCGCCCTTCGGGATGAGCGTGGCGCCGGGGATGTTGACGATCTCGTACTCGTTCGGCTCACGGACGTCGACCAGGAAGATGTCGCCCGTGTCGAGCAGGCCCTTCAGCTCGGTCGCCGTGATCGTGGAGTCCTTGACCGCGTCCGCGGCCTCGTCGGAGATCGCGCCGCAGAACGCCTCGTAGTCCTCGAGGAGCTCGGTGATCGTGGGGTTCTTGCCGCACAGCGGGCATTCGGGGTCCTTGCGGACCTTGACGCTCCGGTAACTCATCTCCAGGGCGTCGTAGATCATCAGGCGCCCGACGAGCGGCTCGCCGATCCCGGCGATCAGCTTGATCGCCTCGTTCACCTGGATCGAGCCGATCGACGCGCACAGCACGCCCAGCACGCCGCCCTCGGCGCACGACGGCACCATGCCGGGAGGCGGCGGCTCGGGGTAGAGGCAGCGGTAGCACGGCCCGTGCTCGGCCCAGAAGACCGACGCCTGACCGTCGAACCGGTAGATCGAGCCCCAGACGTACGGCTTGCCGAGCAGCACGGCCGCGTCGTTGACCATGTAGCGCGTGGCGAAGTTGTCGGTGCCGTCGACGATCAGGTCGTAGCCGCTGAAGATGTCCATGACGTTGTCGTTGGACAGCGCCTCGTTGTGGACGATCACGTTGATCAGCGGGTTGATCTCGCGGACCGAGGCGGCGGCCGACTCGGCCTTCGGCCGGCCGACGTCGGACTGCCCGTGGATGATCTGGCGCTGCAGGTTGGACTCGTCGACGACGTCGAAGTCGATGACGCCGAGGGTGCCCACGCCGGCGGCGGCGAGGTAGAGCAGGGCCGGGGAGCCGAGCCCGCCCGCTCCCACGCACAGCACCTTGGCGTTCTTCAGCCGCTTTTGCCCGGCCATCCCGACGTCCGGGATGATCAGGTGACGCGAGTAGCGCCGGACCTCGTCGACGGAGAGCTCGCTCGCGGGCTCTACCAGGGGTGGCAACGACACGGTTGTCTCCTGCGCGTGCTGGGTTTCGGTGCGGACGCCGTCGTCCTGAACTGATGACAACTCTGTCATGCCCGCCCGCATTCCCGCGGAACGGCCGATCCCGGATCAGCCCGCGGTGACGTCGGGCAGGCGCAGGTGGGCGTCGTCCAGCAGCGCCCGGAACTCCCGCGCCACGGCCTCGGGGCGCTCCACCTGCGCGAGGTGGCCGACGTCGGGCAGCACGACCACACGGGAGCGCTTGAACACCCGGCCCGCGCGGGCGGCCATGCGCGGGTCGACGAGCCGGTCGTGCCGGCCGTAGATCACCAGTGTCGGCGCGATGACGCGCGCGGCGTAGCGCCACAGCGAGCGCCGCATGTAGGCGGTGACGATGCCACGCGACGACGCGAGCAGCGCCTCGGCGTTGTGGGGCAGCCCGTCCCGGTGGCGTACGTCATCGACGAGCTCCATCACCCGGTCGGGATGCAGGCTGGTCGGGTCGGCGAAGCACATGTCCAGCGTGCCCTGTACCCGCTGCTCGGCGGGCAGGGCGGCCAGCCGCCGGACCGCCCACGGCCCGACTCCGGGCATGGTGGCGGCCAGGATCCGCGCGGGACCGTACCTCGGCCGCAGGTCGGGCAGCGCGGGCGAGATCAGGGTGAGGGTGCGCACCAGGTCGGGGCGGGTGCCCGCGAGGCGGGTCGCGATGGCCCCGCCGAGGGAGTTGCCGAACAGGTGGACCGGGCCGCGGCCGCGTTTCTCGATCAGTCGCGCGACGGTCAGGGTGTGGGCGTCGACGGAGTAGTCGCGGTCGGGCGGCGGCGGCGAGTTCCCGAATCCGGGCAGGTCGACGGCGTCTCCGGCGACCTCGTCGGACAACAGCCCCATGAGGTCGGTCCAGTTGGAAGAGGAGCCCGCGAGTCCGTGCACGAACACGCCCGGCTCGGCGTCGTCGCGGCCTGGCGTCGCCGTGCGCACGAAAACTTCGCGGTCGCCCAGCCGGAACAGCTCACCCGGCCACTTCGGGATCGGTGTGGTCATCCCTGCACGCGGCGTGGAGCCTCCGGCCGTCAGGTCGGAGAGGAGCCGCCGCTGCCTCCTCTCTTCTGCCCTCCTGCGCGAGGAGTAGAAAATCTCCCGTCCAGCGACGGGAGAAGCTCAAATCACTGTGAACGATACCCGCGGCCGATCGGGGTCCTCGCCCGAGTTGACCGGATCTTAAGGAACGAGACCCCGCACCGTGCTCGGTGCGGGGTCTCGTGAACGTTGTGACAAAAGGCTTGGTGAGCGTCCTGGCCCGGGACCTGGCGAGCGCCGCGCCACCGGACCTGCGTGAGCCTTCTCACAGCGGCGCCTGGCAAGCGTCGCGGTCGGGCTCGCGGAGCGACCTCACTGCCGGGCCCGGCGAGCGTCGCCGTACGGGGTCGTGAGCGTCCCGGCGCGGGCCCGTCAGCGGACGCCTCCGGCCCCGCGCGCCGTCGCCGGGCGCGGGACGGAGGTCGTCGTGCCGGTCAGGCGCCGGCGCGGCTCCCGTCATGGCGTACGGACCCGCTCCGGACGCCCCCGGAACGCGCACCGCCCGGGCCGCCGGAACGGGCGTCCCGCCGCTGCCGGACGCCGTCACGGCGCTCCCCGTCGCGGTACCCGCCGTGACGCGGCTCGCGGTGTTCGCCGTCGTGGTGCTCGCCCTGGCGCGCCTCGCGGTGCTCGCCGTCGAAGCGGCCACCCTGCCGGGAGTTCCCGCGGCTCTCGAACCGCCCGCCGGGGCGCCGGTCGCGACGGCCGCCCGGACGCGGGCCACGGCGCTGGGGCCGCGGCTCGGGGTCGGGCTCGACCGGGATGCCGCTCGGCGGCTGCGCGCCGGTGATCCGGACGAGCGTCTCGTCGCCGGCGGCGACCTTGGACCGCAGCGCCCGGACTCCGGCACGCCGCATCATGCGCTCGGTGTTGCGCACCTCGTTGTGGGCGACCAGCGTGGCGACGGTGCCGCGCTCGCCCGCCCGGGCGGTGCGGCCCGCGCGGTGCAGGTAGTCCTTGTGGTCCGCGGCCGGGTCGACGTGCACGACGAGGCTCACGTCGTCGACGTGGATGCCGCGGGCGGCCACGTCGGTGGCGATGAGCACTCCGACCTTGCCCTCGCGGAAGTCCGCCAGCGTGCGGGTGCGAGCCGCCTGGGTCTTGCCGCCGTGCAGGGCGCCCGCGCGGACGCCGACGCGGGCCAGCTTCTTGGCCAGCGCGTCCACGCCGTGCTTGGTGCGGACGAACATGATCGTACGGCCCTCGCGGCCGGCGACCTCGGCGAGGACGTCCTGCTTGTCGGCGCGGTCGACGATGAACAGGTGGTGGTCCATGGTCTCCACCGGCGCGGCGGCCGGGGCGATCGAGTGGGTCACCGGGTCGTGCAGGTAACGGCGGACGAGCTTGTCGACGTCGCCGTCGAGGGTGGCCGAGAACAGCATCCGCTGCCCGTCGGACGGGATCATGTCGAGCAGTTTGGAGACCGCCGGCAGGAAGCCGAGGTCGCACATGTGGTCGGCCTCGTCGAGGACGGTGATCCGCACGTCACGGAGCGAGCAGGCGCCGCGCTCGATGAGGTCGGTGAGCCGTCCGGGCGTGGCGACCAGCAGGTCGACGCCGCGCTGCAGCGCCTGGATCTGCTTGGACATCGACATGCCGCCGACGACGGTCTTGGTGTGCAGCCCGAGGCTGCGGCCGAGCGGGGCCAGGGCGTCCTGGACCTGCATGGCGAGTTCACGGGTGGGGACGAGGATGAGCGCGCGCGGCCGCTTGGGAGCGGCCTGCACGCCGGCGAGCCCCGCCAGCACCGGCAGGCCGAACGCGAGCGTCTTGCCCGATCCGGTCTGGCCGCGTCCGAGCAGGTCCCGCCCGGCGAGGGCGTCGGGGACACTGGCGGCCTGAATGGGGAACGGCGCGGTGATGCCGCGGCGTTCGAGCGCCGACACCAGAGGTGCCGGCAGGCCGAGCTCGGCGAAAGTGGGCAGGGTCGACGAAACGTCAGTCAAGAAAGAACCTCTCGGAAATGGCCCGCCTCGAGAGGTTCCGCAAGGTGGGGGATTGCGGACTCCAAGCCGGCCGTCGGCGCGAGAACACGCCTGAACATGAATCACAGAGCTTACATGGGGTCCCAACACGCCCCGGGGACGGTTCATTCCCGACCCGGCAGGTCGCTTTTCCGCTCGGGTCGAACCGTCTTGCGCGGGTCCGGACCGGTCTTGTCCGGTCAGCCTCCCTTGCTCGGTCAGGCCGTCTTGCGGGTTCCGGTCTTCGTCTTGGGTTTGGACTTGGTGTCGGTGGTCTTCTTCGCCGCGCCGGTCTTGGCCGTCCCCCGTCCGCTCTTCGCGGCCGCGCCGTCCTTGCCGCCCCGCGGACCGGACTTCGCGGCGGCCTTGCGGGGCTCGCCGTCGCCCTTGTCGGAGCGGCCCTTCTTCGCCGCCTCCACACTGGCCCGCAGCGCGCTGAGCAGGTCGGCCGCCGCCGGGACCTCCGCTTCGGCCTCGGGCGCGACGACCTCCTTGCCCTGGATCTTCGCCTCGATGACCGCTTCCAGGGCCTCGCGGTAGCGGTCCTTGTAGTCGGTCGGCTCGAAGTCGCCCGTCATGGAGTCGATCAGCGAGGCGGCCATCTGGAGTTCCTGCGAGCGCACGTCGACGTCCTCTTCGAGGAAGGGGAAGTCGGCCTCGCGGATCTCGTCCGGCCACAGCATCGTCTCGAGCACGAACACGCCGTCCCGCACCCGCAGCGTGCCGAGCGACTCGCGCTGCCGGAGCGCCACCTTGATCACGGCCACCTTGCCGGAGTCCTCGAGGGCGTCGCGCAGCAGGACGTACGGTTTGACGCCCTGCGCGTCCGGCTCCAGGTAGTAGGTCTTGTTGAAGAAGATGGGGTCGACCTGCTCCTCCGGCGTGAACTGCAGGACGTCGATGCGGCGGCTGGTCGAAAGCGGAAGCTCGGCGAAGTCCTCGTCGGTCAGGACGACGATCTCCCCGGTCGGGAGTTCGTACCCTTTGGCGATGTCGGAGTACGGCACCTCTTCGCCGTCCTTGGTGCACACGCGCCTGTACCGGATCCGGCCCGCGTCCTCACGGTGGACCTGATGGAACGCCACGTCGCGCTGCTCGGTAGCGGAGTAGAGCTTCACCGGAATCGTGACCAGCCCGAATGAGATCGCGCCTTTCCAGATGCTGCGCATGAGGTGTCCTTACCCTCCGGCGTGTCGATCTACCTGCTCCGACGCCCCGGAATGCGATCGATCCGAGTGTACGTCCGGCTCCGCGCCGTCCGCGTGGTGGAACCTTTGTTCTCGCGTCTCTTCCACGAAACCACAGCCCCTTCCAGAGGAACACGGCCGGTCTCGGCCAGGGCGGTGAATGATCGGCGAATCCGGGGCGGCCCGTGGCGTCAGAGACGGGCCGGATGGGCAGAAAAGATCGTATGGGTGACCCCATGCCCTCCAATGTCCAGCCGATGCTCGCGTCCCCGGGCGAGCTGCCGGACGACGCCGACCGCTGGGGCCTCGAACTCAAGTGGGACGGCGTACGCGCGATGGTGTACGTCTCCGGCGGGCAGGTGCGCGCCGTCGGCCGCCGCGGCCTCGACGCGACCGGCCGCTACCCCGAGCTGCAGGCCCTCGCCGATCTCCTGCCCGACCAGACGGCCGTCGTCGACGGCGAGGTCGTCGCCTTCGACGAACGCGGCCTGCCGAGCTTCCAGCGGCTGCAGCACCGAATGCACGTCGACCGTCCGGACGCCCGGCTGATCCGCCAGGTCCCGGTGCACTTCGTCGCCTTCGACCTGACGTTTCTGGACGGTCATCTGCTGTACGACATGCCGTACCGCGACCGGCGTGCCCTGCTCGACGAGCTCGAGCTGGCCGCCGGGCCGATCGAGGCCCCGCCGTACCTGCCCGGCTCGGCCGTCGACCAGGTCCAGGAACTCCTCGACTACACGAAGGAGCAAGGCCTGGAAGGTCTGATCGCCAAGCGGCTCGACTCGCCGTACCGCCCGGGCCGCCGGGTGGACTACTGGCGGAAGATCAAGAATTTCCGCACCCAGGACGTCGTCATCGGCGGCTGGAAGGAGGGCCAGGGCCGCCGGGAAGGCGGCGTGGGGTCGCTGCTGCTCGGCGCGTACGCGGACGGCGGCCTGCGGTTCGTCGGGCACGTCGGCACCGGGTTCACGGACGCGGCGCTGGACGACCTGCACAAGATCCTCACTCCGCTGGAGCGGCCCACCAGCCCGTACGCCGAGGAGGTCCCCCGGGAGTACGCCCGCAAAGCGCACTGGGTGGAGCCCTGGCTCGTGGGCGAGGTGGAGTTCTCCCGCTGGACCCTGGACGGAATGCTGCTCCACGCGTCATGGCGCGGGCTGCGCCCCGACCTGAACCCCGAAGAAGTCCACCCGGAGCCCTGACAGAGCCGCCGGAGCCGAACCCGAGGAGAGCTGGTGAGCGGCACGAAGACGAGCGTCCAGGTCGACGGCGTGCGGCTGACGCTGTCCAACCTCGACAAGGTCCTCTACCCCCGGCACGGTTTCACGAAGGGGGAGGTCATCGACTATTACGCCCGGATCGGGCCGGTCATCCTGCCCCACCTGAAGGACCGTCCGGCGACGCGGCTGCGCTACCCCGACGGCGTGGACGGCCAGTCGTTCTTCGAGAAGAACGCGCCCGGGCACACCCCCGACTGGGTCCGCACGGTCCGCCTGCCGACGCCCGGCGGGAGCCGCGACGCGGTGAACTTCGTGGTCGTCGACGACCTTCCCGCCCTGGTCTGGTGCGCGAACCTGGCCGCCCTGGAACTGCACGTCCCGCAGTGGCGGGTCGGCCCGCGCGGCGGCGCGCACGCGCCGGACCTGCTGGTCTTCGACCTCGATCCCGGCCCACCGGCCTCGGTGGACGAGGCGCGCGAGGTCGCCTGCCTGCTGCGCGACCTCCTCAAGGCCGACGGGCTGCGGTCGTTCCCGAAGACGAGCGGCAAGAAGGGCCTGCACCTGTACGTCCCGATCGAGGAGACCTCCGACGGGCGCACCTCGGCGTACGCCAAGGAGGCGGCCCGCGGACTCGAGAGGGAGCATCCGCGTCTCGTCGTCAGCCGGATGGAGAAGAGGCTTCGATCCGGCAAGGTCTTCGTCGACTGGAGCCAGAACAACCGGCACAAGACCACGGTCGCGCCGTACTCTTTGCGAGCCGCCGAGGAGCCCTCCGTCTCCACGCCGGTGACGTGGGACGAGGTCGAGTCCGACGCGGTGCTGCGGTTCGGGCCCGATGAGGTGCGCGAGCGCGTCAACCGGCACGGCGACCTCCTCGAACCGCTCTTGACGCTTCGTCAAAAGCTGCCGTGAACCTTCGGGATGCGTACACGGAAGGTGCCCGGTGCGTCACCATTGGTCGGAGGGTCCACAATCGTGGGGCGGTGGCCACGGCACCGGAAAGCCGTGGGCACTGGTGGAGGTGACACGCGCATGCCGCGTGGAATGGGAAGGATGATCAGGTGACGGACGACGCGCAGGACAGGCGCTACGACGTCGTCGTACTGGGCGGGGGCTCCGGCAAGAACATCGCCGCCGAGCTGGCTCGGGCGGGCCGGTCGGTCGCGCTGGTGGAGGGCCGCCTGGTCGGCGGGGAGTGCCCCTACTTCGCGTGCATGCCTTCCAAGACGCTGCTGCACTCGGCCCGGCTCGGCGAGACCTGGGAGCACGCGGTCGCGCGGCGCGACGAGGTGACCCGTCATCTCGACGACGCGGCCACCGCCGCGCAGATGGCCGAGGCCGGGGTGACCGTCGTACGCGGCCACGGCAGGGTCGTGCGCCCGGGCGTGGTCGAGGTCGACGGCGCCGAGTACGGCTACACCGACCTGGTGGTGGCGACCGGCAGCGAGGCGGTGCGGCCCCCGGTCGAGGGCATCGACGACGTGCCGACGTGGACCAGTGACGAGGCGCTGACCCGGCCCGACCTGCCGCGCCGGCTGGTGGTGCTCGGCGGCGGCCCGGTCGGCTGCGAGCTCAGCCAGATCTACGCCGCGTTCGGCTCGCAGGTCACGCTCGTCGAGCAGGCCGAGCGGCTGCTGGCGGCCGAGGCGCCGTTCGTCGGCGACGTGCTCGCCGACGCGCTCCGCCGTATGGGCGCCGACCTGCGCCTCGGCGTCGCGGCGACGCACGCGGAGCGCACCGAGACCGGCCTGCGGCTGCGGCTGTCCGACGGCAACCACATCGACGCGGACCGCATCCTCATCGCGGCGGGCCGGCGTCCGCGCGTCGCGGGCCTCGGTCTCGAGGCGATCGGCATCCGGTTGGACCCGGAGCGCGGCATCGCCGTCGACGCCACCTGCAAGGCCCTCCTCACCGAGGAGACGGGCACCGACGGCACCACGGTCTGGGCGGCCGGCGACGTGACCGGCGTCGCGCCCTACACGCACGCCGCCAACTACCAGGCCGGAGTGGTCGTCTCGAACGTCCTCGGCAAGCGCCGGGAGGCCGACTACCGGGCGATCCCCCGTGCGGTCTACACGACGCCGTCGGTGTACGCGGTGGGCGTCTCCCCGCTGGCCGCGACCGGGCTGGAACTCGTCGCGGCGGGGTACGACCTGGCCGGGACCGCCCGCGCGGCCGTGGAGGACGACGACCGGGGCCGGGTGGAGGTGTACGCCGACCGGGCGCGGGGCGTTCTCGTGGGCGCCGCCGCCGTCGGACTCTACGCTGAGGAGTGGATGAGCGAGATCACGTTGGCCATCCGGGCCGAGACACCGCTGAGCATCCTGACCGATGTCGTCCACGCCTTCCCGACGTACGGTGAGGCCATCGAACCGGTCCTACGCGAACTGGCCGAGCAGCTCTGAGCTTCCTTGGGGGGAAGACCATGTCCGAAGACGGGATCGAACTGAGCCTCGAGGCCGCCGAGGCCGACGCCGCCGAGCAGCACGTCGCGGTGCGGGAGGGCGAACGCCGGTGGCCCACCACGCTGCCGGTCGAGGTCGACGAGGCCGACGCCGCGGAGCAGAGGTTCGAGGTCGAGCTCGACGAGGACGACTACCGGTGACGGCCCGAACGGCCCCCCGGAGAGCCGGTGTGAAGACGCACGGCGGCGCGGCCGCGGAGATCCGCGGTGGCGCCGCCCCGGAGGCGCACCGTTGCGCCGCCGTGGAAGTCCCGGTGACGGCTTTCCGCCGATCCGACGTTACCCGGTCGTAGGATGGTAGGCCTCAACGTGCGCGGCGCCACGGCGTCGCCCGGACAGGTGATCGGAGAACTCAGGTGACCGCAACCCCGGACGCCCGCCCCCGGGGCACGAGGCTCCCGCGGCTGGCCCGCCGCCGTCAGCTCCTGGGCGCCGCCCAGGAGGTGTTCGTCGCGCAGGGCTACCACGCCGCCGCGATGGACGAGATCGCCGAACGGGCAGGCGTCAGCAAGCCGGTGCTGTACCAGCACTTCCCAGGCAAGCTCGAGCTGTACCTCGCGTTGCTCGACGAGCACGCCGAAGGGCTCGTCCAGCGCCTGCGCGACGCGTTGGCCTCCACACCGGACAACAAGCTGCGGGTCCAGCGGACCATCGAGGCCTTCTACGACTTCGTGGCCGGCGAGGGCCAGGCCTACCGCCTGGTCTTCGAGTCCGATCTGCGCAACGTCGCCCCCGTACGCGCCCGGGTGGACCGCGCCAACCAGCAGTGCGCCGAGATGATCGCTCAGGTCATCCAGGAGGACACCGGCGTCTCCAGCGACGAGGCCCACCTGCTCGGGATGGGCCTGGTCGGCATGGCGGAGGTCAGCGCGCGCTACTGGCTGTCGGTGCAGGGCACGATCTCCAAGGAGCAGGCCGAGCACCTCATCGCGCGCCTGCAGTGGCGCGGCATCGGCGGTTTCCCCCGCACCACCTGAGCCGGGCCGGGGGCGCCGGCTCCCCGCCGACCGTGCGATAGTGCCGGTGGGCCGGATCGGTCCAGACGTACGCCACGGGCGGTCGTGGCCTCGCCCCCCGACGGAGGGAACAACGTGCAGGTGCGAATCGGTGTGCAGTCGGTGGCCAAGGAGCTGGTCGTCGAGACCTCGCTGTCCGCCGATGAGGTGGAGCGCGCGGTGAACGACGCGGTCGCCGAGGACGACGGCGTCTTCACGCTGCGCAGCAAGAACGGCGCGCGGGTCGTCGTGCCCGCGGCCAAGCTCGCCTACGTGGAGATCGACGAGTCGGAGACGCGAAGCGTCGGCTTCGGCTCCTACTGATCGAACGGGCTCGTTCCGACTTTCCAAAAAGACTGGAATGAGTCCCTCGATCGAGGGCATACAGACCGCGCGAATCCGAAGCGCCGGAATCGATCCGGCAGGAGGTGGTCTGAGAAATGCTGATGACAATAATCTGGTTCATCATTATCGGCGCCATCATCGGGGCGCTCGCGCGTCTGGTCGTGCCAGGCCGGAACCCCATGGGCATCGTCCTCACGATCCTGATCGGCATCGCCGGGGCGCTCATCGGCGGCCTCATCGCCAACGCACTCGGGGCGGGAAGCATCATCGCCTTCATCATCTCGGTCCTGGTGGCCGCCGCCGGCGTCGCGCTGATCAGCGGCCGCGGCCGCTGGGGATCCCGCCGCGGCGTGTCCTGACCGAGCCGGTCCGAGCCGACCTCAGCGAACACAGCTGAATCCTCAGACGAGGCCCCCGCTCCCCCGGCGGGGGCCTCGTCGTTCAGGAGTGCGTCGGGGTGGGCGAGGCCGTCCCCGTTCCCGGCTTCGATGCCTCGGCGGCCGTCACGATCTCCGGGCGGACGTACGCTCCCAGCCGCGCGTACGGCACGTTGAAATCCCGCCCCACGTCGGCGTGCGGACAGCCGAGGTCGATCCAGTTGCGGATCGTGAACGTCATGCCGGTCGCCGTCGGTGCGACCTCCAGCTCACCGCCCAGAGCGTGCCCGGTGAGTGGTGTGCCGGGGAGGCAGACCCCTCCGTGCGCGCTCGGGGCGATGATCCGGGCGAGGGCCCGTGCGCCGGTGTTCGTCCGCGCGGCGGGGAGCAGCAGGTCGGCGACTCCCAGCTGCCGGCCCGTCGACAGGTCGAACACGAGCGTGAACTGGGAGCTCACCGGGATCAGGCGGTTGGCGCCGCTGCTGTCGTCGAAGGTGTAGGTCACCGACAGCAGCTTCGGACCGCCCAGGCCCACCGTGGCGGCCGACTGGAGCGTTCCGGTCGGCGCGCTGTCGGACTGGCTCGTCGGCATGACGAACGCCGCCTTGAAATCGGCCATGGTGCGGTCGACCTGCGTCCTCAGCGCCTTGTTGACCTTGGCCTGGACGGCGGCGTTCTTCAGCCCGCTCACCTGGACGTACCGCGTGATCATGGTGCGGCCCTTGCGGAGCGTCGTCGTGGAGGCCGCGACGTTCACGCTGACCGGCTGGACGACGGCCGCGGGACGCGTCGGTTTCGCCGCCGGGTGGCCCCCGCCCGCGACGACGACGGCGGCGGTCCCGGCCGAGCCCACGACGACGGCCCCGGCGATCGCCACGGCCACCTTCGCCCCGGTCCCCGACAGCAGCGCCCTTCCCGTTCCCTGCACGATGCCCGTGGCGTGACCCGCGCCGCTTCCGGCGCCCGCCGCTCCCCCACCGGCCGTGGACCCGGCACCGCCCGCCCCGGCCGCACCGCCCGCGCCCCCGCCGCTCGCCGCGCCGCCGATCGCGCCGCCGCCCGCCGGTGCTCCCGAGCCGCTCGCGAGCAGTGCCGCGAAGGGAAGGAGCGCCGCCAGCCCGGCGGCCGCCTCGGCCAGGCGTCGCCGCCCGTTGGACTCCCAATCCGGCCCGTACGCGGCCGTGGCCGCCTGCTCCAGTCCCGTCACGAGCGCCGCCGCGCCCGCCGGGCGCTCGGCCGGGTGCTTGGCCATCCCCTGGGCGACCAGTCCGCGTACCGCCTCCGGAAGGTCGCTCAGGGGCACCTGGGTGTTGGTGTGCTGGGCGCGGTACGCCTGCGTGCTGTCGCCGCGGAACGGGGTATGGCCGGTGACGCACTCGAAGAAGACGCACGTCGCCGCGTACACGTCGGTGGCGGGGGTCGCGGGCGCGCCCTGCCACTGCTCGGGCGCCATGTACGGCGGCGTGCCGAGGATGTCGCCGACCTCCCCGGTACGCAGGGCGATCCCGAAATCGATCAGTTTGCTCTGGCCGTCGTCGCGTACGAGGACGTTCGGGGGCTTGTAGTCGCGGTGGACGACGCCTCGCTCGTGGGCGGTACTCAGCCCGAGGAGGGAGCCTTTGAGCACCGTCAGGGCCGCCTCAGGCTCGAACGGGCCGTGCTCCTCGAGGAGCGCCCGCAGCGAGATCCCGGCGACCGCCTCCATCACGATCGCCGCGCCCTGCGGGGACTCGACGAAGTCGTACAGGCGCGCGACGTACGGGCTGTCCAGATGCCGGAGTATCTGCGCCTCGGCCCGGAAGCCGGTGAGGAATCGCTGATCGGAGAGGAGGTTCGCGGTCAGGTACTTCACCGCGACGTGAGTCCCCGAGTCCTCGTGTCGCGCGAGCACCACACGGCCGAAGCCGCCTTCTCCAAGCTCACGCACTTCCGTATAGCCGGGAAGCGCCCAGTCGCCCAAATTCGTCCTCCTATGCCCGGAGGGAAGGTACTGGAGACACAGTGTGACTGGAAGCAACGCCACGCGGTCGGCTCCATCGGCCGATCCACAGGGCGGCGCGCGGCGCCGGGACCCGTCCCGTGAGCGGGCGTCGCCGGTCACGCACGGTGACCGAATCGGAGGCCGCCGGCTCGGCGGATGCGGCCCGCCCGTCCGGGGGCGATCCCGGGAGCCGGGAGGCCGCCGGCTCCGCTGATCGGCTGTCAGTCGCGCAGGTTGGCTGATCGGCTGTCAGTCGCGCAGGTTGATCGCCCGCATCCGGGCCTGATGCCGGTCGACGATCCGGCCGAACATCGTCGCGACGTCCTCCTCGCCGAAGAGGGCGCCCACCGCGGGGTGCCCCTCCGCGAGCGCGTGGGCCTGGCTGAGCGTCTCGCCCACGAGCCTCCGGGCCCACAGCCCCAGCCGGGACGCCAGCCGCGGATCGTTCTCCGCGGCGGCGCGCAGGCGTTCTCGCAGGAGCTCGGCATGGCCGGAATCGGCCAGCGACTCGTGGACCGCCGTCCGCGTCGCGGAGTCGGCCTTCTCCACGGCCTCGCGGTAGAGGTCGGCCACGATGGAGTCGGCGACGTACACCTTGGTCAGCGCCTCCATCGCGTCGGCCGGACGCGTGCGCTCGTGGAACGCGGTGATCGCCTCCTGGAACGGGCGCATGGCCTCGTACGGATCCGCGCCCGCCTCGATGAGCCGGTCCCGCAGGAGTTCGAACTGCGCGAACGCGCCGGTCGCCAGGCCGGCGAGGACCACCGTGTCCTCGTACGACGCCGCCCGCCCCGCGTCCGCCGCACGCTGCTCGAACGCGGTCAGCCGCACGCACGCCAGCAGGCCGTACAGCTCGACCGACCGGGATCGAGGCGTCGCTCCGGCCGAAACCATGAAATGAAATCGTACGCGGCGGCGTTGACGACTACAGCGGGGCTTTTGAATTCGGCCCCCGCCAGCTACACTGCGTGGCGAACTGTGACCGGTCGCTGCAGAGCGCGACCCCATACCCGGTCACTCCTGAGGAAGAATTTGACGGTTGGTCCCTCCCGCGCGAAGGCGCGACCGAATGCGACGACCGGCGGGTGCCCGAGAGCCCTGCCGGAGACGGCGCATGAGTCGCGACCGCGAGATGGCTCGCCGCGCCACCGTACCGGTGCGCCCGCGGCGTTGAGCGGACCCCGCACACTGGGAGGCTGAAGGCCCTGACGACCTTTCGTGATCTCGGGGTTGTCCCCGAAATAGCAGACGCCCTCGAAACAGAGGGCATTGTCGAACCGTTCCCGATCCAGTCACTCGCCGTGCCCATCGGCCTCGGCGGGCACGACATCATCGGCCAGGCGCGCACCGGCACCGGCAAGACCCTGGCCTTCGGCATTCCGCTGCTGCAGCGTATCGAGCACGGCGGGAAGAAGCCGCAGGCGCTGGTCATCGTGCCGACGCGTGAGCTGGCCATCCAGGTCACCGACGACCTGATCGTCGCCGGCGGCAAGCTCGGCAGCCGCGTGCTGTCGGTGTACGGCGGGCGCGCGTACGAGCCGCAGATCGACGCCCTCAAGAACGGCGTCGAGGCGGTCGTCGGCACGCCGGGCCGGCTGCTCGACCTGGTCAAGCAGAAGTACCTCGACCTGTCCCAGGTCTCGGTGCTCGTCCTCGACGAGGCCGACCGCATGCTCGACCTCGGCTTCCTGCCCGACATCGAGCGTCTCGTCGCCAAGGTGCCCGAGCGTCGCCAGACGATGCTGTTCTCGGCCACCATGCCCGGCGAGATCGTCGCGCTGTCTCGCAAGTACCTCACCCGGCCCACCAACGTGCGGGCCGAGTCACACGAGGAGTCCGAGACCACTCCGCAGGTCGTGCAGCACGTCTTCCAGGCGCACCAGATGGACAAGCCCGAGTTGCTCTCCCGGGTCCTGCAGGCCCGCGGGCGCGGCCTGACCATGGTGTTCTGCCAGACCAAGCGCGCCTGTGACCGAGTCGCCGAGGACCTCACCCGGCGCGGGTTCGCCGCCGCCGCCGTGCACGGCGACCTCGGCCAGGGCCAGCGCGAGCGCGCCCTGCGCGCGTTCCGCGCCGGCAAGATCGACGTGCTTGTCGCCACCGACGTGGCGGCCCGCGGCCTCGACGTCGACGACGTGACCCACGTCGTCAACTACGAGTGCCCGGACGCCGCGGAGACCTACGTCCACCGCATCGGCCGCACCGGCCGGGCGGGCAAAGAGGGCATCGCGGTGACGCTCGTCGACTGGGCGGACCTGCAGCGCTGGAAGCTGATCAACACCGCGCTCGACCTGGACTTCGCGGAGCCGGCCGAGACCTACTCCACCTCTGAGCACCTGTACGAGGTGCTCGACATCCCGTCCGACGTCACCGGCATCCTGCCGAAGGCGCAGCGGGAGCGTGCGGGGCTGGAGGCCGAGGAGGTCGAGGACATCGGCGAGACCGGTCGTTCCCGGTCGCACCAGCGGCAGGAGGAAGAGCCGCGTCGTGCCACCCGGGAGCGCACCCGTTCCCGCCAGCGCACCCGCGGCGGCCGACCGACGGCGCACGAGGCCGAGGCGGCCACGGCCGCCCAGACGGCACGGCGGCACACCCGCCGCCAGCCGGACCCGGCCACGCACCCGGCCGAGGCGACGGCACCGGTGGCCGAGGCGGCGACGCCTGCGGTCGAGGTGGCGACGCCTGCGGTCGAGGTGACGGCGCCTGCGGTCGAGGTGACGGCGCCTGCGGTCGAGGAGGCAACGCCTGCGGTCGAGGAGGCAACGCCTGCGGTCGAGGTGACGGCGCCTGCGGTCGAGGTCTCGCCGGAGCCGGCCGAGGCCGTCACGGCCCCGCGCCGCACGCGCCGGCGCGCCTCGGAGGCGCCCGTCGCACCGGCCGCGGAGCACGAGACCGCCGATGTTCCCGAGATCCCGGCGAGCCCGGTGACGCCGTTCGAGCCGGACCCGGCACCAGAGGTCGCCAAGGCACCCGCGCAGCGGCGCGAGCCGGTGTCGGCCCCGGTGCTGATCAGCCCGGCGGGCATCCCGATGGTGCAGTTCCTGGCTCCGCCGGCGCTTGCGGACGCGGACGACCTGCCGGAGTTCGCCGAGCCGGTCCGGCCTGCGGCCCGGAAGAAGCGGCGCGCTCGGACGGGCTGAGCGCGCGCGTCCGCCTGACGCGCGGTTGAAGAGGGGCGTGGTCATCGGTCACGCCCCTTATTCGTGCCCCCCGACCGAGGCGGCCGGGTGGCGCGCGTCCGGTGACCAGACCCGACCGGGTGACGCGTCCCCTTCGAGGAGCGTCGGCCAGGCCGGTGACACCCCTCAGCGCGGGCCGCTGATCCGAAATATCTCGTAGTTGTCGAAGTCCACGATCATCCGGCCGCCGTGTGCTCCGCTGCCCCGCATCACCACAAGTCCCGTTTGCCCGAGCGCCAGCGGGTCATGGGCGTCCGTGGCCTCAGCGGTGAGCCTCCCGTTCAGCGACAGCCGAAGACGGACCTTCGCCCCGTCGGACTCGCACTGGATCCCGAAACGATTCGCCCCCGGTGGTCGCTCATCCAGGCCGTCCTTCACGTCGTAGCCCGTGGCCAGTGGAACCTGCGCGAGCGTCTGGGAGCCCCCGGCGGTCACCTTGCGAATGAACGCGCCGTGACCGTCACGCCGGACGAGGAACACGTAACCGTCGAGGATCTGGTCGTCCGGCCCCCGGCACCATAGGCCCATCATGCCGTCACCCGGTCCGGAGACCACCTTCGCATCGACGTCCGCCTCCATGCGAGCCGGCAGGTTCTGGGACGGGTACGGCGCCGGCTTGGAATCGTTGCCGGTCCTGCCCTCGGCCTTCATGCGATAGCGGCCGCCGACGTAGGAGGTTCCCTTGTCGACGCCCCAGGTCCGCGCGTTCGACGCGAACTCGCTGGTGTAGACCGCGGTGAGGTTCGTCTCCCCTCCCTGGGTCCGGCCATCGGAAGGCCAGAGCGTGATGACCGACCCGACCGTGACGGCGACCGCCGCACCGGCCGCACCGACCCAGGCGAGACGCCGGGACCGCGACCAGCCCCGTACGGCCGCTTCCGGCGCCGCCGGTCCGGTGCCCGCCACGTCGTCCGCGCCGGGCGTCGTGGCCGGCGCACGGGGCGTCCTGGCGGAACCGGCGGTCGCCGGGCTTCCGGGATCGCTCGGGGACGGACGAGTCGCATCCGCCGAAGCGGCGATCTCCGAGCTCCCCGGGTCGCCTGGGGACGGGAGGGTCGCACGCGCGGAGGCGACGGTCTCCGAGTCTCCGGGGTCGCCCGGCGTGTCGCGGGCGCTCGAGCCGGTCCGTGGCGGCGCGGTCGGGGTCCGGGCGGGGACGACGAGTCCGGTGAGGAGTTCCTGCGCGGTCGGGCGGCGGGCCGGGTCCTTGTTCAGGGCCTGTTCGACCAGCGGCCGTACCGCGTCGTCGAGGCCGTCGAGCAGCGGCGTTCCGTGCGTGATCCGGTAGAGCACCGCGGGCAGGATCGCGCCGGGGAAGGGCGCGGCGCCTGTACCGGCGAAGGCGACGACGGCGCCCCAGGCGAACACGTCGGACGCCGTCGTCGCCCGCTCGCCCTGGATGACCTCGGGCGCCATGTACGCCGGAGTACCGATGATCTCGCCGGTGCCGGTGGCCTCGGTCAGGCTGTCGAGGGCGCGGGCGATCCCGAAGTCGATCACCCGGGGCCCCATCGGGGACAGCAGCACGTTGGCGGGTTTCAGGTCGCGGTGCACGATCCCCGCCCCGTGGATGGCGCCGAGTGCGGTCGCCACCCCGACCGCGAGGTGGTCGAGGCTCGATCCGCTCATCGGGCCGGACTCCCGGACGAACTTCGCGAGGTCGGGCCCTGCCACGTACTCGGTGACGATGTAGAGCGGCTCGCCGTCGACCTGCGCGTCGAGCACGGGCGCGGTGCAGAACCTGCGGACTCGACGGGCCGCCGCGACCTCACGGCGGAACCGGTCGCGGAAGGAGGGCTCGTCCGCGAAGTCGGCATTGATCACCTTGACGGCCACCCGCTCGGCGGAGGCCGACTCGGCGAGGTACACGGTGCCCATTCCGCCGCGGCCGATCACCCCGAGGAGACGGTACGGGCCCAGCTTGGTTGGGTCACCCGCCCGCAGAGAGCCGACCCGGTCGTCGAGCGGCATGATCTTCCGGCCCTCCGTGTCCCCGAAACCCGATGATCACGCAGGTTAGTGGAGATACCGGCCGTCGGCCCCCGGATCAGGCCGGGTTGACGCCCGCCTGGCGCAGGCTCAGGGCGTGACGCGGGCGGTCGGTGATGAGCACCGTCACCCGTTCGTCGCGGAGGAAGCTGCGCATGCGAGGCTCGTCGTTGACCGTCCACACCATGGCCGGAACGCCGAGCCGGCCGCACATTCGCAGGACGGTCGCGCGGGCGAGCCTGCGGTGCACCGCGAGCCAGTCGGCGCCGCACTCGCGCATGCGGCGCAGCGGGTACAGCTCCTGGATCCGCGTCGGCGCCTTCGAGAGCCAGGAGACCTCACGGAGGCTACGGCCGAGCGAGAGGGCGGCGGTGACGTTGGGGAACTCCCGTTTGATCCGGGCGATCGAGGAGTCCTCGAGCGTCGTGGCGACGAAACCGTCCGGACCGAGGAGGTCGAGGGCGAGCGTGATGATCTCGTCCTCGTCGCCGACCTCCTTCAGGTCGAGATGGCCTTTCGCGCGGCCCGCGATCAGGGCCATCACGTCGCGGACCCGGGGGACGCGGTGACCGGCGACGGCGCACAGCTCGTCATAGGTCAGCCCGGCCACGGGGTGGTTCGCGACGCGCGGATCGTGGAAGACGACGAACTCGCCGTCGCGCGTACGCCGGATGTCGAACTCGACGTACTCCGCCCCAGTGGTGAGGGCGCTCTCATACGCTTCCCAGGTGGCGGCCCGGGCGACCTCGGATCCGCCCTTGTGGGCGGAGACGGCAGCCGTCATGCCACGAGAGTACCTTTGCGACGCCCAGCGAAGTACCACCCAAATCGCTATGATGGTGTCGATAGCCCCATGGGCAAGTAAGCTCCTGCCAGTGAGTACGCCCCGGTTCCTGACCCTGCCTCCCGGCGTCCGCCGCACGGAGATCCACACGTCGCGCGGTACGTTCGCCGTTCTCGAGGCACTCCCGGGCTCTGGTGTCTGTGAGCGGGCTCCGGCGCTGCTCGTCCCCGGGTTCACCGGCAGCAAAGAGGACTTCATCGCGGTGCTGCAGACCCTGGCGGGCGCCGGTCGCCGCGTCGTCGCGCTCGACATGCGCGGCCAGCACGAGACTCCGGGACCGGACGATCCGTCGGCCTACAGCTGCGCCGCGCTCGGCGCCGACATCAACGCCGTCCTCGAGTACTTCGACGACCACGTCCACCTCGTCGGGCACTCGTTCGGCGGGCTGGTGACGCGCGAGGCGGTGATCGCCGATCCCACGATGCTGGCCTCGTACACGCTGATGAGCTCCGGACCGGCCGCGATCGGCGGCTCGCGGGAGGTCGAGGGCCGGGTGCTGCTCGCGGCGCTGCCCAAGGTCGGCCTCGAACACATCTGGTCGACCCGCATGGAGCCGGACGTGATCGCCAAGGGGGTCCCTCCCGAGATCGTCGCGTTCCTGCGCCGACGGATGTTCATGAACTCCCCCGCGGGCCTGATGACGATGGCCCGGGAGGTCCTGTCCTGCCCCGACCGGGTGGACGACCTCGCCAAGGTCGCCGACGACGCCGACCTGCCGGTCCTCGTGCTGTACGGCGAGGACGACGACGGGTGGGATCCGCGCGAGCAGGCCGCGATGGCCGAGCGCCTGGGCGCCCGGAAGGTCGTGATCCCGGGGGCCGCCCATTCACCCGCCGTCGAGGCCCCGGAGACCGCGGCGAGCGCGCTGACCGCCTTCTGGAACGAGGCCGAGCGCGCCTGACGGCACCGCGTACCCACTGGTCGGCCGCCGCGACGGACGCACCGGGCCGCCTTCCCCGCGCCGCCTGCGATGTCGGTGGGCCCGAGAACACGATCGCGTCTCCGTGTCCCTAGCGAAGATCACACGTCTTTGAGACAAGGAACACCTGGCGTCTCATGTAACTGATCGCTTACCCTGATCCCATGGCAGCGACGGTTCAGCCCCCGCAGAGCGTCACCTGGCAGGTGCACATCGACCGGTCGATGTGGATCGGCGGTGTGCGCGGCCTGATGTTGCAGGCCCTGCACCCCATCGCCATGCGCGGGGTATGGCAGAACTCCAACTTCCAGGAGGACCCGATCGGCCGGCTCCAGCGCACGGCCGACTTCGTCGGCGTCGTCACCTGGGGCACGCGCGATGAGGCCGACCGTCTCGGCCGCCGGGTCAGGGACATCCACCGCTCACTGCGGATCAAGGACCCCGACACCGGGCGGATGCACCGCGTCGACGACCCGGAGCTGCTCCTGTGGGTGCACTGCGCGGAGGTCTCCTCGTACCTCGAGGTCGCGCGGCGCTGCGGGTTGCGGCTCACCGACCGGCAGGCCGACCGCTACCTCGCCGAACAGCGCCGCAGCGCCACCTACGTCGGCCTGCACGAGGAGGACGTGCCGGGCAGCCTCGCGGAGATGGAGGCCTTCTTCGCGGAGATGCGCCCGCAGCTGCAGGTCACCCCGGAGGCCCGCTCGACCGTACGCTTCCTGCTGTGGCCGAAGCTGCCCGAGGAGATGCGGTGGCTGTCGGCCGGCAAGCCGATGTACGTCCCGTTCGGCGCCCTGTGCTACTACTCGCTGCCCGCCTGGGCCCGGCGGATGTACGGCGTCCTGCCGGAGATCCCGCAACCGGCGGTGACGGCGGCGCTGAGATCGTTCCGGCTGGCGATGAACACCCTTCCGGAGAAGGTCCACGACCTGTCGTTCCAGCAGGGCACGAAGGACATGCTCGAAGCCGCCCGGCAGCGGCTCGCCGCCGAGGGCTACGACCTCGGCAAGGGCCTGCAGGGCCTCCGCGACCCCCGCCGCTGGCCCGACCCCGCCGCCGCCTAGCCACGTCTCACGTCTACGCCAGGGCTGTCACCGAGGTCGTTCGACGTGTACGAAGCGCTGCGCCGCGGCATCCTCTGGCGGGTTCAGAAGTGGACAGGGATGCCGTGGACCTCGACGAACCTCCGCACGCGGTGCGCCTTCCGCTCGGGCAACCGGTCCGGATCAACGGCCGCACGTACTTTCACGGTCCGCGTGAACCCATTGAGGAGTAAGGCTCGCGGGGGCCGTAGGTCTAGTCCGACGCCAGCGCGGACCAGGGGTCGCGGGTGGGGGCGGCGGCCTGGCCCTCCGGGCAGTGGCGCGCGAAGTCGCACCAGGCGCACAGCGGTCCCGGCTGGGGCGGGAACCTCTCGTCGAACCGTTCGTGGCGGCGCTCCGGCGGGATCGCGACGTCCGCCGGCCGCGTGGTGGCGCGGAACCACTCGTCCGCCTCGCCGCACTCCTCGGCGATCTGCTCGGCGCGCCGGAGGTGGCGGTCGAGGGAGTCGTCGGTGTGCTCCCAGACCGCGACCTCGCCGGTCGGCAGGTGATGGAGCTCGACGAGGCGGCACGGGGTCCGCATCATGCGGCGTGCCGACGCGGCGTACAGCGCGAGCGCCAGAGACGTACGGGCGTCGTCGGCGGTCAGCGGCCGGCGACCGGTCTTGTAGTCGACGACCACGAGTTCGTCGCCGCGCCGGTCGAGGCGGTCGATCCGCCCCTGGACGGTGATCACGTGCGTCTTCATCGAGACCGTGCGCTCGACGCCGACGGGCTCGTCCGCCGGGTCGAGCCCGGCGGTGTAGCGGAGCACCATCTCCCGGGCGCGGTGCCGCCATTCGGCGGCCTGGGCGTCGTCCCGGAAGCCGTCACTCAGCCAGGCCCGGTCGAGCAGCCGGCCGGCGGCCTCGGTCGTGCGCTCGTCGAGCGGCAGCCGCCACCAGCCGGCGAGGGCGTTGTGGACGCTGGCACCGACGCTGTTGTGCGCCCACGGCAGACCCTTCTCCGGCTTGGGCCGGTCGAGATAGGTCATCCGGTAGCGGCGCGGACAGTCGAGCCAGGTGTTCAACCGGGAGGGCGTGCAGGGGTAGAGCCGCTTCGGCATCCCCTCGAAACCGAGCTGCTCGGCCGCCATGGCGTCAGTCCTCGGAGCTCGGCTCCTGCGCGAGCGCGAACCAGCTCTCCCACTGGGAGTCCTCGTCGCCGACGGTCGTCTCGTCGCCCTGGCCGGGCAGCACCCGCGTGTCCTTGGGCAGCGGCCCGAGCAGCGACCCGATGGAGTTGAGCTGCTCCTGGAGGTCGTGGTACTCCTCGCCGACCCGGCCCGGACGGCCCTTGTGCAGGGTGTCGCCGGAGAACAGCACGCCGAGCTGCTCGCTGTAGAGGCAGATGCTGCCGGGGGTGTGCCCGGACGTGTGCATCACCTCGAGTTGGGCGCCGGCGATCTCGAAGATGCCGCCGTCCTCGATGTCGATGTCGGGCTGGAGGTCCTTCATGAACTCCGAGTCCTCGTCCTTCTTGGCGAGGGCACGGAAGTACTGACGCCACAGGAGACGGTCCCGCGAGTGCAGGCCGATCGGCGCTGCCTCCTCCTCGTCGGCCTCGGCGATCTCGAGCACGGCGCTCAGGTGATGATCGCGACCGTCGGTACAGATGACGGCCATCACCTCCCGCTCGCCGATCTCCTTGAGGATCGCCTCGGCGTCGTTGGCGGGGTCGATCACGATCACCTCGTCGTCGTCTCCGACGATGTAGGTGTTGCTCTCGACGTCGTACTCGTTGTCGTCGACGGTGACCTTGCCCGACGTCACCACTTTGTCGATACGCGCGTCCACACCGAAACCTTACCGACTTCCCAGGCCTGGTGTGCGGCACGCGGCCGATCCGGGCTTCGCATAGCGCTGTCGGTCATGTACCGCGAAACGCCGACGAAACATTGCCTATCTATGCTGATAGCTCTATTGAACATTCGTGAAGGAGCTGATCGGTGAACGATCCGATCGACGAGACGGATCTGGCGATCCTGCGGCGGCTGCAGGCCGACGGGCGGGCCACGCACGCCGCCATCGGCAAGGCCGTCGGCCTGACCGGGCCGTCGGTGTACGCGCGGATCAAACGCATGGAGCGGGAGGGGATCATCCGCGGCTACACCGCGCTCATCGATCCGGCCGTCCTCGACCAGGGGCTCGTCGCGATCGTCCGGGTCGAGGTCAGAGCGTCGGCGGACGAGCAGCAGCCGTTCGAGTCGGTCATCGGCGCCGATCCCCAGGTCGTGGAATGCCATGACGTGGACGGCGAGGACAGTTACATCCTCAAGGTCCGCACCGCGTCCCCCCGGACCCTGCGCCGTCTGCTGGCCGATCTCCGCGCGATCCCGGGCGTCACGCGGACCGTGTCGTCCATCGCGCTGGAGACCGTGAAGGACGTGACGGCGACCGCCGTGCTCGGCCCGGTCGCCGAGGCCCGGGACTCCGGCCGGACGGCCGACGTGGCGGAGGACCGCTGATGGGCGAGGTCGTCCGGCTCGGGATCCTGCCCGGCACCGACGCGATGGAGGAGCGCTGATGAGTGAGGTCGTCTGGCTCGGGATCCTGCTCGGCGCCGGTGCGGCGCTGTCCGTCGGGCCGATCTTCGTCACGATCCTGAACGAGGCCGCCACGCGCGGCTTCGGTCCGGCGTTCCGCGTCATCCTCGGGTCCGCGGTCGCCGACGTCGTCCTCCTGCTGCCGGCGCTGGCGTTCGCGTGGGTGATCGCCGCCGTCGCCCAGGCCACGCTGTGGGTCGCGCTCGCCGGCGCGGCCTTCTTCCTCTGGCTCGCCGTCCACGCCGTACGGGACGCCGTCCACCTGTGGCGGAAGGAGACGGTCCCGCAGGCCGAGGGATGGGCGTTCTGGAAGGGCGTCGCGGCGAACCTGGCCAACCCGTTGACGTGGACGTTCTGGCTCGCCACCGGCACGCCGGCGATGCTGCGCGCCCAGCACCTCGCCGGCCCGTCCGGCCTGGTGGTGTTCACCGTCACCTGGTTCGTGGTCGCCTCCGGCCTGGAGGCGGTCATCGCGCTGGTGGTGGCGCGGTCGGGCCGGCGTCTCGGCCACCGCGGGCAGGGCACGTTCACCGGCCTGTCCGCGGTGCTGTTCGCCGCACTCGCGGCGCTGATGCTCGCCCGCGCCGCCGCCTCGTGAGCGACCGGCACGGAGGAAGCTCGGCGGCGCGGAGGGAACTCGGCGGCCCGCACCCTCGGGTCCGCGTTTCGGCGCTCAGGAGCCGGGCGATCGTCCGTCGACGTCGTCGATGAAGCGCAGCACCCGGGCGTTGACCTCGTCGGCGCACTGGCCGGAGATGGCGTGGGTGGCGTCCGGCCAGAGCTCGGCCTGGACATCGCCGATGAGGGCCTCGGCGCGGCGGAGCGCACGCTGTGGATCGTGTACGGCGCTGCGTCCGGCGACCAGCACGAGCGCGGGCACGTCGATGGAGCGGATCTCCTCGTCGGTGAAGTAGGCGGGCGTGGGCATGGCGGCGCGGTAGTCCCGCATGCCGGCACCGATCACCCGTCCGACGGGGTCGTCCTCGGCGGCCTGCCCTTGACCGTCGATCCAGCTCAGGAACCTGGGCCGCGCCCATCCCGCCGTGAGCGGTAGGACGACGGGGATCGTCCGGAGGATCAGGCCGAGAGACATCCGCGCCAGGGTGTTGATCGGGTCGAGGAGACCGATCGACGCGACGCGCTCCGGCGCACGTACGGCCTGGTTGCAGGCCATCCAGCCGCCGATGGACACACCCACGAGATGAGCGGCCGGGATGTCGAGCCGCTCCAGAACGGCGGCGAGCCACGCGGCCTGGTCGCCGGCTCCCCGGATGGGTGCCGTCTGCTCGCTGCGGCCGGCCTCCCCCAGCAGGTCGATCGCGTACACGCTGCGCTTCTCGGCCAGGGCCGCGACGTTCGGCCGCCACATGACGCTCGTTCCCCCTGTGCCGTGCAGCAGCACGATGGGGGCGCCCCCGCCTTCGCCGAAGCGATACGCCCGCACTCGCCCGAAGGCGGTCGGCACGTCGTGCACCTCCGCGGGGCGGGGCAGCAGCCGCATCCCCTCGTCGTACACCCGGTCGAACCGGCTGCGGCCTTCGGGCGTGGTGAAGCCGCCGAGCTTGGCGCGGGACATCCGGACCACCTTTCGCAATATGATCGTATCGTAACGATAGGTGATACCCGGCGACGCCCCGAGAGGATTCGGCATGCCGAAACAGGTCGACCACGATCAGCGACGCCGGCAGATCGCCGAGGCGTTGTGGCGGATCTCCGCCGATCGTGGTCTGGAGGCGGTGAGCATGCGGGAGGTGGCCGCCGAGGCGGGTGTGTCGATCGGCCTGGTGCAGCACTATTTCCGCGACAAGAACGACCTGGTCGGGTTCGCCGTCGGGCGCCTGCGGGAGCGCATCGAGGAGCGCGTACGCCGGAGCGTGGCGAGTACCCCGCCGCCGCACACCCCGCGACGGTTGCTGCGCGCCGTCCTCGTCGCGTTGCTGCCGCTGGAGTCCGAGGGCCGGACGGAGTCCCTGGTGGGCATCGCGGTGTTCATCCGGGCGCTGGGCGATCCGGACCTCGCGGCCACCTACCGGCGGGGCCAGGCCCTGCTGGTCACGGCGGTGGCCGACCAGATCAGGGCCGGCGTCCGCGACGGGGAGCTCCGGCCGGACCTCGACGCGGAGACGGAGGCGGACATCCTCCTCGCCCTCGTGAGCGGGCTGACCACAACCCTGCTCCTGGGACACGGCTCCGCCGACCAGGTTCTGAACACCCTCGACCATCAGCTCGCCCGGCTGGCGACGTGATCCCCGCCGCCGACGGGACGCGGCGACCACTCTGGCGGGTGGTCGGCTCAGCGCAGGACCGCGACGACGAGGGTGCGCTTGACCCGGGCCTCGTAGTCCTCAGGTGACCGGCCGGCGTCCCCGACGAGGCTGCCATGGACGTCCACGATCATCCGTCCGGCCGGGCTCTTCGACGGCTGGACGGTCACGGACTACCGCGCCGCGCCGGAACGCCTCGCCGGCAAGTCCACCTCACGCCGCGGCCGGGCAGGCTCGCCGCGGCCGGGCAACGCGCGGCGGCGGGAAAGCCGCGCGTCGGCCGGGCAGGCGCGCGGCGATCGCAGGTGATCACGAGCTTCCGCGTCCTCCCACGTCGGGGTGCGCGCCGGTGGCCTGGGCGAGCAGTGCCTCGTACGCCTCCGCCGACGTGGTCTCCGCGCCGAGCCGGTGGCCGGTCGCCTCGCCGTGGTCGTCGCTGGCGCCGGTCGTGAACAGCCTCAGGTCCGCCGCGAGTCGCCGCAGGTGGGCGCGGTCCGTCTCCGTCTGCTCCGGGTGGTCGGCCTCGATGCCGCCCAGTCCGGCGCGGGCCAGGCGCGTGATCTCCTCGTCGGTGAAGAGGTAGCCGCCCCGGGACGCCCGGGGGTGGGCGATCACGGGGACGCCGCCCGCCTCGCGGACCAGGCCGACGGCCGTGACGGCGTCCAGGGCGTACCGGTCGACGTACGCGCGGCCGCCCGCGCCGATCCATTCGCGCGTGAACGCCTCGTCCATGTTCGAGATCACCCCGGCCTCGACCATCGCGCGGGCGATGTGGGGCCGTCCGGGGACGGACTCGCCGGTGACGCGCTGGACCAGCTCCCAGGTGACCGGCGCGCCGAGCCGGCCCAGGCGCTCGACCATGCCGCGTGCCCGGTGCGCCCGGTCCTCGCGGATGCGCCGCCGCTCGGCCGCGAGCTCCGGCTCGGCGGGGTCGAACAGGTAGGCCAGCAGGTGGAGGCTGCGCCCGCCGAGGCGGCAGGACAGCTCCATGCCGCGGATGAGGGTCATGCCGGGCGGCAGCGCGCGTACGGCCTCGGCGTGGCCCGCGACGGTGTCGTGGTCGGTCAGGGCGAGGACGTCGACGCCCGCGGCGTGCGCGCGGCGGACGACGTCGGCGGGCGGTTGACTGCCGTCCGAGACTGAGCTGTGGGAGTGCAGGTCGATGCGCACGGTCCGATCATGCACCCAGCCGGGGACACGCGGCTCCGTACGGCAGGTCGAGATCGGCTTCGCGCAGGTCGCGCAGGCGCAGGTCCTCGAGCATCAGCGCCCCCGCCGAGACGGGCCACAGGACGGCCCAGAGCCAGTGGCCGAGCGCCTCGCCGGCGAACGCGGCCGTCTCGGCGGTGGGCAGTGCCCACAGCGGCAGCGGATGCCCGCCGATGTCGACCTTCGCGTCGGGCGCCGAGGTCCCGAATCCGTGCCCGGGGTCCGGGCCGGGCAGTCCGGCGTACGACGCGCCGAGGCCGATGCCGGGCTCCTCGGCGACGAGGATCAGGTCGGCCGGGCCGCCGACCGGTGACGGGCCGGACAGCGCGACCGCGACGGCCCGGCTTCCGGACCGTTCGTCGCCGGCGTCGGCGAATCCGGTGACCAGCCAGCCGAGCGGCGGGGGCCAGGGTGTCCAGACCGGGACCCGCGCCTCGGCCCGCGTCGCCTCGAGCCCCTCCCGGCAGGGCCGGCGGGGCGGGCGCAGGGGACAGACCTCGCCGTGCGTCGAGCAGGTCCAGGCGCTCGACCAGATGTTCGGCGGGGCGACGGGCCCGCGGCACCGCGGGCAGATGGGCGCGGCCCTCATGGTGTTTCACGGTCCCGCTGTCGCGGTGGCCACGTCAAGGTTTCCGGACAGCCAAAAAATGGTGATCTGGCGTCTTTACCCAATGCTACGCCGGAGGGGAGAACTCCTTCGTGCGCCGCAGTCCGGCGGCCCGGCCCTTCGCGGCGATGACCAGGGCCATCTTCCGGGACGCCTCGTCGATCATCTCGTCGCCGAGCATCGCCGCCCCGCGGCCCTCTACCCGGGTGGCGTGGTCGTACGCGTCAAGGATCAGCTCGGCGTGGTCGTAGTCCTCCTGAGCCGGGGAGAACACGTCGTTGCACGCCTCCACCTGGGCTGGATGCAGGACCCACTTGCCGTCGAAGCCGAGCGCGGCGCTGCGCCGCGCCGCCCGTGTGAAGGCCGCCACGTCGCGGACGTTGAAGTACGGCCCGTCGATGGCCTGCAGGTCACGGGCGCGAGCGGCGATGAGGATGCGCATCAGGACGTGGTGGTAGGCGTCGCCCTCGGTGTAGCCGGGCGGCTGCTCGCCCACGACCAGCGTCTTCATGTTGAGGGAGGCCATCAGGTCGCCGGGGCCGAAGACCAGCGTCTCCAGCCGGGGGGACGCGGCGGCGATCTCGTCGATGCGCGTGAGCCCCCGGGCGTCCTCGATCTGCGCCTCGATGCCGATCCGGCCGACGGGCAGGCCGGTCGCCCGCTCGATCTGGGTGAGCAGGACGTCGAGCCACACGACGTGGTCCGGGGAGGTGACCTTGGGCAGCATCAGGCAGTCGAGGTCGGCTCCCGCCCCCTCGACCACCTCGATCACGTCGCGGTGGGCGAACCCGGTCGTGGCGTCGTTGATCCGGACGACGCGGACCCGGTCGCCCCAGGCCCCGTCGCGTAGCGCGGCCACGGCGTTCGCCCGGGCGTCCGCCTTGGCGGACGGTGCGACGGCGTCCTCCAGGTCGAGGAAGAACGCGTCGACCGGCAGCCCGCGGGCCTTCTCGATGAACCGCGGGTTGCTGGCGGGCACGGCGAGGGTGCTGCGGCGGGCGCGCGTCGGCATGGTTCCGGATGGTATCCGCCCGGCCCGTCGCCGCCCGCGAGGCCTTCACGGCACCGCCGAATCCACGAGGAATCACCTCACCGGGCCGCTTTCTCGCCGTCAGACAGGTGCACGGCTCGCCGGTTTCACCGGCGGGACACCGTCGCGCCATGGAGATGACGCCGGTCATGGATTGACTCCGGCCGCCCCCATCATCGGGGAGCGGGATGGAGCGAGGACCATGAATCACGTTACAAGGCGCGTCGCCACGGCCGGGGTGGCCCTGGGCGCGGTCGTCGCGCTCGGCGCGACCTCGGCGAGCGCCGCGAGCGGCGTCGACGGCTGGGCGTCGGTGCCCGCCGTCGCCAAGGCGGCCGGAACGGCCGCCCCGAACGCGCTCTCGCCCGGGCTGGCCGAGCACGCGGTCGCGCAGGGATCGAACAAGCTGGAGAACCCCGCCGGGGAGGTCCAGTACTACGGCTACCACGCGGACGGCCCGATGCTGCCGCAGCCCGGCGCCGTCCAGTCCCCCGGTCACAACGTCGAGGCGACCAAGACCGAGCCGGACAAGAACACCTACCTGCGGCTGCGCGGCCTGCACGGCGCCGACGCCGGCTACGACTACGGCACGCACTTCCTGTTCCAGGGCCACGAGCGCGGCGGCCCCGGGTACATCTCCCGGGTCAACCTCGACGCCGACGCTGCGCACCGCGTCACGCTGCTGGCCACCAAGACGACCGACGGCACGGAACTGCCCGCGTTCGACGGGTCGACGTGGAACCCCTTCGCCAAGAAGCTGCTGCTCACCGCCGAGAACGGCGCGGACGGCGGCGTCTGGCAGAGCGACCCCGACGTCGGCGCCAAGGCCCAGGACATCTCGAACGTCCTCGGGCGCGGCTCGTACGAGGGCATCCAGATCGACCCGGCCGGAAACCTGTGGATCGTCGAGGACGCCAGCGGCGACGTCCCCTCGGGCACCGGCGCCCGCCTGCCCAACAGCTTCGTCTACCGGTTCGTGCCGAAGGACAAGAGCGACCTGAGCAAGGGCGGCACGCTCCAGGCCCTCCAGGTGATCTCCCGGCGCAGCGGGCAGCCGATCACCTTCACCCCCGCCGACGCGTCCCACCCGACCGGCGCGATCTTCTCGGACGACACCAAGGACCTGCACACCTACGGGACGGTGTTCGACACCCGCTGGGTGACGCTCCACCAGGGCGACGCCTCCAGCACCCCGTTCGACGCGAACGCGCTGGCCAAGGCCGCCAAGGCGACGCCGTTCAAGCGGCCGGAGAACGGCGTGTTCCGGCCGGGCGTCGACTTCCGCGAGTTCTTCTTCACCGAGACCGGCGACACGAACGCGAGCAGCAAGGCCAACGGCGCGTACGGCGGCTGGGGCGGGATCTACAAGCTCACCCAGTCCGGCCCGGCCGCCGACCAGGGCAAGCTGACGATCTTCTTCAACGGCGACCAGGCGCACACCGGCCTGGACAACATCTCGTTCCTCGACCGGGACCACGTCGCCGCCGTCGAGGACGCCGGCGACTCGCTGCACACGCAGCGCGGCCTGCTCGACTCGGCGTACCTGTTCGGCCTGAACGCCGACTACGCCAAGGGCCGGCAGCCGGTGCGGTTCCTGGCGGAGGGCCGCGACCCGTCGGCGACCGTCGACTCGGCCTTGTCCGCGCAGGGCAACGGTTTCCAGAACGACGGCGACAACGAGATCACCGGTATCCACACCTCCGACGGCGACCCGACCGTCGCCGGGCTCCTCGGAGTGAAGAACCCCCACCCGTTCCACGGCGACTGGCGGATCTTCTGGACCCAGCAACACGGTGACAACACCACCTGGGAGATCACCCGCGGCTGACCCCGCTCGCGTACCCGGGGCCCGCCTGCGGCGGGCCCCGTGTCATCATCGTGAAAAGGTGGGGTCCTTGACGTCCTCTCCCTCCTGAAGCTGAAGGCGGGAGATTCCGGCCTCTCACGAAGGGGAAGCCAGTGGTTCGCGGTTCACAGCCCCGCCCAACGGCTGGAGGGCTCCCCGCGCTGTCGCGGCCCGCGAATCCGCTTGGCTATCACGGACTCACGCACCGTAACAGAAGGGGAGGGAGCGGCGCTTCCTCTCCGGCCTCAAGGCCGGAGTTCCGCGCTGCGAACGTGATGAGCGATCCCAGCAACCCGCTCGTCGAAGAGGCCACCAAGCGGTCGGGGCTCATCTGGCTCGCCCTGCCCGACCTCCCCCAGCCGCGCGCCGCCTGGCATCTCTGGCACGACGGGGCGGCCTACGTCGTGACCGGCGGCATCGAGCAGCCGCTGCCGGGCCTGCCGGAGGCCGAGCGCGTCACCGTGACCGTCCGCAGCAAGGACAAGGGCGGCAGGCTCGTCTCCTGGGTCGCCGCCGTGAGCGAGGTCGAGCCGGCGTCGGAGGAGTGGGAGGCGGTGGTGCCGCTGCTGGCCAAGGAGCGCCTGAACGCCCCGGACGGCGAGGCGCAGACCGAGCGCTGGGCCCAGGAGGCGTTCGTCATGCGGCTCACGCCCACCGGCGAGGTCACCGAGTCGCCCGGGGAGATGCCCGCCGGCTACGCCGCCGTACGCCCGGTGCTCAGCCCCGCGACGTCCGTCGGCAAGCCGCCCTTCATGGTCGGCGGACGGCGCCGCCGCCCGGACCGGTAGCCGCCCGTGGCATCCGTACGGACCCGCGTCATCTCCCGGCTCCCAGGGAATAGATCGCCCTTTACCTGGAGACAGGACGCGTATCGATAGCCTTCGAGCTATGACCGGAACGCCGTCGCGGGTGTTCGTCGCGCGATTGGCGGGGATCGCGGTGTTCGACCCCGCGGGAGACCAGATCGGCCGGGCGCGCGACGTCGTCGTCGCGCTCCGCCCGCCGCCGCGGCCGCCACGCGTGCTCGGCCTGGTGGTCGAGGTCCCACCGCATCGTCTCGTCTTCCTGCCGATCACCCGGGTGACCAACATCGACGCGGGCGCCGTGATCTTCGACGGGCGCATCAACATGCGCCGGTTCGAGAAACGCGAGTCCGAGACCCTGGCCCTCGGCGAGATGCTCGACCGGACCGTCGAGCTCAAGGAGGACGGCGAGAAGGCCATCGTCCTGGATCTGGGCATGGAGCAGACCCGGACCCGCGACTGGCTGATCACGAAGGTGGCGGTGCGCCGCGTCGGCCCGGCGGCCGGGCGAGGCCACGGCGCGCGCCTGAGCCTGCGGCGGCGCCGGGGCGAGACGTTCGTCGTCGACTGGGACGCCGTCAGCGGCCTGACGACGGTCGAGGAGAAGCAGGGCGCCGCGAACCTCATCGCCGCGTTCGAGCAGATGCGCGCTCCCGACCTGGCGAACGTCGTGCACGAGCTGTCGGCCAAGCGGCGGGTCGAGGTCGCCGCCGCGCTCGACGACCGGCGGCTCGCCGACGTCCTGGAGGAGCTGCCCGAGGACGACCAGGTGGAGATCCTCGGCGAGCTGGGCGTGGACCGGGCCGCCGACGTGCTGGAGGAGATGGGCCCGGACGACGCGGCCGACCTGCTCGGCGAGCTGCCCGCCGAGCAGCGCGAGCAGCTCCTCGCCCTGATGCAGCCCGAGGAGGCCGCGCCCGTGCGCCGCCTGCTCACCTACGCCGACAACAGCGCGGGCGGCATGATGACCACCGAACCGGTGATCGTGTCCCCCGACGCGACCGTCGCGGAGGCCCTCGCCCTCATCCGCAACTCCGACCTGAACCCGGCACTGGCCGCGCAGGTGTACGTGTGCCGGCCGCCGACGGCGACGCCGACCGGCCGCTACCTCGGCACCGTCCACTTCCAGCGGTTGCTCCGGGAGCCCCCGCCGACCCTGGTCAGCGCCATCTGCGACACCGAGCTGGACCCGCTGCGGCCGTCGCGCTCGCTGGAGACGGTGGCCAGCTACCTGGCGACGTACAACCTCGTCTCCGTGCCGATCGTCGACGAGGACGGGCATCTGCTCGGCACGGTCACGGTCGACGACGTCCTCGACCACCTGCTGCCGGACGACTGGCGGGAGAGCGTCATGGACGCCCCGGCAGAGGAGACCGACGAAGAGGAAGAGGCCCTTCGCAGCGCGGTGGGCAACGGTGAGCGAAGGGTGGACCGGCGATGAGCACCACCCTGGGCAGGAGCCGCGAGGAGCGGCGGTTCGGACGTCTCGACCAGCCGCTGGAGTACCGCCGGACGATCTCGCCGCGGCTCTACTACGACCCGGAGGCGTTCGGCCAGTTCTCCGAGCGGATCGCGCGGTTCCTCGGAACGGCGCGGTTCCTCGTTTACATGACGGCGTTCATCACGATCTGGCTCGCCTGGAACGCCTTCGCCCCGGCCTCGATGCGCTGGGACCCGTACCCCTTCATCTTCCTGACCCTGATCCTGTCGCTGCAGGCGTCGTACGCCGCGCCGCTGATCCTGCTGGCCCAGAACCGCCAGGACGACCGCGACCGGGTGCAGTACGAGCAGGACCGCGCCCGCAACGAGCGGAGCGTCTCCGACACCGAGTACCTGACCCGGGAGATCGCGAGCCTGCGGATGGCGATGAACGAGGTCGCCACCCGCGACTGGATCCGCGACGAGCTGGCGCACCTGCTCAAGGAGCTCGACGGCCACCACCGCCCGGAACCCGAGTGGCGCGATCACCGAACCCCCGGCGCGGGCGAGCTGGGTTCGCCTGGCGGTTGACCCCTAAATAACATGTACGCATGGCCTCCCCCACGATCGAGCAGGTGACCGCGGCGCTCGCGACGGTGAACGACCCGGAGATCCGCCGTCCCATCACCGAGCTCGACATGATCAAGGGCGTCGACGTGGCCGCCGACGGCAACGTGACGGTCGGCGTGTTCCTCACGGTCGCCGGCTGCCCGCTCCGTGACACGATCACGCGCGACGTCGCCGCCGCCGTCTCCAAGGTCCCCGGCGTGACCGGCGTACGGGTCGACCTCGACGTGATGAGCGAGGAGCAACGCTCCGCCCTCCAGACGAAACTACGCGGCGGGCAGGCGCCGAAGGAGATCCCCTTCGCCAAGCCCAACTCCCTGACGAAGGTCTATGCCGTGGCGAGCGGCAAGGGCGGCGTCGGCAAGTCGTCGGTGACGGTCAACCTCGCGGCCGCCATGGCCGCGCAGGGCCGCAAGGTCGGCGTCGTCGACGCCGACATCTACGGCCACTCCGTGCCCCGCATGCTCGGGGTCACCGGCCGCCCGACCCAGGTCCAGCAAATGATCATGCCGCCGAACTCTCACGGCGTGAAGGTCATCTCGATCGGCATGTTCACCGAGGGCAACGCTCCGGTCGTCTGGCGCGGCCCGATGCTGCACCGCGCGCTGCAGCAGTTCCTCGCCGACGTCTACTGGGGCGACCTCGACGTCCTGCTCATGGACCTGCCGCCCGGCACCGGCGACATCGCCATCTCGGTGGCCCAGCTGCTGCCCTCGGCGGAGATCCTCGTCGTGACGACCCCGCAGCAGGCCGCCGCCGAGGTCGCCGAGCGCGCGGGCGCGATCTCCGCGCAGACCCACCAGACGGTCGCCGGCGTGATCGAGAACATGTCCTACCTGCCCTGCCCGCACTGCGGCGAGCCGGTCGACGTGTTCGGCTCCGGCGGCGGGCAGACGGTCGCCGACGCGCTGACCCGGACGCTCGGCACGTCCGTGCCGCTGCTCGGCCAGGTCCCGATCGACGTGCGCCTGCGAGAGGGCGGCGACGAGGGCCGACCGATCGTGCTGGACGACCCGGACGCCCCGGCCGCCAAGGAGCTGCGGGCCATCGCCGACAAGCTCTCAGGCCGCGCGAAGAGCCTGCGCGGCCGTCAGCTCGGCCTGAGCCCCAACCGCGCCTGACCGATTCCCAAGGCCTGTCTCGAAGCCCCGCCGTCCTACCGCATGGTGACTTCGAGACAGGTCCCAGGGCGTGTCCGGCGGATCTCTGTCCGGCTGCGCGGCGCCCAGAGCGCGTCTCGCCGCGAACGAGATCCCCGGTCATGCCATTGGCGCGTCATCGCTTGACCGGCCGTACGGGCGTGGTTTCGTGTGGTCATGGCACCTCGTCACGCCCGTACGGCCGTCGTGCTCTTAACGATCGCGGCGGTGGGATGCTCGTCCGGCGGCCGCGGGCACACCGCCGCGCCGCCCGTCGCCCCGCCTGCCGCCCCGCCGGCCGGCACCGCGACGAGGCCGACGGCCGTTCCGACCGACGCGCTGCGGCTCACCCGGCCGTCGCCCCGGCGGTCGTACGGGCCCTGGGGTGCTCCCGTCCTGTCCGACGACTTCGGCGGCGACCGCCTGGACCCGGGCAAGTGGCAGGTCTACAACGCGCCGAACGCCGTCTCCCACCCCGGCTCGCCCGCCGGCGTCCATGTGTCCGGCGGGCACCTGCGGCTCGTCGGCGGGCTCTACGGCGCCAAGGACCAGTCCGCGGGCGTCGTCTCCCGCCTCGCGCAGACGTACGGCCGCTGGGAGGCGCGGATCCGGGCCGACCGCGGCAGCGGGTACTCCGCGACCGCGTTCCTGTGGCCGACGCGGCTCGGATCCCCGGAGTGGGCCGAGATCGACTTCGCCGAGATCATCGACGGGACCCGGCGTACGGGCGGGCTCTTCCTCCACCACGGCGCGGACGACCGGCAGCTGATGAAGATCGTCCATGTCGACTTCACCCGGTGGCACACCGTGGCCGTGGACTGGCTGCCCGGACGGCTGACGTACCAGGTGGACGGCAAGACTGTGTGGAGCTACCGAGGGCCGTTCGTGCCGAGCCGGGCGGACATGCACCTCAACCTGCGGAACGAGACCGCGGACGGCTTCCACCGCCTGGCGAGCACGCCGCTGCGCGTGACCATGGAGGTCGACTGGATCCGGGTGTTCCGCGCCCCCGCCGCCATGCGCTGAGCCAGAGGTAGGACGCCCGCGCGTAGTCCGGCAGATTGCCCAGCAGAGCTCCGGCAGAACGCCCACACGACCTCATCTGGCTGTGAGCCCGACGCGCCAAGCCGTGACGCCCGCCCGGCGGAACGTCTGAACGCGACGCACGGCGACGCTCGTGCCCGCCGCGTCTTGGCCTGACGTACCCCTGTGGGGGATGGCGTCGCTCAGGTGGCCTCGGGATCGTACGGCGGGCGCTCACCGTACGGCAGGAAGGGCTCCTCCTCCGCCGACGCTCGCCCGTCGAAGTCGTCCATGTCGTCGAGCAGGTGCTTGGTGACGAAGCGACGAGGGCTCAGGTCCGCGATGTCGAAGTCGGCGAACTCCGGGCCCAGCCCCTCCCGCAGATCCGCCTTGGCGCTGTTGGCCATCGTGCGCAGCTGCCGCAGGGCACGGCCCGCCTGGGCCGCGACCTTGGGGAGCTGGTCCGGACCGAAGATGATCACGGCCAGCACCACGAGGACCGCCGCCTCGCCGATCCCTACGTCGAACACCCGTCCTCCTGATGGTGGCCACCGCTCGTCCGCGAAGCCGCCGACCCCAGCTTAACCGGGCCGGGATCGGCGGTCTCCCCCCGAGGGCGGCCTCAGTTGCCGGCCGCGAGCGTCAGCTGGACGGTTTTGTTCTGCCCGGCGCGGACGTAGGTGATCGGCACCGTTTCGCCGGGCGACTTGCTGCGGATGGCCACGATCAGCTCGTCGGCCCCGCCGATCGGCTTCCCGGCGAAGGACGTGATGAGGTCGCCCGGCTTCAGTCCGGCCTTCTCCGCCGGGCCGCCGGGGGTGATCGTTCCGCCCTTGCACTGCGTGTTCGAGCCGGTCGTCGCGATCCGCGCGCCGCTGCCCTGGTAGGACATGTCCATGCAGGCGCCGATGATCGGGTGGGTGACCTTGCCGCCCTTGATCAGTTGCTCGGCGACCCGCTTGACCTGGTTGGCCGGGATCGCGAAGCCCAGGCCGATGCTGCCGCTCTGCTGCTTCTGGCCGCCGAGGTCCTGGCCGCCCAGCGTGGCGATGGCGGAGTTCACGCCGATCACGCGTCCCTGGGAGTCGACCAGCGGGCCACCGGAGTTGCCGGGGTTGATCGCGGCGTCCGTCTGCACCGCGCTGATGTAGGCGGACTCCCCGCCCTCGCCGCTCGTGGTGACCGGCCGGTTCAGAGCGCTGACGATGCCGGTGGTGACCGTGCCCGCCAGGCCGAGCGGCGATCCGATCGCGATGACCGGGTCGCCGACGGCCAGTCCGTCGGAGTCGCCGAGGACGAGCGACGGGCGGCCGTCGAGGGAGCCGGGCTTGATCACCGCGATGTCGGAGTTGGGGTCATGGCCGACGATGGTCGCCGAAGTGGTCTTGCCGTCGTTGAAGACGACCTGCATCGTGCCGCCCTGGGCGGCGGGGGCGACCACGTGGTTGTTGGTCACGATGTAGCCGCCGTTGACGATGAAGCCGGTGCCCGCACCGCCTTCGGTGCCGTTCGCCACCTTGATCATCACGACGCTGGGCACGACGCGTTTGGCGATCCCGGCCACGGACCCCGGATCGCGGTTCTTGGCCCCGGTCGAGGTCGCGCCCGCGCCCAGGTCGACTGACTTGTTGCCGTCGCCGCGGGTGGCGATCACGCCGATGCCGGCCCCCAGAGCGCCGGCGATGAGCGCGACCACCAACGAGACGGCCAGGAACATCCCCATGACCGGGCCGGACCGCTCGTTCGGCCGGGTGGGCGGCACGGGCGCCCAGTTGGGGCCGGAGCCTCCGGGGCCCGGCTGCGCGCTCCAGGCGTACGGCGTCGGGGACGGGTGCGGCTGGTGGTGCGGCGCGAAATACGGCCGGGTCGGCGTCGGCTCACCCGGCATGCCACCCTGACCACCCTGGCCCGGCTGAGCGGGCTGACCCGGCTGACCGAACGGACCCGGCTGACCGGGCTGACCGCCCTGACCCGGTTGACCGCTGTGGCCCGGTTGACCGGGCAGAGTGGGCGGGGTCATCGGGCCGCCCGCTCCCAATCCGCCCGGCGAACCGGCCTGGGCCGCAGGCTCCCCGCCGTACGGCGAGGTCGCTCCCGGGTCCGGGGGCGCCATGCCCTCGTGGCGCGGCGGACCGGAGACCAGCAGCTTGTCCGTCAGGCTCGGGGCGGTGTCGTCGTCCCCGGCGTTCGGCCCAAGCGCACGCCCGTCGTCCGGCGCCGGCCCCCCGGGCGCGCGGCTGTCATCCGTCATCACCAAGCTCCTTGCGTACCGCGCATGGACTTCATCTCAGCGCTCCACAGTGGCGGGCGAGGCATGTGGCGAGCATAAGCGACTTGGCAGGGGGAACCTTCCGTGTCGCGGTGTTGCTCCACCGGTGCCCGCTTCCCCCAGAACGCCCTAGAAAACGCGATCTTCACCGATCAGTCAAACGGGTTCGCCCATGATGTCAGGCGGTTCAGCCCGCGGCCGAGGCGCCCCCAGAAGCCCGTGTCGCCGTGTGGGAGGGCCGCCACGGCGCGGTCGACGACCGGTGGCGGCGCGTCCGCGAGGATCGTGTAGACGTAGCCACGGCTGGCCCACACCGCACGCTGCTGGACGGTGTCGCGAAGGTAGACGGTGCGGCCGCCCCGGGTGGTCTTGTGCCAATGTGCGACGCTGGCGGGGTCGAGGGTGCCGCGCTGGACGAACACCGACACGACCGAGAGGCCGTCGGAGTAGCTGAGGTGCACGACCGGGGCGCGGCTGTCGAGCTGGCGCGCGTCGTACAGGCTGAGATCACCCGGCAGGGTGGACTGCACCGGCCAGCCGCGGTAGCGCAGGGCGCCCAGGTCGGCCCCGGCGAGCTGGTGGGTCCACGGCGTCTCCACGGTCTGCGGCGTCGCCGAGGCCATCAGGACCGTCGTCTTCGGCGGCGACGGCCGGATCTCGGTGAAGAACGTGAGGTTCACCGCACGGCCCTGCTGGTCGAGCAGTTCACGGCGCAGCATCAGGCCGGTGGCCCGGTCGATGTGGAACCGGCCGGCGGCGGTGCCGTCGGCACGGCGCGCCTCGATGATGGTCGTGGGCCGGCCGCAGACCTGGCCCTCGCCGGCGCGGACGACGGCGTAATTGCGGGCGAGCAGGTCGAGCATCTTCGGCGTGTAGCCGGTCAGGCCGCCCCGACCCTGCTGGGAGTCGGCGGTCTCGAACATCTGCCCGCCCTGCTCGGCGGTGGTGCTCTCCACCCGCATCCGGGTGCCCTGGCCGGGCATGTGAGCGACGTTGACCAGCGACGTCGTCGACATGCCGCTGCGGCTCCAGGAGGTGATGTACTGCACGCCCTCGTACGAGGTGTCGCTCGCGGCCCCTTCGGCGGCGCGCAGGAGCCGCAGGGCCTCGGGGTCGGAGCGCAGCCGGGCGCCGCTCGCGGTGTCGCCGGTGGACACGAACCACAGCATCAGCAGCGCGGTGGCGATGCCGCCCGCCAGCCACGCGCGATGCGAGGCCCGGTGGCTCACGGGTGCTCGGCGGCCGTGACCGCCGGCCGCGGGTCGGTGAGCGGAACGTCCCCGGAGGTCAACGCGTGCTCGACGGCGAACTGCTCGACGGACGGGGAGACGCGGGGCAGGCGGTCCGGGTCGGCGCCCGCGGCGAACGCCGCCGTGCCGACGCCCAGGACGGCGAACGCGGCCGCGCCCGCGACGAGATAGCGGCCGCGCGGCAGCCGCCGGCGCGTCGCCGCGGCACGGCGGGGACGGTTGTCGGACGGCCGCGCCCGCGAGGGGCGGATGTCGGCGGGCCGGGCGGCGGCCGGAGGCCGGGCCTGACCGGGCAGCCGGGGGACGGGTGGCGGAAGGGGGTCCCCCGGCTCGCCCATGGCCTCCAGGCGGCGTAGGAGGGCCTCGGAGGGCATCGTGTCGTTCAGCGCCCGGAGCCGCTTCTTCAGGCCGCGCAGCGCCTCCGCCTCGGCGCGGCACTCCGCGCAGCCGGCGAGGTGGCGGTGCGCCTTCTCCCGTTCGTCGTGGCCCAGTTCCCCGTCGATCAGCGCGGTGAGCCGCTCCCCCAGATGACCGTTCATGACGCCTCCTCGGTCGGAGGCTCCAGACCCGTCCGTTTGGACGGGGCGGCGGCGCGCCGCGGGCCGCGGTGCTCCAGGGCGGCTCGCAGCTGCGCGCGGCCGCGGTGGATCCGGCTGCGGACGGTGCCGAGCTTCACGCCGAGCGTCGCCGCGATCTCCTCGTACGACAGGCCCTCGATGTCGCACAGCACGACGGCGGCCCGGTAGTCGGGCGCGAGGGAGTCGAGCGCCTCCTGGACGTCGGCGTCGAGGTTCTTGTCGTCGTAGGCCTGGGCGGGCGTGGGCTCCGGTCCGTGCAGGCGCTCGGCCGCGTCCTCGGCGAGCCCTTCGAAGCGGATGCGCTGACGTCGCCGCGCCTGGTCGAGGAAGAGGTTGGTGGTGATGCGATGCAGCCAGCCCTCGAACGTGCCGGGCTGGTAATTGGCCAGGGATCGGAACACCCGGACGAAGACCTCCTGGGTGAGGTCCTCGGCGTCGTGGGGGTTGCCGGTGAGCCGGAAGGCCAGGCGGTAGACGCGCACGGAATGCTCCCGCACGATCTCGTCCCACGTCGGAGGAGTCCAGGCGATGCCGGGGTCGTGCACCGGCGCTCCCCTTTCACGTACGAGTTCTGCCACCGACATACTGCCCCGTTTCTTCCTTCGCGCCTAGCCGTAGCCACGCCCTCTGAAGAACGTGACGGTACGCGGCGGAGTTCCCCCTCCGTACTAGTGTTTGCCCTGCAGGCTCATGCGTCCCAAGGAGGAAGTCATCGACGCGGTCAAGGCCACACTGGCCTACGTGGAGGAATACCTCCCGGAGGACGAGCCGCTGCGCGATGCCCGGCAGCGGGGACTGGACGTCGGAGCGACCCCGATCGGACCGGCGGGCGGCGCGGCGCTGCGCCTCCTCGCCAGCGCGATCAGCGCGCGCACGGTCGTGGAGGTCGGCTCCGGGTGCGGCGTGTCCGGCATCTGGCTGCTGCGCGGGATGCGTCCCGACGGCGTGCTCACGAGTGTGGACGTCGAGCCGGAGAATCAGCGGCTGGCCCGCGAGGCGTACGCCGCGGCCGGCTTCCCGACCTCGCGCGCCCGGCTGATCGCCGGCCGCGCCCTCGATGTGCTGCCGCGCCTTACCGACGGCGCGTACGACATGGTCTTCTGCGACGCGGCCAAGCACGAGTACCCCGACTATCTGGGTGAGGCGCTGCGGCTGCTGCGGCCCGGCGGCGTCGTCGCGTTCGACAACGCCCTGTGGGGCGACCGGGTGGCCGACCCGTCCAACCGCGAGCCGGAGACCGTGGCGATCCGCACGCTCGGCCGGATGGTCCGCGACGACGACCGCCTCGTGCCACTGCTGCTGCCGGTCGGGGACGGACTCCTCGTCGCCGTCAAGAGCCGGTGACCGTGTTCCCGCGGTGATGGCGTGATCGCGGTACGGTCGCGGGCTTCGGCCCAGGGTGTCGTCGCGGCGGCCGGGACGCTCGTCCTGGTGGCGGTGTCGGTGGCGTTCGCGGTGAGCGGGGCGCGGGACGTGACGGCCGTCGGCGGCATGGTCGCCCTGGCCGTCGGCGTGGCGGGGATCGCGCTGTTCGGCGGGGGGCTCGTGGTCGCGGCCGGACGGGCGGTGAGCGGTCGCCCGGTGCTGGAGGTCGGCGAGGCGGGGGTGCGCCTGCCGGCGGCGTGGCCGTGGTCGCGCTCGCGGGACCGCGGGCTCCCCTGGCCGGAGGTGGCCGCGGTGGTCGTGTGGAGCCGGGAGCTTCCGCGCGGCCGGCAGCGGGTGGTGGAGCACGTGACCTTCCTGCCCACCGAAGAGCGTGCCGAGGGCTCCTCTCCCCCGCCGAGCGTGGAACTGCTGGCCATGGGCCTGGACGACGTGCCCGGGGTGGCGACCCTCCACTGGTCGGTCGAGGTCTCGCCGGGCTGGGACGCCGATCTGGCGACGATCCTCGCCGAGGTCCACCGTCGCGGCGTCCCCACCGCCGACGTCCGGTCGCGCTGAACACCACGGCGGTACGCTCCCGTCAGCAGGGATGCGCGACCGTGTCATCCCGGGAGGGTTGGCATGGCCGGTGCTCCTCACTCCGACCCGGACGTCTCGATCATCGTCGTGACCTACCGCAGCTCCGCGTACATCGGCGAATGCGCGGACGCCGTACGGAAGGCGTCGGCCGGCGTTTCCGCCGAGTTCATCATCGTGGACAACGCCTCGGGCGATGGCACGGCGGACGCGGCCCGTGCCGCGGCGCCGGACGCGCAGGTCGTTGAGAACGACCGTAACGGCGGGTTCGCCTACGCCTGCCACGCCGGCGTCGCCCGGGCGCGCGGCCGGCTGCTGTGGTTCGTCAACCCCGACGCCGTACCGGCCCCGGGAAGCCTCGCGGCCCTCCTCGCGTGCGCGCGCCGCAATCCGCGGGCGGGGATCGTCGGCGGCCGGAGCATGCTCGAGGACGGCACGCCGGACCCGCGTTCCTGGTGGGGCCGCCCGACGTTCTGGTCCACGCTGTGCTTCGCGTTCCTTCTCGGCTCGGCCTTCCCGGGCAGTCGCGTGTTCGACCCCGAGACGCCGGGCCCCTGGACGGACGAGGAACGGCAGGTGCCGATCGTCACCGGCGGATTCATGCTCGTCGACCGCGCTCTCTGGGACGAGCTCGGCGGTTTCGACCAGTCGATCTTCATGTACGGCGAGGACGCCGACCTGTGCCTGCGGGCGCGGAAGGCCGGTTTCCGACCGATGGTGACCGCGCGCGCCGAGTACCGGCACGAGGTCGGCGCCTCGTCGTCGAGCGTGCGCAAGCTCGTCCTGCTGTTCACCGGGAAGGTCACCGTGCTGCGGCGCCACCTGCCGTACGGGCGGCGCGGCGCGGGCGTACGCCTCCTCACGCTCGGTGTGCTCTTACGCGCGCTGCTGAGTCGCCTGGTCTCCGCGCGGCCGCAGCGGCAGGGCCGACCGACGGCCACCGGCGCGGACTGGCAGGGGCTGTGGGCGGCGCGCCGCGAATGGACCGCCGGCTGGCCCGTTTCACAGCCCCGCTCATAGCGGCGCGATCGCGGACTTTAAGGCCTGTCTCAAAGCCCCGCTGAGACAGGCCCTGGGATACATCCCTATGCCCGGCTGCTCTCGTCGCGCTGCCAGGTGGCGGCGCCGGACCGCCGGGCGCGCCACCGGGCGAGCAGCGTCACGGTGAGGAAGAGGGCGAGGCGCGGCAGGAGACGCGGATCCCGTGACGCCATCACCGCCAGGTCGCGCACGCTCGTCCGCGCGGAGCCGCCCGCCTGGCCGAGTGCCGCCTCCTCGAGCTGCGCGACACCGGTGACGGCGCGGGTCCGGCGGCGCAGCAGGTCCCCCCACGTGCGCGGCGGGTGGATCAGCACGCGGGCCGCTTCGACGACGGCGCGCTCGTCGATGGCGAACGCGAGGGAGGCGGCGAGGTCGTCGGCGATGACGCCCGGCAGCCGCGCCAGGCGCGCGTGGCCGTCGGCGCCGACCGCGATGACGCCGCGGCCGAAGAGCCCGCGCCGCACCTCCGGGAGCCGGGTCCAGACGTCGTAGTACCAGCGGACCGGCCACGGCCGTCGCGTCATGTCCAGAACGCGCGCGGGTGCCGCCGCGAGCACACCCGGCCGGTCGAGAGCGGCCGCCAGGGCCCGCACGTCATCGGCTCCCAGCTCGACGTCGGCGTCGACGTACAGCCGGGGGAACCCGCGGGCCGCGCGGTCGCCGAGACGCAGTGCCTCCGCCTTGGACGCCTCCGGCGACGTGACCACCCGCGCACCGAAGGACGCGGCGACGTCCGCGGTGCCGTCGGTGCAGCCATTGGGCACGACGACGATGTCGAAACCGGAGCCCGCGAGGCGCGCGAGTAACCGGCCGATGACCCGCGCCTCGTCGTGCGCGGGGATGACGACGCTCACCATAGGAGCGATTATGGCGCGCATGAGTCGCATTCACCCGGGGGCCGACGTAGACGGCACGGCGCACATCGGCGCGGACACGACGATCTGGCACCTCGCCCAGATCCGCGAAAACGCCCGCCTCGGCCAGGGCTGCATCATCGGCCGGGGCGCGTACGTCGGGCCGGGGGTGCGTATCGGCGACCGCGTCAAGCTGCAGAATTACGCGCTCGTTTACGAACCGGCGGAGCTGGAGGACGGGGTCTTCATCGGGCCCGCCGCCGTCCTGACCAATGATCCCTACCCTCGTTCGACCGGCGTGGACGGCAGGCTCAAGCGCCCGGACGACTGGGAGGCCCACGGAGTGATCGTCAAGGAGGGCGCCGCCGTCGGCGCGCGGGCGGTCGTCCTGGCGGGCCGGATCATCGGCCGGTGGGCGCTGGTCGCGGCGGGCGCGGTCGTGACACGGGACGTCGCCGACTTCGCGCTGGTGGCGGGCGTTCCCGCGCGCCGGATCGGCTGGGTCGGGCACGCCGGCGAGCCCCTGAAAGACGAGGGCGGCGGGCGCTGGCGGTGCCCGCGTACGGGCGATCGCTACACGGAGAGCGCCGGACGCCTCAGTCCGGCGGAAGGATGACCCGACGCTTCACTGCGCCAAGGCCGAATGCGGACAACCCAGACCGCGCTTTCCATCGTATATTCGGAGTCGCATTACCGAGGACTGCTTCATTTGGCGATCTGACCGCGCGGCGCTAGCGGACGCGGGTTTCGGAGGTTGAGGAATCCGTTTTTTGGCTTCCGCTCAGCCGGGGGAAATCATGGCCAGTGCAGGACTAAGGCTGTTAGTCAGAGGACTGCTCCTCGCGGCCGCGGTGTTTCTCATCATGGCGATCGCCGGATCGAAGGCGCACGCCGCCGGCCCGTGCGATTCCGGCGGAAATCTCGTGGCCTGCGAGAATACAAAACAAGGGTCACCGAGCACGGAGTGGGACAAGATCTCCGGCGGCGGCCAGACGATCGAGGGCTACGCCGCCGAATTCAGCGTGAACGCCGGGGAGACCGTGCACTTCAAGGTCAATACCCCGGCCCGGAGCTATTCGATCGACATCTACCGGATGGGCTACTACGGCGGCGACGGCGCCCGGAAGATCGCCAGCATCACCCCGTCCGCCTCCCTTCCCCAGACGCAGCCGTCGTGTCTCAGTGACGACGCCACCGGGCTGATCGACTGCGGCGACTGGAAGGTCTCGGCGAGCTGGCCGGTGCCGGCCACCGCCGTCTCGGGGATCTACTTCGCGCACATCTCCCGCACCGACGGGACCGATGACGACAACCACATCGTGTTCGTGGTCCGCAACGACGCCAGCCACTCGGACGTGGTCTTCAAGACCTCCGACACCACCTGGCAGGCGTACAACAGCTGGGGCGGCAACAGCCTCTACGCCGGCGACAGCACGGCCGCGCCGGGCCGGGCGGTCAAGGTCAGCTACAACCGGCCTTTCAACACGCGCGAGTCGACCCCCTGGGGCCGTGACTTCGTCTTCGCCAACGAGTACCCGATGGTGCGGTTCCTCGAGGCCCAGGGGTACGACGTCACGTATCTGAGCAGCATCGACGCCGACGAGCGCGGCTCGCTCCTGAAGAACCACAAGGTCTTCCTGTCCGTCGGGCACGACGAGTACTGGTCCGCGGGCGAGCGCGCCAACGTCGAGGCCGCTCGGGACGCGGGTGTGAACCTCGGGTTCTTCAGCGGCAACTCGGTGTTCTGGAAGACCCGCTGGGAACCGAGCGCCGACGGCACCTCGACGCCGTACCGCACCCTGGTGACGTACAAGTCGACGAGGGACAACGCGCAGACCGACCCCACCGGGACCTGGACGGGCAGCTGGCGGGATCCGCGGTTCAGCCCGCCCGCCGACGGCGGCCGCCCGGAGAACGGCCTGATGGGCACGATCTGGACGGTCAACTGCTGCGGCGTGGCCATGAAGGTGCCGGCGGCCGACGGGAAGATGCGGTTCTGGCGGAACACCCCGGCCGGAAGCCAGTCCTCGGGCGCGACCCCGACCCTGCCCGACCTGACGCTCGGCTACGAGTGGGACGAGGACCTCGACAACGGGTTCCGGCCGGCGGGGCTCATCGACATGTCCTCCACGACCGCCGACGTGCCCGAGAAGCTCGTCGACTTCGGCGTCAACGTCGCCCCGGGGACCGCCACCCACCACCTGACGCTCTATCGCGCGCCGAGCGGCGCGCTCGTCTTCGGTGGCGGGACAGTGCAGTGGTCGTGGGGGCTGGACGCCGTCCACGACGGCCCCGACGGCGCGCCCACGGCCCCGGACCCGAGCATGCGGCAGGCCACGATCAACCTGCTGGCCGACATGAACGTCCAGCCGTTGACGTTGCAGAGCGACCTGAGGGCGGCCACGGCCTCCACCGACCACACGGCGCCGACCTCGACGGTCACCTCTCCGGCGGCGGGCGCGAGCATCACCAACGGCCAGACCGTCACGATCAGCGGCACCGCCTCCGACGTCGGCGGGCAGGTGGGCGGTGTCGAGGTGTCCATCGACGGCGGGACGACCTGGCATCCCGCGAACGGCCGCGCCACCTGGACCTACTCGTGGGACGCGACCGGCGCCGGCCCGGTGACGATCAAGACGCGCGCGACCGATGACAGCGGCAACATCGAGACGCCGGGCTCCGGGCGCACCGTCAACGTCACGTGTCCCTGCGGGCTGTTCGGGCAGTCGGCCGCCCCGGCGACCCCGGCGGCGAACGACTCCACCCCACTCGAGGCGGGCGTCAAGTTCCGCGCGGGCGTCGACGGCTGGGTCACGGGCGTGCGCTTCTACAAGGGCACCGGCAACACCGGCACGCACACCGGCAGCCTGTGGACGGCGGACGGCACCCGCCTCGCCACGGCGACGTTCACGAACGAGACCTCGACCGGCTGGCAGTCCGTCACCTTCCCGGTGCCGATCCACGTCACCGCCGGCACGACCTACGTCGCGTCGTACTTCGCACCGGCCGGGCACTACGCCGCGGACGCCGCGTACTTCGCCTACCAGCCCAAGGATTCCCCGCCGCTCACCGGCCTGCGGGCGGGCACGGACGGCGGCAACGGGGTCTACCACGCCGGCGGGGCCGGCTTCCCCACGGACACCTACAACGGCGGCAACTACTGGGTCGACGTCGTGTTCAACACCGTCGAGCCGCCGGACACGACGCCCCCCGCGGTGATCGACTCGACGCCCTACGCGGGGTCCTCCAGCGTGCCGACGGCCGTCCTGCCGTCGGTCACGTTCGGCGAGCCGGTGCGGGCCGGGTCGGCCTCGTTCGTCCTCAAGGACTCCGGCGGCACCGCCGTGGCCGGCAGCACCTCCCTCGACTCCCCGGGCACCGGCCTCACGTTCGTCCCGACCGGCTCGCTGCCCGCCGGGACGACCTTCACGGCGACCGTGACCGGCGCCAAGGACGCCGCCGGGAACACGATGACGTCCTTCTCGTACTCGTTCACGACCGCGAAGCCACGACCGGCGGCGGGCCAGTGCCCGTGCAGCATCTGGACCGACGACACCACGCCGTCCGTCGAGGGCGTGAACGACCCGAACGCGCTGGAGCTCGGCGTCAAGTTCACCCCGGACACGAACGGCTTCGTCAGCGGGATCCGTTTCTACAAGGGACGCAACAACACCGGAACCCACACCGGCACGCTCTGGACCGCGGGCGGCACCCAGCTCGCCACGGCCACGTTCTCAAGCGAGTCGACGCTCGGCTGGCAGGAGGTCCGCTTCTCCTCGCCGGTGGCGGTGACGGCGGGCACCACCTATGTCGCGTCGTACCACACGGCGACCGGCTGGTTCTCCGCCGACGGCGGCGGCCTGAGCCGCGCGGTCGACGACCCGCCGCTGCACACCATCGCCGACGGGGCCGACGGCGTGTTCGTCTACGGCGCGCACGCCTTCCCCAACCAGAGCTACAACACCACGAACTACTGGGTGGACGTCGTCTTCGCCCTGCCGCCCGACACCACGCCCCCAACGGTCGCGTCGACGAACCCCTCGAACAACGCGACGAGCGTTCCGGCGGGCGCCCCGGTGAAGGTCACCTTCAGCGAGGCCGTGCAGCCCTCGTCACCGGTGTTCACGCTGAAGAATCCCGGAGGCACCGCGATCGCCGGCAGCACCGCGTTCGACGCCGCGTCCAGGGTCCTCACGTTCACGCCGACGAGCCCGCTCACCGCGGGCACGAAGTACACCGCGAGCGTCAGCGGGGCGAAGGACGTCGCGGGCAACGCGATGCAGGGAACGACCACGTGGTCGTTCACCACGAGCGGATCGTGTCCCTGCACGCTCTTCCCGAGCGACGCCGCGCCCGTCACGGCCTCGGCCGGCGACACCGGCTCGGTCGAGCTGGGCGGCAGGTTCACCCCGGACACCGGCGGGTGGATCTCCGGCGTGCGCTTCTACAAGGGGGCCGGTAACACCGGCACGCACACCGGCAGCCTCTGGACCGCCACCGGCACTCGGCTGGCCACCGGCACCTTCACCGGCGAGACGGCGTCGGGCTGGCAGACCCTGGCGTTCTCCGGGCCGGTGCAGGTCACGGCCGGCACGCCATACGTCGCCTCCTACCACGCGCCGAACGGCCACTACGCGGCGGACGGCGGCTACTTCTGGAACGCCCTGGACAACGCGCCGCTGCACGCCCCGGCGAGCGACGCGTCGGGCGGCAACGGCCTGTACGCCTACGGCTCGGGCACGCGATTCCCGAACGAGTCCTACGGCGCGTCGAACTACTGGATCGACCCCGTCTTCTCGACCGCCCAGCCGCGCGACGTCACGCCGCCGGCGGTCGACGCGGTGAATCCGGTCGACGGCCAGACGAGCGTGCCGCCGGGCACCGGCATCTCCGCCACGTTCGACGAGGCGGTGCAGGGCGGCACCGTCCAGTTCACGGTCACCCCGTCCGTGACCGGCTCCGTGACGTACGACTCCGCGACCAGGACCGCCACCTTCCAGCCGACCGGCGCCCTGGCCTGGAACACCCCGTACACGGTGAAGGTCACCGGTGCCAAAGACATCGCCGGCAACACGATGGCGGCCGCGTACACCTGGTCGTTCACCACCGCGCGGCAGCAGACCCCGGGCGTGTGCCCGTGCTCGATCTGGGCCGACAGCGCGATCCCGCAGGTCACGGCCGTGGACGACCCGAACTCGGTGGAGCTGGGCGTCAGGTTCACCTCCGACACCGCCGGATGGGTCACCGGCGTCCGGTTCTACAAGGGGCCCGGCAACACCGGCACGCACACCGGCACCCTGTGGGCCGCCGACGGCACCCGGCTGGCCACCGTGACGTTCTCCGGCGAGTCGGCGGCGGGCTGGCAGGAGGCGCACTTCTCCACCGCGGTCTCCATCACCGCGAACACGACCTACGTGGTGTCCTACCTCGCGCCGAACGGCCACTACGCGGCCGACTCCGGCGCGCTCTCCGGGGCGGGCGTCGACGCCCCGCCGCTGCACGCCCTACAGTCCGGCGGCCTCTACGGGTACGGCACCGGAGGCTTCCCGCCGAACGCGAGCACCGCGAACTACTGGGTCGACGTCGTCTTCACCACGACGGCGCCGTCGACGGCGCTGCGGGCCGGCGTGCCGGACAACGGCCCGGCGCCGACGCCCACCCCGCCGACACCCACGCCGTCGACCACACCACGCGAAGGAGAACACCATTGACGGACGCAGTGGGACTGGCGGTCATCGGGGCCGGCTACTGGGGGCCGAATCTCGTACGGACCGCTCAGGCGACCCCGGCTCTACGGCTGGAGTGGCTGTGCGACCTGGACGAGGAGCGGGCGCGCACCGTGCTCGGGGCCTACACGACGGTCCGGGTCACGACGTCCTACGAAGCGGTCTTAGACGATCCCGCGGTCGACGCGGTCGCGATCGCGACACCGGCGGCCACCCACTTCGATCTCGTACGGTCGGCGCTCGAAGCGGGCAAGCACGTGCTGGTCGAGAAGCCCCTCACGATGTCGGCCGCCGAGGGCCGCAAGCTCGTCGACCTGGCCGACCGGACCGGCCGCGTGCTCATGTGCGACCACACCTACTGCTACACCCCGGCGGTCCGGCGGATCCGCGAGCTGATCCATGGCGGTGAGCTCGGCGACGTGCAGTTCGTCGACTCCGTCCGCATCAACCTCGGGCTGGTGCAGTCCGACATCGACGTGCTGTGGGACCTCGCGCCGCACGACCTGTCGATCCTCGACTTCGTGCTCCCGGAGAGGGTCGCCGCCGTCGCCGCCCACGGCAGCGACCCCATCGACGCGGGCCGCGCCTGCGTGGCGCACCTGACGCTGTGGCTGACGTCGGGGGCGATGGCCCACGTCCACGTCAACTGGCTCAGCCCGACCAAGATCCGCACCACCGTGATCGGCGGGTCGCGGCGCACGGTCGTGTGGGACGACCTGGACCCGCTGCGCCGGGTCTCGGTGCACGACCGGGGCGTGGACCGCATCCCCCAGGGACCCGACCAGCGCCGGGAGGCGCTGATCTCCTACCGGCTGGGCGACATCCACGTTCCCGCCCTGCCGGAACAGGAGGCGCTGCGCGGGGTGATGGCCGAGTTCGCCGCCGCCATCAACGAGTCCCGGCCGGCGCTCACCGACGGCCACGCCGGCCTTCGCGTGATCACCCTGCTCGAGGCGGCGTCGCGCAGCATCGCGAGCGGCGGCGCGACCATCCCAACGAAGGAGAACGCGTGATCGAAGGTAGCCGCTGTCTCGTCACCGGCGGGGCCGGGACCATCGGCTCGACCATCGTCGACCAGCTCGTCGCCGCGGGCTGCGCGGACGTCGTCGTCCTGGACAACTTCGTCCGCGGCCGGCCGGAGAACCTCGCCGGCGCGCGGGAGAGCGGCCGGGTACGCGTGGTCGACGGCGACATCCGTGACGGCGCGCTCGTACGGTCGCTGCTCGACGGCGTGGACGTGGTCTTCCACCAGGCCGCGATCCGCATCACCCAGTGCGCGGAGGAGCCGCGGCTCGCGCTGCAGGTCCTCGTCGACGGCACCTACGAGGTGGTCGAGGCGGCGGCCGAGCGCGGGGTGCGCAAGGTCGTCGCGGCGTCCTCGGCGTCCGTGTACGGCCTCGCGGAGGAGTTCCCCACGCCGGAGCGCCACCACCCGTACGCCAACGACACGCTGTACGGCGCGGCGAAGACCTTCAACGAGGGACTGCTGCGCAGCTTCCACGCGACGCACGGCCTCGACTACGTGGCCCTGCGCTACTTCAACGTGTACGGCCCGCGGATGGACATCCACGGCCTCTACACCGAGGTGCTGATCCGCTGGATGGAGCGCATCGAGTCCGGCCGCCCGCCGCTCATTCTCGGCGACGGCGCCCAGACCATGGACTTCGTCTTCACCGAGGACATCGCGCGGGCGAACCTCCTGGCGGCCGAGGGCGACGCCACCGACGAGGTGTTCAACATCGGCAGCCGCACCGAGACCAGCCTCCGTGAGCTGGCCGAGGCGCTGCTGCGGGCGATGGACGCGGACCTCGGGCTCGAGTTCGGCCCGGCCCGGACCGTCAACGCGGTGACCCGGCGTCTCGCGGACGTGTCCAAGGCCGAGGAACGCCTCGGCTGGAAGGCCGAGATCGGCCTGGACGAGGGCCTGCGCCGGCTCGTTCGCTGGTGGCGGTCGCACCGGTGAACGGGCCGAGCGGAGCCTGCCCGCGCCGGCCACCGGGCGCGGGCGGGCGGAGATCCGGCGCCGTGAGCGCCTCATGAGCCTGGTCGTCTACTTCGGAGGCACCGGCTACGACGGGGTCGCGGGCACGGACCGGCGCATGGCCGATGGGCTCGCCGTCCTGACGCCCGTCCTCTACGTCGACCCGCCGCGCTCGGTGCTGACCCCCTTGGTCCACCCGCACCTCGCGGCGTCGCTGCGCGGTCCGGCGTTGCGCGAGGTACGCGCGGGCCTGTGGTGGCTCACCCCGCGCGTGCTGCCCGGCGCCCAGCGCTCCGGCATGCGCCCCGTCACCGACGCGCTCATCCGCCGGGCGGCCCGTCGTGCCGCCGCCGGGCTCGGGATGCGCGTGCCGGCCGTGGTCGTCGCGGGCCCCGGCGACCTGCTCGGCGCCGTGCCGGGTGCGCGTGCCGTGTACTACGCCACCGACGACCTCGTGGCGGGCGCGACGCTGCTGGGCCACTCGGCGCGGCACCTGCGCGCGGCCCAGGCCCGGCAGCTCGCCCGCGCCGACGCGGTCGCGGTCGTCTCCCCCGTGCTGCGGGAGAGGTTCGCGGGGGCGGTGGTGATCCCGAACGGCTGCACCCCTGTCGACGCCGACGCGGCGCCGTGGCCCGACGACGTGCCCGGGTCCTTCGCCGGTCCGGTCGCCGGGTTCGTCGGGCACATCAACGCGCGGATCGACCTCACGCTCCTGGAGGCCGTCGCGGGCTCCGGACGCCCGCTGCTGCTCGTCGGCCCGCACGACCCGTCGTACGAGCCGGCGCGCTTCGCGGCCCTGGTCGCGCGGGCGAACGTGTGCTGGCCGGGGCGTAAGCCCGCCGAGGAGCTGGCGTCGTACCTGAGGGTCATCGATGTGGGCCTCACGCCGTACGCGACCAGCGATTTCAACCGGGCCAGCTTCCCGATCAAGACTCTCGACTACCTCGCCGCCGGCCGCGGCGTGGTCTCGACCGACCTGCCGGCGACGGCGTGGCTCGGCACGGACCTCGTGCGCACGGCGACCCGTGACGGCTTCGCGGCCGCCGTCGAGAAGGAGCTCGCGACGCCCCGGACGCCAGAGCTCCAGGCGCGGCGACGCGGCTTCGCGGAGCGGCACACCTGGTCCCGGCGGGCTCGCGACCTCGCCGCCCTGCTCGGATTGGAGATCGATTGATACCGGTGATCAGGCCCGTGCTGGGCGACGAGGAGGCTGCAGCCGCCGCCGAGGCCGTACGGTCCGGCTGGGTGGCGCAGGGGCCGCGGGTCGCGGAGTTCGAGCGCGCGTTCGCCGGCCGCGTCGGCGCCGGCCACAGCGTGGCCACGTCGTCGTGCACGACCGCGCTGCACCTGGCCCTTCTCCTCGTGGGCGTGGGCGCCGGGGACGAGGTCGTCGTACCGTCGCTGTCGTTCATCGCCACCGCGAACGCCGTGCGGTACTGCGGCGCCACCCCGGTCTTCGCCGACGTCGACGCGGCCACCGGCAACGTCACCGCCAAGACCGTCGAGACGGCGATCACCGCACGGACCCGCGCGGTGATCGCCGTCGACCAGGCCGGCGTGCCGTGCGACCTCGATGAGATCACCGCGCTCGGCGTCCCGGTGATCGAGGACGCGGCCTGCGCGGCGGGCTCGACCTATCGCGGCAGGCCGGTCGGCGCGGGGGCCGAGCTGGCCGCCTGGTCCTTCCACCCGCGCAAGCTGATCACGACCGGCGAGGGCGGCATGCTCACCACGCGCTCCGGCGACCGGGCACGGCGGGCGCGGCGGCTGCGCGAGCACGGGATGAGCGTGAGCGCCGCCGAGCGGCACGCCAGCCGGACGGCCATCGTCGAGGAGTACTCCGAAACAGGCTTCAACTACCGGATGACCGACGTCCAGGCGGCGATCGGGCTCGTCCAGCTGAAACGCCTCGACGAGATCATCGCGCGGCGGCGCACCCTGGCCGCGCGATACCAGGAGCTGCTGCCCGGTTTCGAGACGGCGCGCGACCCGGCGTACGGCGAGACCAACTACCAGTCGTTCTGGATCGTGCTGCCCGACGACCACCCCATCGGCCGCGACGCCCTGCTGGCGCGGCTCGCCGAGGAGGGGATCTCGGCCCGGCGCGGCATCATGGCCGCCCATCTCGAGCCCGCCTACGCCGGCACGACCGCCGATCTTCCGGTGACCGAACGGCTGACGCGGCGTTCCCTGATCCTTCCGCTGTTCCACGAGATGACCCATGCCGAGCAGGACCGGGTCGTCTCCGTCATCGCGGAGGCCCGGTGAAGATCCTGGTCTACCCGCACGCGATGGAGATCGGCGGCAGCCAGCTGAACGCGATCGAGCTGGCCGCCGCGGTCCGGGACCTCGGCCACGAGGTCGCCGTGATCGCGGAGCCGGGCCCGCTGGTCGAACGGGTGAGCTCGCTCGGCCTCGAACACCTGCCCCTGGACGCCGGCCGGCGACGGCCCTCCCCGGCGACCGTACGGCTCCTGCGCCGGCTGATCGCCGAACGCGGGTACGACGTCGTCCACGGGTACGAGTGGCCGCCCGGGATCGAGGCGTTCTACGCGGCGGGCCGGCGGGCGGCGGCCGTGTGCACGGTGATGTCGATGTCCGTCGCGCCGTTCATTCCGGCGTCGCTGCCGCTCGTCGTGGGCACGCACGAGCTCCGCGAACGCACGGCCAGGGGGCGGCCGGGCCCGGTCCATCTCATCGAGCCGCCGATCGACGTGGACGCCAACGCGCCGGGGCACCCGGTAGACGGGTTCAGGGCGCGGTTCGCGCTCGATGAGGACCATTTCGACGTGGTGGTCGTCGGCCGGCTCGTCCAGGAGCTCAAGCTCGAAGGGGTGCTCACGGCCGTCGACGTCGTCGGCGAGCTCGGCCGGGAACTGCCGGTCCGCCTGGTCATCGTCGGCGACGGCCCGGCCCGGCCCGCCGTCGAGGCCCGCGCGGAGCGGATCAACACGGCACTCGGCCGCCGCGCCGTCGTCCTCACCGGGCGGCTCGACGATCCACGCCCCGCGTACGCCGCGGCGTCGGTCGCGCTGGCGATGGGCGGCTCGGCGCTACGGGCACTCGCCTTCGCCCGCCCGCTGATCGTCCAGGGCGAGCGGGGTTTCTTCGAGCTGCTGACGCCGGAGTCGTGCGGCCGGTTCCTGAAGCAGGGCTGGTACGGCCTCGGCGACGGGAACGGGCCCGTCCGGCTGGCGACGATCCTGCGCGAGCTGGTCGCCCACCCGGAACGGGGCGCGGAGCTGGGTGCGTACGGCCGGGACCTGGTCGTCCTGCGCTTCGGGCTCCGGCGGGCGGCGCGCGTCCAGGAGCAGATCTACCGCGAAGCGCTCGCCTGGCACTCGCCGGCCCGTGAGCTGGCGAGCACCGCCGGGCGGGTGATGTCGTACAAGCTCCGCCGCCGCTACCGGCGCCTGCGCGGCACGGCCGCGCGCGACGACTTCAACGCCGTCGCGGGGAGCGGGCCGGATTCGCGACCGGTGAGCCGTCCCGTGGGCTCGCGATGACGCTTTTCCGGCAGGCGTCCCGCGCCCTCGGATGGAGCTTCCTCAACACCCTGCTGGGGCGGTTCGGCACGCTCGCCATCGGCATCCTGCTGGCCCGGGTCCTCGGTCCGAAGGAGTTCGGTGTCTTCGCGGTCGCGATGGTGGCGCTGCTCGCGGTGCTGAGCTTCAACGAGCTCGGCGTGAGCCTGGCGATCGTACGCTGGCCCGGCGAGCCACGGGAGATCGCACCGACCGTGGCGACCATCTCGGTGATCTCCAGCGGGCTGGTCTACGCGGGCTGCTTCGCCGGGGCGCCCGCCTTCGCGGCGGCGATGGGCGCGCCCGCGGCCACCGGGGTCATCCGGCTGCTCACGCTCAGCGTGCTGATCGACGGCCTGGTCGCCACCCCGGCGGCCATGCTGCAGCGGGCCTTCCGCCAGGACCGCAAGATGATCGCCGACCAGGTCAACAGCTGGGGTGGGGCGGCCGTGTCCGTCGTGCTCGCCCTCACCGGCTGGGGAGCGATGAGCCTGGCGGTCGGACGGCTCGCCGGCGCCGTCGGCTCGGGTGTGCTGCTGGTGGCCTTCTCCCCGGAGCCGCCGCGGTTCGGCTTCGACCGTGCGGTGGCGCGGAGGCTGCTGCGGTTCGGGCTGCCGCTCGCCGGGTCGAGCGTCGTCGTCTTCGCGGTCGGCGGCGTGGACCAGTTCGTGGTCGGCGACGTGCTCGGCCCCACCGCGCTCGGCTTCTACGTGCTGGCCTTCAACCTGTCGAACTGGCCGGTGGGCATGTTCTCCCAACCGGTCCGCAGCGTCGCGCCGGCGGCCTTCGCCCGCCTCCAGCACGACGCCCCGGCGATGCGGCGCACGTTCCTGTCCACGGCGGGGCTGCTCACCGCGGTGACCCTGCCGGTGTGCCTGCTCCTCGGCGGGGCGGCCGGGCCGCTGGTCCGTTTCGTATACGGGTCCCGGTGGGAACCCGCCGCCGCGGCCCTGTTCTGGCTGGCGCTGCTCGGCGGGCTCCGGATCCTCTTCGAGCTGATGTACGACTATTTCGTGGTCCTCACCCGTACCCGCGCGGTGTTCACGATCCAGATCGTCTGGCTGTCCGTCCTGGTGCCGGCGCTGATCATCGGCGCGCGGCTCGACGGCATCGCGGGCGCCGCCGCCGCGCACGCCACCGTCGCCGCGCTCGTGCCGCTGCCGCTGTACCTGACGCAACTGCGCCGGGTGGGCATCGGCGTCCGCGCGGTCGGCGCCCGCGTCGCGCCGGCGGTGCTGGTCGCCTCGGTCGTCGGGCCCGCCGCCGTGCTGGTCCACCGCGCGATCCCATTCGACCTGCTCGCCCTCGCCGTCGCCGGCACCGTCGCCGTCACCGCGACCGGGCTGCTGGTCTACCGGATGCGGGGCGTGCTCAGGGAGCTGCGAGGAGCCGAACATGCGTGATCCGCTGGGCGACCGGATGCGCGGCGTCCTCCGGGAACTGCGAGGGGCCGAACATGCGTGATCTGGTGATCATCGGTGCGGGCGGCTTCGCGCGCGAGACCGCGCAGTTCGCCCGCGAACGCCTGCTGGGCTTCCTGGACGACGATCCGGCCAAGCGGGGCACGAACGTCGACGGCGTCCCGGTGCTCGGCGGGACCAAGGAGGTCCCGCCCGGCGCCCAGGTCGTCGTGTGCGTCGGGAGCCCGCGAGACAACGGCGTCCGAGCGCGCCTCGCCGGCCGGCTCGACCTGCCGCCCGAGCGCTACGCCACGCTCGTGCACCCGACCGCATGGGTGTCGGCGTCGTCGCGGGTCGGCCCGGGCTCAGTGCTGCTTGCGCAGGTCGTGCTCACCGCGTCGGTGCGGGTCGGCGCACATGTCGCGATCATGCCGCACGTCACCCTGACGCACGATGACGTCGTGGCGGACTTCGTCACCATCGCCTCGGGAGTCCGGCTCGCCGGCGGCGTGCACGTGGGGCGAGGCGCCTACCTGGGCTCCGGCGCGCTCGTCCGGGAGGGCCGCACGATCGGCCCAGGCGCGCTGGTCGGCATGGGCGCGGTCGTCACGCGCGACGTACCGGCCGGAGAGGTCTGGGCCGGCAATCCGGCGCGTTACCTGCGCCACGTCTCCGAGGAGCACCGCCATGGCTGACGTTCCCTTCGTCGACCTCGCCGCCGCGCACGCCGAAGTCGCGCAGGAGATCCGGGCGGGCTTCGACCGGGTGCTCGACACCACCGCGTTCGTCCAGGGGCCCGACGTCGGCGCCTTCGAGCGGGAGTACGCCGCCTTCTCCGGCGCGGGCCACTGCGTCGGCGTCGCCAGCGGCACCGACGCGCTCGAGCTCGCGCTCCGCGCGCTGGGGTGCGGGCCGGGCCGCGAGGTCGTCCTCCCGGCGAACACGTTCGTGGCGACCGCCGAGGCGGTCGTCCGGACCGGCGCGCGGCCTGTCCTCGTCGACGTCGACCCCGATCATCTGCTGCTCGAACCCCGCCTGTTGCTGTCGGCGATCGGGCCGCGGACGGCCGCGATCGTGCCGGTGCACCTGTACGGCCAGCTGCCGCCGATGGCCGCGATCGCGGCGCACGGGATCCCCGTCGTGGAGGACGCGGCCCAGTCCCAGGGGGCGTCCCAGGACGGCCGCGGCCTCTTCGGCCGGCTCGCCGCGACCAGCTTCTACCCCGGCAAGAACCTCGGCGCGTACGGCGACGCGGGCGCCGTGCTCACCGACTCCGCCGACCTGGCCCGCGCGGTGCGGCTCCTCGGCGACCACGGCAGCGAGGTGAAGTACCGCCACGAGACGCTCGGCTTCAACTCGCGCCTGGACACCCTGCAGGCGGTCGTGCTGCGCGCGAAACTGCGCCACCTCGCGGACTGGAACGGGCGCCGCCGCGTCGCCGCGGCGCGCTACGCCGCGCTGCTGGACGGCCTTCCCGACGTCACGCTGCCCGCCGAGGCCCCCGGCAACACGCACGTCTGGCACCTGTACGTCATCCGAGTGCCCCGCCGCGACGAGGTGGCGCGGACCCTTGCCGAGATGGGGATCCGGACCGGCATCCACTACCCCGTGCCGATCCACCTGCAGCCGGCCTTCCGCGACCTGGGACACGCCCCGGGCGACTTCACGGTGACCGAGACGGCGGCGACGGAGATCCTCTCGCTGCCGATGTTCCCGCACATCACCGAGGAGCAGCAGGACCACGTCGCCACCGCCCTCCGCAAAGCCCTGTAGGGCTGCGCGAAAGCGACCACAGGGCATCAACGAGATACTCGCCCGCCAGCCGGAGGAGGACGGGCGGTTCCCCGCCTCCGCTGTCGACGGCAGACTGCTTAAGGATCTATGAGGTGATGACGATGCGGCTGCTCGTGCTCGGAGGCTCTTGGTTCGTTGGGCGCACGATGGCCCGTGACGCATTGCGGCGTGGCTGGGACGTCACCGTCTTCAATCGTGGACGGTCTGGGGTAGTGCCGGATGGCGTCCAACTGATACGAGGCGGCAGGGAACGGTCGGCGGACGTTGGGCGGTTGGCGATGGCGGGTCCTTGGGACGCTGTCGTCGACGTCGCAGGGTCGATTCCCGCGGTCGTCCGGAACACGGCATTGACGCTGCGGAAGGTCACCGCGCGGTACGCGTTCATTTCGACGATCTCGGTCTACCGAGATTGGCCGCATCAGCCTGTCGACGAAGGCTCACCGCTGTGGCGCGGCGAGCCGAATCATGATCCCGGAACCCGAGCGTGGGATCCGGACGCGTACGGGCCGTTGAAGGTCGGATGTGAGATCGCCGCCCGAGAGGCGTTCGGCGATGAGCGGTTGTTGATCGTCAGGCCGCATGTCGTGCTCGGGCCGCACGAGTACGTCGGCAGGCTCCCTTGGTGGCTGAACCGTATGCGGCGTGGCGGTCAGGTGCTGGCCCCTGGACCGGACCGGGCAATTCAGCCCATCGACGTCCGAGACCTCTGCCGCGTCACCCTCGACCAGGTCGAGGGTGACGCGCGCGGGATATTCAACGTCGCCAGCCCGGTAGGGCGGGATTCCTATGGAGACATGCTTAACGCCTGCGTCGATGCGGTTGCCGGTGTTGGCGAGCGTCTTGCCGAAATCGTTTGGGTGGACGAGGACTGGCTCACCGAGAAGGGCGTCGTGCAGTGGACAGAGCTACCCCTCTGGCGCAACGCAGCCGCGCCGTGGGGCATGGATGTCGGCAAGGCAATGAACGCCGGGCTGACGAGCCGACCATTGGCGGCGACGGTTGCTGATACCTGGGCGTGGTTGAGGGACGGGGGCAGGCCGGTCGCTCACGAACGGTTCACCGAGCACGGTATGGCCCCTGAGCGGGAAGCGCGATTGCTCGCCGAATGGTCGCTCAGGCGAGTTCCTTGATGAATGCCCGGTTGATGGCAGGGTCTCGGTTTTCCATGTAGCGCGACGTCGGAAGATAGCCCATCGTCGCGTAGAGAGCAAGAGCCCCGATGTTGCGAATCCCGGTCTCCAGAATCGATCGCCGGGCTCCCGACGCAACTGCCCGGCGCTCCAGTTCTGTGAGCACCAGGCGGCCGAGACCTCGACCACGGAATTCCGGCAACGTGTACATCTTCTTGATCTCTACCGTACGAGTCTCCGAGTCATACATCCGGTAACCGCCGGCGGTAGCGGCTCTGCCTGTCAGGTAGCCGACGACGAAGAGTCCTTGCGGAGGGGTGTACTTCGCCGGATCGGCCTCGGCAGGGTCCGCATAGCCGTACCGCTCGACCTGGTCATAGAAGAGCGCCCAGACGAGGCGCTGTGCGTCCGGATGGTCGTAGGGGCGTACGGCGATTTCGAGCGACGAAACATCGGGGTCGGGTGATTCAGTGCGGTTCATGTGCGAGTGAGGACCTCATCGAACTCCGGTAGAAAAGCGGCGACCACCTTGACTCGCTTCCGCGCGGTGAACGCGAACCGCAGTCTACGCAAATAGCTTCTGCCTCTGATGGACTGAACTTCCGACAGCCGATCGATCGCTGCCCGCATGGACTCGACGGCGGCCTCAGTCTCTCCTCGAAGCAGATGGGCTTCGGTCAGGAAGCAGCCGTGCAGGAGTGCGGAACGCGGATACTCCGCTCGGGCACCTACGGCGGAGATAGGTGCGAGCAAGCGCGTGGCCTCGTCGAGGAGTCTCTCCTGGTACCCCGTCGCAAGCTTTGCCAGGGCGACCAGGCCTTGCCCCTGCTCTGCGACGAGCTGATCCGGTTCCAGGTAGTAGAGAAAGCTCGGTACTCCGTCGCCGCTGTGGTCGGAGAGGAGTTGTTGGGCGTTCTCCGTCGAGGCTCGGAAGGTGACGAGGTCTCCGGCCGCAGCAGCGGCGGTGGCGATCCGCCCCACGGTGCGTGCCCGTAAGACTGGATTGTCCGGGCACACCCGCTCGGCAGCGCGGGCGACCTGGATCGCCCGCTCGCCGTGGCCGGCGAAGGCAGAGACGTAGGAGAGCATGCCGATCGCGTTGGCGGCCCGTCCGAGATCATCCACCGCCCGCGCAACACGCTCGCTGAGCAGCAGATAACGCTCGGCCGCGCCGTAGCGGCCGGCGTCGAACTGTACCCAGCCGACGAGCTGGGCGAGGTCGGAGACGATCTCCATCAGCCGACGGCCGACGGCACGCTCGTAGTCCGCGTACTGGACCAGGTCGAGGATGCTGCGCAGCTCGCTCGTGATGTAGCGGAGACTGAGTACCCCGCCGCCATGGCGGTCGTCTTGCCTGCGTAGTGCGGCGACGTGTGCTGCGATGAGATCCACTTGGGACGGCAGGACCTTCTCATGCTGCGATCTCCGGGCCCAGGGCTCGGGGACTCGACGATCATCATGGACCGCGGCCACCAAGTCGAAGCCACCGGACTGGCCGACCGGATCCTCGCCTCCTGAGCCCAGCGCGACCAGTTCGCCGAGCGCTCGGAGCATGTCATCGAGCGTGGCCAATCCGTCAAGGCCGACAACAGCCGTAAGCGTGGTGATCGAGCTACGCGGGTGCTGCGGCCATAGCTCCGACACCGAAACCGTCATTCCGAGATATTCTGACAAAACGGCAGCAGCGATATATGGAACCGGTTCGTACGGCATGAAGCCGCTTCGAATCCAGTGGTACGGCGTCGTCGAGTGGATCACGCGGTCCGTGAGTCCTCGTGCCGTGAGGCGGAGGTTGATCTCTCGGGCGAAGGCCGCGCCGCTCAGTCCCGCGCGGGCCAGCGCATCACAGAGCGTTCTGAGCTCATCGGCCATGCTCTCCTCCACAATGCCGTTTTGGACGAAACATAGCGTCGACCTCGCGCCGTGTACACAGCTCACCGCGACCTTCACGACCTTCACGGCGCAGACCAGAGCCTCATTTCCTTCACCCCACGAAGAGCTGAATTGACCATGCTCCGATTGCTCGAATTGAGGCCCAGCTCAACCACGGCGATCGGAGGCGAGAGGTGTCACAGAGCACGGCTCCCGGCCTCGTGAAGGACGAACGGATCCTTCTGGGCCGCTCGGACGTGACGAGCCCCGTAGTACCCCGCTCGCATGTTCAGACATGGCCTCTCCCCGCCGGGACGGCAGCCAGGCATGCCCGCTGGTTGATCGAACAGCTCTTGACCGACGGCGACTTCGTCGGCGGCCCTGTCGACGACGCTGTCACCGTCGTCGCCGAGCTGGCGGCGAACGCCGAGGTGCACGCCGCTCACCCGTACGAAATCCGGGTGGTGATGATCGGAAGCCTCCCGCCGGGGAAGCCTTCCACCATTCCGACGTCAACATGCCGATCTGTGACCCCGGCCTGACCGACCTTTAGGAGCAGCCATGTCCGCGCTCCCGACCGAAGTGCCCACCACCATGCACTCACCATTTCGTCCCCGACCCGAACGCGTCTCCCGAGACCTGCAGCTCGCAGCGCGGCCCACCGCCGTCGGTGCCGCACGCTCGTTCGTACGCGAGCAGTTGCACTGCTGGCGGCTAGACGAGCCGACTGGTTATGACCTGCCCGGCACGACCGAGCTGATCACCAGCGAACTCGTCACCAACAGTCTGAAAGCCACCGGCCGCCCCCAGATGCCCACCGCCGGGTCACAGGCGCTGAACCCACCCACCATCACGCTGCGGCTACGACTGATCCGCCGCAGCCTATTCGTGGAGGTCTGGGACGCCAGCCCCTACCCGCCCGTCCCCACAGGCGCCGGGGACCTCGACGAGAGTGGGCGGGGGCTGGTTCTGGTCACCGCCTTGGCCAAGGCATGGGACTACTACCACTCCGACGCGGCGGCCGGTGGCAAGGTCGTGTGGGCAGAGATCGACATTCCGGCCGAGCTGGCCGGTCACATCGCGTCGACCGGAATCCAGCATGTCCCGCCGCGCTCGGGGTCGACCCCAGGGCCACGGCCTTCGCCCACCCGCAACGTCCCCCGGCCGCCAGCCCCTGATGTCCATGACCGGCACCACCGGACGCATCCCGGCCCCTGGCCGATCGCTCCACATTCGCCTTCGCCTATGAGGTGATGCAGATGCTTCAGATCCCGGCCTTCACCACATTCCACGACGCCTACCTCGCGGTGCTGCGGCACGTCAGCGAACAGCATGAGTACCGCAACGCGCCCCGTGGCAACGCCGCCCGCGAATGCCTCAACGTCAGTTTCACCTTGACCGACCCGCGGGAGCGGATCATCTACGTCCCGGCACGCCGCACCAACATCGTGTTCTGCTTCGCCGAAGCGCTTTGGTATCTATCGGGCCGCGACGATCTGGAGATGATCTCCTACTACGCGCCCCGGCTGGCCAGATTCTCCGCTGACGGGGAAACGCTGACCGGTTCCGCCTACGGACCGAAACTGCTCAGGCCTACACACACGGGCCGGTCGCAGTGGGAGCGGGTGCTGAACCTGCTCGCCGAGGACCCGGCCTCCAAACGAGCCGTCGTGTCGTTCTTCGAGCCCGAAGAGCTGATCGATGCCGCCAACCCGGACGTGTCCTGCACGCTCGCGCTGCAGTTTCTGCTCCGCAACGGCCACCTGCATGCGGTCACCTACATGCGCGGCAACGACGCGGTCATCGGGCTCGTCTCCGACGTGTTCGCCTTCACCCTCATCCAAGAGTTCACCGCCCACCAGCTCGGCGCCCAGGTCGGGTCCTACAGCCACCACGTCGGCTCCATGCACATCAACGACGTCGACGCCGAACGAGTTGCCGCCATCGTCGCGACCACCCACGGCACGCAGGCGTGGTTCCCGGCGAAGGCGATGCCCCCGACCCGGTGGACTGACCTGAAGATCGTGGCGCGCTTTGAGGAGGCGCTGCGCCGTGACGAGGAACAACTCGACCCCGGTGATCAGGGCTGGCTGGGCCTGGACCCCTTCTGGCAGCAGGTCGTGCTGCTTTTTGAAACCCACCGGCAGATCGTCCACCACCCAGGCCAGCCGATCTGGCCCTCAACGCTTCAAGCGCTCGACCCCGGCTACCGATGGTTGGTCGCCCACCGCTGGCCCGAGCGGATCCCAGAAGGCTTCCCCATACCCGCAGGAGGCGAGCGATGACTCCCCGAATCCAGCCCGACGACCAGCACCAGGTCGAGTACGTCACCGGCCAGGACGAACTGACCGCAGCCCAGGCCGCGCACGACGGTCCCCCTACCGGCCAGGGCCGGTTGCGGATCGGGTTCAGCTTCTGGGGGTTCTTAGGGCACGGCGTGACCGACACCCCCGATGGTGGCCGGTTCTGGCGGCGGCCGATCGTGGACGCGCTCACCGCCGCAGGGCATCAGGTGATCCTGCTGCAGGCCAACCGGGATGCCGCCGAGGCCGGGCAAGATCTGCCCTACCAGTGGGAGAGCGGCTTCCCTGCCCTGGACATACTGCTGGCCGAATGGCGTTGGCCGATGCCCGACCGTAACACCACCGCCTGCGGAAGCACCGGTCACACCTGCGACCTACACCGCCAGAACGACCTCATCGGCCACTACACCGCCGCCGGAACGGCCACCCTCATCTGGGACACCGACCGGCAACTACCTGCAGATGACGCGCTGCGGGAACTGCCCCACGTGATCGTGGGCGACCCGGCCCTACTGCCCACCCCCGGGACAGTGAGCCTGCTGGCACCGGTCCCTGACCACCTGCTGGACGAGGCCGACCCGCAGAAGCTGGCCGCACGCCACCGGCCGTTGCCCTTGGCCTATGTCGGCAACCAGTACGACCGAGACCACGACTTCGAAGAGTTCTTCGTTCCCGCCGCCACCCGCTTCCGTCACCGGGTCGCCGGGAAGTGGCCACGCACCAGCCGCTGGCCTGCGGTGAACTTCACCGGCAGATGCCCGTTCCCCGAGGTCCAAGACATCTACCTCGGTGCCCTCTGCACGGTCTTGCTGAACCCGCGACGGTACTCCTCGGTGGGAGCGGTCAGCCAACGCCGGTTTGAGGCGCCGTTGGCCGGGTGCCTGCCGATCGCCCCCACCACGCTCGCCCAAGCCGCCGCGTTCACCCCCGAGATCCTGCTCGCCGCAGACGGACGCGAGGTGATCGAACGGATCGAATGGGCGCAGCGCATCGCCGGCACCGCTGAACACGCCGCCGTGATCGGCGACTGCCTGACCCGCCTCGCCCCGTTCCGCTTGTCCACCTGGACCCCCCGCCTGCTACAGGTGCTGCACACCCTCACCGCCACGGCCAAGGCCAAACCATGACCGGCAACGACACCGCAAGCGGTGACACCGCCGGCCGGGCCGGCCTGTTCCTGGTGGACTGGAGCCGCTGGTCGGTGATCTACCTCAAGCCCGACTGCATCTCCTGCGGCCTCACCGACCAGGTTCTGGACTGGATCGCGAAGGTCGTAAAGGTCAGCGCCGTCACCCAGGTGAACGTGACCCGGCAGCAGATCTACGCCCACTACGCCGACCTGTTCCCCCGCAGCGAGGAGATCGGCGTCGACATCGCCGCCGAACTGGACCGCATGCACGTCGGCCGGCCCGCCGTCGTCGCCCTCGGCCACGGACCGGACGCTCCCGCCCGCCTACGGGCACTTATCGGCCCCACCGACCCCGCGGCAGCCGGACCCGACACCATCCGCGGTCGCTTCGGCATCGACACCCTCGCCACCGGCAAGGCGGAGGGACGACTGATCGACAACCTCGTCCACACCTCAGACGACCCTGACGCCGCGTACCGGGACTTCCTCATCTGGTTCGGTGCCGACCGCGCCGACCTGCTCACGCTCGCCCACTCGAACGACTGACCGGAGGCATCCGTGAACCACACCTCGCCCGGCCCGATCAAGACCGGCCCCGCCACGTTGCGGCTCATGCCGCTCGAACAGCAGCGGGCCCTGGACCCCTACATGGCCCAGATCGTCACCTACCGCAAATCCGGCCTGTCCTTGAACCACATCATCGGCTGCCCGCTCGACTGCGGCTACTGCGTCCGCCACTTCTGGGGCGACTTCGAGCACAAGACCCCCCACCTGCTGTGCTCCACCGACGACGCGATCGAGATGCTGATCGGTCATGAGGCGTTCCGGCCCTCGACCACGCCGATCCAACTCTTCAACAAGGCCACAGACCCGTTCCTGCCCGGCGTCAAACCCCACTTGTTCCAGGTCCTGCGAGCGCTGGATGATCGCGGTCTGGACAACCTCGTGTTGGTTATCACCCGGTTCAAGGTCACCGCCGAGGACATGACCGCGCTCGAAGACCTCCGCCATCTCCGCGTGACCCTGCTGTTCACCTACTCCGGCTTGAAGGACGCCCGGATCGAACCGATCGCCAAGTCCAACATCACCGTCTCCTCCCTCACCCTGGCCTGCCAGAAGAAACACCGCACCAAGGTCGTGCTCTACTGGCGGCCCATCGTGGCTGGCTGGAACGACCAACCCGAGACGATGCAGCACGTCCTCTCGGTTGGCGGCCGCGCGGACGCGATCGTTTTCACCGGCTACTACCACAAGCCCGAAAACGCCACCTACCTGCGCGCACAAGGCGTCGAGCTGCCCTACACCGACGAAGACTTCCACCGCCGCAAGGTCCTGCCCGCCGACCTGGACGCCCGCGTCATCGCGGCCTGGCGCGAATCGGGCATCGCTACGCCGCTGTTCCGCAAGACCTCCTGCGGCGTCTCAGCCGCCCACAACCTCCCGGACTACAACGGCCACTGGGGAGTACGCGAACTCTGCGACATCTGTCCCGCCGCCCAGCGCGACCTTTGCGCAGCCCACCACAACACACCCACCGACGCCGAGTTCGCCGCCGTCATGAACGACCTCGGCTACACCAGCGACTACCTGATCGACGACGGTCACGTCTGGACCCACGGCCTCGGCGAACAACGCCGCTACGCCATCCAGCACACCATGCGCTTCCAGATCTGGGAACTCGACCAGCCGCACTTCCTGCACGCCCACGGCCGTTCCCTCACCGGCCACCAACCCGGCCAGGCTGAACAAAACCGTCTTGCCGAGTTGCGGCAGCAGTTCACCACCGCCGCACGGTTTGATGACGACTAACAACCCATCAACCTCTGAGAGGCGGGCGACCCTCATGGCGGACGGCTCAGGCACCACCTGGAAAGACGCGCCCCTTGTCGCGCTCGATCTGGAAGGCACCGGCGCCCAAGACCGCGGCGACGAAGCGATCCTCGAAATCGCCGTCGTTCCGATCGCCGGCGGTCGCCCGTCTCTCGACGACGCCTACACCACGCTCATCAATCCGGGTCGGCCGGTTCCCCGCCGCCCGTGGATATCGCCGGGTCTGGCCGACAAGGCACTCGCCGAAGCGCCGACCTTGGCCGAAGTCGAACCCGAGCTTGCCGCCAGGCTCGACACACGCATCATCGTCGGCCACAACATCGGAGTCGACTGGCGGCTCCTGCACCGCCGCTGTCCGGACATCCAGCCGGCCAGCCTGATCGACACTCTCCGCCTCGCCCGACGTGCCAGGCCCGGAGACAAGCGCAACAGCCTCACAGCACTCCTCGACCACTACGAGCTGACCGACCAAGTAACCAGGCTGGCTCCCAACAGCCGGCCTCACCGCGCCATCTGGGACACCATCGGGGTAGCCCTGCTGATCACCGCGCTGATCGACGATCTGCGCGGTGGTGACACGCTTACTTTGCGCGAACTTCAACGCTTCGCTGAGCTTCCTCGAACTCGCATCGACAGGAGCGAGCCCGAGCAACTCCCTCTCTTGGACCTATGACCTGGTACTCGGCCTGTCGTTAAGGAAGCTGTCAGGGTCTGTCCAGCTAACCGTGCAGTCCCGCTGATCGGTGTGAAGGCGATGTGGGTGGGCGGGCAATAACGGGTGCTGGTGTCACGACACGGAAGGATCCGGCCGTATGACCGCTACCCTCCCACCCCCCAGAATGCGCGTGGAGGGGCTCTCGGAACCGAGCGACTCCGCTGTGATCGCGCAGTCCCGCGATGACCCGGAACGCTTCTCGATGATCTTCGACCGGTACTTCGTGGAGATCCGCCGCTACATCGCCTCCCGGCTGGGGGACGGCCCGGCCGACGACGTGGCCGCCGAGACGTTCCTGGCCGCTTTCGCGCAGCGGCACCGCTACGACGCCGCGCGGCCGCAAGCACGCGCATGGCTGTACGGCATCGCCACCAACCTGCTGCGTCGGCACCGCCGCGCCGAGGCACGCGCCTACCGGTTGCTGGAACGTGCCCCCGTGGAGACCGACTCCGGCGGGCACGCTGACCGGATCGCCATGCAGGTCAGCGCCCAACGGATGCAACCGCGCCTCGCCGCAGGGCTGGCAGGACTGTCGGCAGGCGACCGTGACGTCCTGCTGCTGGTGGCCTACGGCGAGTTGAGCTACGACGAGGTCGCGCTCGCCCTGGGCATCCGTGTCGGAACCGTCGGTTCGCGGCTCAACCGGGCGCGGCGGCACCTGCGCCAGACCATCGGCGACAACCCCCTCGGTTAAGGAGACAACCAACGATGAACGAGATGAAGATGCTGCGAGACCACCGCGACGCGCAGCCCGGCCCCACGCCGGACGCCATCGCGCAGGCCCGCGCCCGCCTGACCGACCAGGCCCATCTGACCGCGCGCAGGCCCCGCCGCCCCATGCCGTCGCGCAGATGGAGGTACGCACTGATCGCCACGGCCGTCGTCGGCGCCGCCGCGGCAGCCGCGGTCGCCCCCGCCGTGCTCGGCGGCCAAGACACCAGCCGGGCCTACGCGGCCGAACGCCTGCCGAACGGCACGATCAGGGTCACCCTCCACGAGTTTACCGATTCGGCCGGACTCCAGCGCAGACTCAACGCGCTGGGCGTCCACGCAGCCGTCGACTACCTTCCCAGCGGCTGGCTGTGCGCCGCCGGACGCGCCACGATCGACGTCACCGCAAACCAACCCGCGGTGATCGAGGACGACCAGGCCCACGTCGCCCACCCCAGGCCCACCAAGGCGGGTGACCGAATCTTCTACATCCACCCCGACCGCATCAAACCCGGACAGACTCTGGTGTGGATCATGACATACGACCACGCCGCGCTAAGCCGGCGCGCCGGATACGTAGTCACCATGAGCACCTACCTCGCCCGCGGCCCCGTCAAGCCATGCAAGCCGGTCCCTCTCGACACTCTGCCCGGCAGCACAGCCGAACATGGCCGATCTTGACCGGCCCCCTCCACGGCCCGGTCGGTTGCGTACCGAGGACTACCCGAGGAACTGACGCCCCCCACGAGTCGGCCCGCTCATCCCCAGGGGCGGGCCGCGATTTCAAGGATGGCGAGGAACGCGGCGGTGGCCTCGCCGGGGCGGCGGGCGCCGGTCAGCATCTCCCCCAGCCACTGCTCGCGGATGAAGCCGGTGGCGGCGACCGGCGCCAGCAGGTCCGGGTTGGCCCTCCAGTGGCGGACGAGCAGCTCGGTGACGGTCGGCACGCCGACACCGGGGTTGCCGCTGTTGCGGACGCGCTGCCCGACCTTGCGGCTCGCCCGGCGCGCGAAGTCGTACGACGAGCGCAGCGGGCCGCGTGATGGCAGGGTGTCCGGCCGGATCCCCGTGTCGAGAGGGATCCTCGCGAGTTCGGGGTCGAGCTCCATCAGCACGCGCGCGTTGAACCGCGACCCGCGCTTGTCCTCCGGCGCCAGCGACCGGGCGGCGGCCAGGAATTCGGGGTGCAGCAGCGGGCTGAGCGTCACGTAGCGCAGGCACGCTCCCGTGAGCGTCGCGCCGACCCATCGATGGGCGCGTTCCCGCACGTAGAACTCGTCGGTCGCCGTCAGCCAGTCGGTGTCGTAGGCCGCGAACACGTCCCGGAGGGTGGCCAGTGTGGCCGCTTCGGTCTCGGCCGCGTACTCGGGGTCGAACATCGCCGGGTCGGCCGGTTCCAGGGTGAAGACGCGCCACCTTGCCAGCCGGTCGACCAGCGCCGGGGTGGGCCGATGGTGCTGCCGCTGCGCCGGGTAGTAGAAGGCGCGGGCCGTCTCCCCGCCGAAACCGTTGATCCGCGGCTCGCCCGGGGCCTGTGCCTCCGCCCAGTCGAGTACGGCGAACGCGATGGGGCTGCCGAGCCCGTCGCTGCGCAGCGCCGCCCGGTGCACGAGGTCGTACGCCTCCGCGGGGTCGAGTGCGGCCAGGCCGCCGAGGTCGATGACGTCGCGCCGCAGGCCGTACGCCTCCGCCAGGCGGGTGGCGACCGTGTGGTCCCGGCTCTCGGCCGAAGAGAGGGTCAGCGCCCGCAGCCCGCGCCGGCGGTCCGGCGGGACGGCGGCGAGCAGCACGCGCGAGTCCAGGCCGCCGGAGAGCTGCAGCACGGCGTCGGGATGCTCGTCCAGGCCGCGTTCCACGTCGTCGCGGAGGACGCGCGCCGTGTTCCGGACCGGATCGGCCGCCGGTTCGAAGACGGGCACCGGATAGGGCTCCTCGTGCAGCCGCCCGCCGGTGAGCCGCCAGCGATGGGCGGCCGGCAGCTTGGTGACCCCCTCGTACGGCGTCGCGACGCCCAGATGGTGGCCGATGAGCCGGTACGCCCCCAGTGCCCGGAGGCCGAGCGGAGCCCCGGCGATCCGGGCGAGCAGCCGTGCCGAGGTGGAGATCGCCGCCCAGCCCTCCCCCCGCACCCCATAGATGTGGCGAAGTCCGAGGTGGTCGGTTGCGGCCGTGACGGTGTCCCCGTCGACGAGCACGGCCGCGTATGGCGCCGCGATGTCGCCGAGGCCGTCCCCGGACCTCAGCCGGCCGGCGAGATCGCTCGACGTCAGCGACCCCTTCGCGTGGTCCCGCGGCCCCAGGGACAGCGCGATGCCCTCGCCGGGGCGCGGCTCGCCCGTGGCCCAGACGACGCCACCGGGGAAGGACAGCCTCGCCGACTCCGGTCCGAAAGGGGCCTCCGCCGTCCGGCCGGACACCACGAGGAACTCGCCGCATGTGATCATCATTGGGTGCTCCGGGTGAGTTCGGACCGCGTGGCGGCGGACGGCTCCGCGGCGGCGCGCTGCCGCAGCAACCGCCACAGGGCACCGCAGCAGCCCAGGATGAGAAAGGTCAGGCCGCAGGTCATCGGGAACGACGCGGCGTCGAACACTCCGAAACTGAAGGCCGCGACGGCGACGCACGCGGCCAGGCACTGGGCCAGATGCCGGACCCGCGGATCGTCGCTCATCGCACGGGCCCGCCGCGCCAGCCACCAGGCCGTGCCGAAGAGACCGAGGAGGGCGAGTACGCCGGTCGCCCCCATCTCCACGAGCGTGACGAGGTACTGGTTGTCGAAGATCCGGTAGAACTGCGGCAGGAACGTCCCGAATCCGCGCCCGAACCACGGGCTGCGCGCGAAGTAGTGCGCGGCCGCGTCGTAGTCGTGCGTCCGGTAGTTCGTGCTGCTGTCGTTACCGATGTGGGTGATCAGCGACTTCATCGTGCCGAGCAGGCCGGGCGTGAGGACGTACAGCGTCGCGCCGAAGCACACGATCACCGCGTACGCGCGGCGCCGGGATCCGGCGTCCCACGTGGGCAGGATCACCACCAGCGCGATGAACGCGCCCAGCACGGCCGACCGCGAGACCGTCATCATCATCGCCGCGGCGATGACGATGACCTGCGTCCACCGGATCCCCCGGCGCCCCTCCGGCGCGTACCGCGCGCCGTGGATGGCCAGCGGCAGGAGCAGCCCCAGCACCACACCGAACTCGATCGGATGGATGGCCGTTCCGGCGGGGCGGTTGAACTCGTCGCGCGGCACGGAGGAGAAGATGTGCACCTGCTGGACCAGACCCGGAATATGGATATAGCGGGCCAGGTCGAGGCCGGTGAAGAACTGCGTGATCCCGACGACGCCCAGCAGCCCGCCGATCGTGGACATGCGGCGGTGCAGCACCTCGAGGTTGCCCACATGCTCGACGCAGTCCGCCGTCAGCAGGGCGATGCCGGCCCAGCCGGCGGCGATGATGAGACCGCGGTCGGCGCCGTTGAGCTCCAGCACCTGCAGCGGCCTGGTCATCGCCATGACGTAGCTGAACAGCACGGCGATGAGGAAGGCGGCGATCGCGAGGCGCAGCGGCTGCCGCTCGCGGGCGACAACCGACCGCGGGCTCAGCCAGGCGAAGCAGTACCAGAGGAAGTACAGCACGGCGAGGACGCCCGCGGGCGTGCCCGCGGCGCCGAGCGAGCTGATGGCGTACTGCGACGGAATGAGCAGCAGGATGAGCACGTACGCGGTGAGGATCGTGACCGGCGCCGTGCGCGCCAGCGGCCGATGGACCACCGTCACCGCGCGGTCCGCCGTCGATCGGTCACGGTGTCCACCACGACGGGAAGCGCGACGCAGGCCAGGAGCTCCACGGCGACGACCATGACGAGCAGCCGCACCTTCTCCTTCGGTACGCGGCGGGGCTCCTGGCTCACCGCGATGACCCGGGTGCGCACCTTGGCGCGCTCGGACATCCCCGTCTGCATCGTCGCGAGGCGCCGGGGGATCTCCGCGAGCAGCGCGTCGAGCGTCGACTGGATGTTGCGGGGGTTCACGCCGACGACGTCGACGTCCAGCGCCGGCTCCGCGTACAGCGGCGCCGGGCTCAGCGTGTACGCGCTGGTGAAGCCGTGGCTGCGCAGGCTCTCGACCGTACGGACGTCCATCACCGCTCGGCCGACCGCCTCCGCGGAAACGTGCAGCGAATCGGCGAACTGTTGATAGGGATTACCGCCAGCCTCTTTTGTCTGAATAGGAGAGGACAAAAACAGCACGCTCGCGGTGCCCTGATAGCTCCACGGCAACACCGTGTAGAAGAACGCGACCCCGCCGAACGACAGGAGCAGGAGAAGGAGCGTCAGCCACCACCATCGCGTCAGAGCACGAAGAGTTCCGAGTAGATCCATCAGCCCCGTTCCCCCACCCGCATGGACCCATCCACAATAGATTTAGCCGGACTTTCGCGCTATCGGGCCGCCGACGTATTCGTATGAGAAGATGGCAGGAGCCGATGACCATACAAGATTTCGCCCACCTGCTCTGGCGGCACCCGGTGGTGGTCCTGCTGGCGATATTGGTCACCGCCGGCGCGGCGTTGCAGATCGTGATCGAGCGGCCCGCATATGAGACCCGCGCGGTGGTCAATTTCCTGATGCCGGGCTCGACCGGCTTCGAGAACTTCAACATCAGCCTCGTGGTCGAGGGCGCGGTGACCGCGCTGTCGCTCGACTCGCAGGACGGCGCGGCGCGGGTACGCCGCCAAGGCGGCACCGCCGCCTACGACGTCGTGCTCGCCAACCGGGGGAACGACGAGCAGCCGGTCCACGACCAGCCGTACGTGACGCTGATCGTCAACTCTCGCGACCCCGCCCAGGCGTCTCGCACACTCGCCGTCCTCATCGGCGTCCTCCGCGCCGACGTCCGCGATCGGCAGCTGGCGGCCGGGGCCCGTCCGGACGCACTCATGACGACCCAGGTGGTGGCGAGCTCCGACCGGCCGATCCCGCTCCTCAGCCGCCGGACCCGCGCGCTCGCCGCGATCGGGGCCGCCGGTCTCCTGGCCATGCTGGTCGCAGCCCTCATGGCCGAGCGGCATCCGCGGCTCCGGCTCCGCCGTCTCCTCCACTCCCAGGAGTGATATGACCGGCCGCACGCGCTTAACGACGGCGATCGTCCTCGCGGCGGTCGCCGCGTCCGTGTCGGCGGTGCTCGTCGGCTGGGCGGCACGGGGCTCGTCGTCCTCCCGTGGAGCGCGACCGGGAGCCACCGCGGCAAGGCCTGGAGCCTCCGCGGTGGGCAGCGGAACGACACGACCGCCCTCTCAGATGCCCTCGCTCCAGCTCAGGTCGGGGCCTCCGTCGCCCGCCCCGTCGCGCTGGCCCGACGCCGCCACCACCGGACCGCGGCCAGGCACCCGGCTCCAGGTACGGACCGGGACCATCAAGGTGACGACGGACGGCGCCGTGCTCGACGGGCTGGAGGTCCACGGCGACATCGTGGTCCTGGCCAGGAACGTCACCATCCGCAACTGCCGGGTCATCGGCGCGGGCGACTGGGCGATCCTGCAGCGCATGGAGGCCGGAAGCGGCGGGCTGACCGTCGAGGACACCGAGATCTCCGGTGGCGGCGGCCGCCCGCTGGAGTTCGGCGTGCTCAACTTCGCGGGCGACCTCACGGTCCGGAGGGTGAACGTCCACGCCATGATGTCGGCCGTCCAGACCAGCCAGGGGCTCATCGAGGACTCCTACTTCCACGACCCGAAGGACTTCCCCGGCGCGCACGTGACCCTCGTGGCCTCCGGCAGCGGACCGCGTCCGGGCATGACCTTCGTCGTCCGGCACAACGCCATCCTGAATCCCGGCAGCCAGACCGCCGCCGTGGCGCTCTACCAGGACTTCGGCCTCAACCACGACGTCCTCGTCCAGGGCAACCTGCTCGCCGGCGGCGGCTACACGGTGTACGGCGGAGCCGGCAAGTACGGCCGGCCGCACGACATCCGGTTCATCGACAACGTCTTCAGCCGCCGCTACTTCCGTAAGGGCGGGGCGTACGGATGGGGCACCACCTGGGACGGCTCCGGCCCCGGCAACCAGTGGAAGAACAACACCTGGGAGGACACCGGCGAACCGGTCTCCGCCCCATAGATTGCGATACGTGACTGATCAACTACCCAAACGGCTCTCCTGGCCAAGAGATCCTCGGTACAAAAGAAGGCGTGTCGAACCCCTTCCCATCCCTCGACAGGCGCCAGATGCTGCGCATCCTGCGTAGCCTTGGGTATGAAGAGGCCAGGCGGAGGGGGTCGCACTGCCGACTCATCGCGGAAGGCCGACCACCGCTGACGTTCGCGTTCCACGAGGGAGCAAGTCTTGCCCCCGGCGTCGTGCGAGACATACTGGTGAAGCAAGTGGGACTGGACACCGACGAGGCATTGAAGGTGGTGCGGGGAGATGACTGAAATCGTCCACCTGTTCGTCCGCCCCGATGAGACGGGTGGAGGCTTCTACGTCACGTCTCCTCAGGCACCGGGCCTCGTGTACGGCGAGCCAAGCCTGGAGGCCGTCCGCCAGGGGATCCAGGACGTCCTTGCGTTCCACTTCGACAGGCCAGGTCCGTTCCGGATCGTCGAGCACCACGAACGCCGCTACGACCTTGCGGGCGGCGAACTCGTCACCCGCATGGCCTATGACGAGCACATCGCGGACAGGCAGATCGTTTACGAGCGCATCGGGGCTGCCCTCGGGGTGCCGGGGCAGGCACAGAATCTCGTTTCGGCTCCGACCAACAAGGTCGGCGAGGTCGTGTACGTGTGCGCGGTTGCGACCGACACTCTTGGCTGGCTGGGTGACCAGTTGGATCCGCGTAGCAGCGACGCGTTCATGGTCGCCGCTTCAGTCAGCGATGCGCTCCTGTTCGCTGTGGCTTTCGCCAGGGGCGAAGGCTACGCGGAAGAAGGGGAGCTGATCCTGGCTGAGCCGGACATGACGGTCGCGGACGTGATCCGTAAGACGGCGATCGTCGGGCCTGCGCCGTCGCAACACCCCACCATTCGCGTCCCCGCGTAGGGGCAGCCCGATAATTGGCCCTGGCGCGTATTCGGCGACACGTGCTGCTCGGCTGACAATGCGTCCGCGTCGTTATCTTGGCCTAGACGCGGCGGAGCCAGATGGAGCCGGGTTCCTCGTGGGCCAGGGCGGGCGGGACGCGGTCCGGGTGTTCCTTCCAGAGCCAGGAGGAGAACAGCAGCATCTCCCAGTCGGCGTTGCCGACGAGGAAAGCGTGCAGCAGGTAGTTCTCGGTCCAGTCGCGACCTTCGCGCAGCCACGCCTCGGGGTATTCGAACGGCCAGAACACGTCGTGGATGTGCACCACGACGCCCGCCGCCAGCCGCGGCAGCACCTGGAGGTACAGCCAGACCACGTCGGATCCGGCCTTGGCGACGTGCGTGGAGTCGATGAAGAGCACGTCACCCGCCCCGAGCGCGTCGTACGCGGTGAGGGGGACGTCCTGGACCGGCCGGGTCAGGAGCGTCACCGGGTCGCCTTCGCGCAGCACCGACAGGAGCCGGTCCGGGTACGGCTCGACGCAGCTCACCTCCAGGCCGGGCAGGTGGGCGTCCGCGGTGTCGAGGGCGAGGGCCGTGCTGTGCCCGGAGCCGATCTCCATCACGCGTTCGGGCCGTAGGTGACGGAGCATCGCCCGGTAGACCGCCCCGTCGGCGGCGCCGTACATCGGGTTGTCCGGCGCGTAGCGCGGCCCCTCGAAGGGCTCAGCCATCATCGGGCCGAGGGCCTCCGCGAGGGTGAGCTGGTCTTTCGTTCTCAGGTCGACGCCGGGCACTGCGGGCGACGCCCGCCACTCGAGGGCCCTTCGCACGTCGGACGAGGCCGTCAGCGGGGAGTAGAAATGCCCGGGCGGAATCCAGGGCGGGCGGGTCAGGGCGGCGGACAGTGCCCGCGCCGTGCGGCCCGCGCGCCGCAACATCGGGTTACGCATGGTCGTCCGCTCCATGGTGGCGAGGGTCCCCCGGCCGGCTCTCCAGCCACATGGCGTCGTAGTCGATCTCCCCGGCCGGTACGTCCGGAGGCCGTGGCGGCGCGGCCTTCGGGCCGGTGGCGCGGCGGCGATCCGACAGCGCCTGGACGAGCAGCAGCAGGCCGGCAGACGCCCCGAGCGCGGCGGCGAGGAGCTCGCCGAGCAGCTGGATCTTCGGCTTTCGGACACGGAGCGGCCGGTCGGTCGAGTTGACGACGTCGGCGGTGATGCGCGCGTCGGGTTTCAGCCCGCTCTGCAGCGTCTCGAGCTGGGAGTTCACCGCGGCGATGAGCGCCTTGAGCGTCGTGCCGGTGGTGCGGGGATCGGAGCCGGTCACCGTGATCGACAGCACCGGTCCCGCCGAGTCGGGGGCGACGCCGACCGTGTAGTGGGCGGTGTATCCCTGTTTACGCAGGGACTGCACCGTCTGATCGTCCATCAACCGGCGTCCGACGACCTCGGCGGACACCGTCAGCGAGGAGGCGAAGACGAGGTACGGATTGCCGCCGGCCTGCTTGGCGACGATCCGCGAGGAGAGGAAGACCATGTTGGCGTCGCCCTCGTAGGTCCACGGGAGGATCACCACGCCCGCTCCCAGGCCGGCGACCGTGAGCGCGAGCAGGACCGACGCGAGCCGCCACCGGGCACGGACGGCACGAAGTAAAACCCTCATCGGTCTCCTACGGTCGCGGGCTCCCCATCACCTTGCCATGGCACGGTCCGCCGTGAAAGGGACGTCGGCCGTAGCCGTTGTCCGGTCACAGCCGCTCCACCTGGGAGCCGGCCAGGCGACGCCGGCAGTCGAGGACGAGAGAGGCGTGCTGGGCGATCTCGTCGACGTCGAACGCGTCGTGGTCCGTGACCAGCACGACGATGTCCGCGGCCGCGAGCTCGTCCGGGGTGACCTCGACCCGGCGGACGATGCCGTCCACGGGGGTGGCCTCGACGACGTGCGGGTCGGCCCCGCTCACGCACGCGCCCATGGCGGTGAGCAGCTGGGCGGCGCGTACGGCGGGTGACTCACGTGCGTCTCCGGTGTTCTTCTTGTAGGCGAGCCCGAGCAGCAGGACACTGGATCCGTTGATGGGCTTGCGGCGGGCGTTGAGCGCCGTGCTGATCCTTTGGACCACGTAGTCGGGCATGTGGCCGTTGATGTCGTTGGCCAGTTCCACGAACCGGAAGTTCTGGCCGAGGGCCCGTTCCACCCGCCACGAGAGGTACGACGGGTCGATCGGCAGGCAGTGCCCGCCCACCCCGGGTCCGGGGGTGAACGGCATGAATCCGAACGGCTTGGTCGAGGCGGCGTCGATCGCCTCCCACACGTCGACGCCGAGCCCGTGGGCGAACATCGCGATCTCGTTGACGAGCGCGATGTTGACGTGCCGGAAGGTGTTCTCCAGCAGCTTGGCCAGCTCGGCCGTACGCGGCGACCGCACCGGCACCGTCGTCTCCACGATCGTGTCGTAGAAACCCCGCACGGCCTCCCGCGATGCCTCGTCGATACCCGAGACGATCTTCGGTGTGGTGACGAGGGTCCAGGTCGCGTTGCCGGGATCGATGCGCTCCGGGCTGTAGCCGAGGTGGAAGTCGGTGCCCGCGATGAGGCCGGATCCGTCCTCCAGGAGCGGCGCCACGAGCTCCTCGGTGGTGCCCGGATAGGTCGTCGACTCCACGACGACGGTGGCACCCGGGCGCAGGTACCGGGCGAGCGTACGGGCCGCGCCCTCGGTGTAGCTGAGGTCGGGCAGCCCCTCGCGCAGCGGCGTCGGCACGGCGATGAGCGCGACGTCGAAGCCACCGCACGCCCGCGCCTCGGCGGACGGGTGGAACGTACCGGCGTCGAGCACCGCCCGCAGATCCTCGGGCCCGACGTCCTCGATGTAGGACTCGCCCGCGGACAGCGCCTTCACCCGGTCCCCGTCCACGTCGTACCCGACTACCTGGTGGCCGGCCTGTGCCGAGCGGACGGCGAGCGGAAGTCCGACGTACCCGAGCCCGACGACGACGACCTTCATGACGTGCCCCGGAGCAGTTCGCGGGCCAGGAGGGCCAGGAATTGGACATTGGTCGTGAGGTATCGCGGGCCGAGCCGCATCGGCTCCTGGATGGCCCGGTAGAGCCATTCCAGGCCGTGCCGACGCCACCAGACGGGGGCGCGGCGGACCTCGCCCGCGAGGACGTCGAAGGACCCGCCGACGCCGTGGATGACGAACGCTCCGGTGCGCGGTCCCCACTCCTTCTCGAACAGTTCCTTCTTCGGCGAGGACATCCCGAGGAAGAGCAGATCGGCGCGGGCGTCGCGGACGGCGTCGGCGACCGCGGGCGCCTCATCGGCCGAGAAGTATCCGCTGCGGGCACCGGCCACCTGCAGTCCCGGGTACCGCTTGCCGACCTCGTCGAGCATCCGCATTAAGACCGCGTCACGCGCCCCGAGGAAGTAGACCCGCTGCCCCCGGCGCGCGGCCTCGGAGAGCAGCCCGAGGAGAAGGTCGATGCCGGCCACCCGCTCGGGCAGCGGCTGCCCGAGGAGCCGGCTCGCCCAGACGACCGACTGCCCATCGGCCAGCACGAGGTCGCAACCGCTCACCGCCGCGTGCAGCCGGCGGTCGCGCCGCATCCGCACGAGCTTCGCGGCGTTGACGCAGCCCACCGTGATCCGTTCCCGGCGTTCGACGGCCGTGACGCACCGGGCCACGGCCTGGTCGACGGTCACGGCGTCCAGCCAGAGTTCTAGGACTCGGCGCCGCTCCCGTTGCTGAGTTCCCCGTTCCATCGCCCCTCCAGGTTGTGTGCCGTGAGCCACGCGTAGAGAAGCCACCCGAACTCATACGGGCGGCACTCCCGGTCGATCACGACCGGGCGGAAAATGCGGTCGAGGAGCGGCAGCCGCGTGCCGGGGCGGAGCCGTGCCGACAGTGCCCGGACACCGCGGACCATCTTTCGCGGATCGCCTCGGGCGACCTTGCGCCAGGTCAGCGACAGCTCGTCGATCACCAGTGGTTCGCCGGTCTCGGGCCGGCGGACCATCCAGAGCAGGCCCTTGCGGATCGCGTCACCATGCGCGGTCCCGCCCGCGTCGGCGAGGTCGAGGAGCGCCATCGGTCCCATCGCATGCTGGTGAACGCTGTAGACCGGGTAGCCCTCGACGACCGCGCCGGTCCGCGCGTCGTAGTGCCACCACCACTGGCCGCCGTCTCCCTGCGCGGCGCAGATCATCCCCGCCGCCTCCTCCGCGGCCTTCAGCGCCTCCGGGTCGCCGAGCCGCGCGAGAGCCTGGATGGGGTACACCTGGTCGGCGAAGGACCCGACATGCGCGCGATACCACGGGACCAGCCCCGGCCCGTCCAGCGCGTGCGGATACAGGACGTCGCGGCCGGCGAGCAGGCGCTCGCGGGCGCGTTCGAGATGCCCGTCCGTCACCCCGGCGGCGACGAGGGCGGAGACGACCCAGGCCGCGTCGACGGTCAGCACGGGAGCGCCGGTGGCGTCGAGCCGCGTCAGATGGTCGAGGGCGTAGGGCAGGTCGGCGTGCCCTGCCTCGGCGGCCGCCCAGCAGACGAGTGCCACGTCGCCCAGGCCCGTCAGCCGGCTGAGCCGGCGCATGAGGCCGTCGATGAGGTCGTTCACCGTGGCCCCGTGCAGGATGACGCGCTGCTCGTCGAGGGGGAGGGCGCGTATGCCGAGCGCGGCGATCGCCGCGTAGCGGAGGCTCCGCCCGACGGGCCGCGCGTCCTCGCCTCTGCGGGTGAAGACGAACTCGCCGTCGGCGTGGGACGCGCGCAGGCCCGGCACGGCCAGGTCGAGCAACCGGCGCACGAGGGCGGCCGCCTCCGCGTCACACCGGGTGATGAGGTCGAGCCGTGACCCCTCCGACGGCCCTTTCACGCCTTCACCGCGATCAGCGACTTGACCAGCCCGGCCATGCGCTCGGCCCGGATCCGCGAGTCCGGGAAGTAGAACGCCAGCTCGGTACGGCTCACGAGTTCCACGCCGAGCGCGGTACGCAGCGCCGTCGCGCGGTCCGCGGGTGGGGTGTGCACCAGTGGCCAGTGCCGTGCGACCACCGCCCGGGCCGCGGCCGGCAGGAACTGAAACCCGGGGAACAGCCAGTGTGGCTCCACCGGGAAGTACCGGTACGGCGTCTGGATCCAGTGCTGGTCGGCGAGATGGTGTACGGCGTCCGCGAACCGCTGCCGCCGCTCGTGTCCTCCGACGTGCTCGAGGACGGAATTGGAGATGACCAGGTCGTACGATCCCTTGAGAATCGTGTCCGGCAGTTCACAGGCGTCGGCGAGATCGGTCTCCATCCATTCGGGCAGGACCGCGGGGGGCGATTCGAGGTTGACGATGTGAACGTGCGCCGGGCGCACCGGCGCCCGTAGCCACGCGTCGGCCGTGCCGCCGAGATCGATGACGGACATCTGGCCGATCAGCGGAAACGTGGCCTTCAGCCAGGCCCATCGGCGGGCCCGATAGCGCGCCCCGAGGGAATTCGGGGCGTCCACAAAACTGGTCCGAAACTCGTGCAGGCGACCCACGCGAACCCCCGGTCCCGCACCGGGGATTCGGGCATGCCTTCAATATATTTATGGCAGCCGAAAGGCATGCCAAAGGCATGGCCCGGTCCAGCGGAGCGGTGGACAAATGAACGCGCTCATCTTCCCCTTCACCACATGTACGGCGATATACGACAAACGCATGAAATAGTGGCCAAGGTCGGCCAGCCTGCCAGGTAACCCGGGTCGATGTCGAGACAGTCATTCACCCTCGGTGAGGGCAGCCGCACATCTACGACTCACCAGAACTCGACTCGGTTTGGAATTCACTGATGGATCCATTGACAGCACGTTGCCGATAAGCCAATGTCGAATTCCGGAAACCTCGGTACAAGTTGCGAAACGGGGAACCAGGGTGGATCCGATCGGCATCGCCGGCGCATGGCTCTTCACTCCACAGATCCATGGCGACGAACGCGGATCATTTCTCGAATGGTTCCAGGACGCCGAGTTCTCCGCCGCCGTGGGACATCGGCTGACGATGCGACAGGCCAACTGCTCGATGTCGCGGCGCGGCTCGCTCCGGGGCGTTCACTTCGCCGACGTGCCGCCGGGGCAGGCGAAGTACATCACCTGCCTGCGGGGCTCGGTTCTCGATGTGGTCGTCGACATCCGGACCGGCTCTCCAACTTTCGGCCGCTCGGCCATGAACCGGCTCGACGACCGGACACGGCGCGCCGTCTACATCGCCGAAGGACTCGGGCACGGCTTCCTCGCGCTCAGCGATGAGGCGGTCGTCGTCTACCTCGCGTCGGAGCCGTACGCCCCGGACCGCGAGCACGGGGTGCACCCGCTCGACCCCGCCCTCGGCATCGAGTGGCCGCGCGGCATCGAGCCGGTGCTGTCCCCGAAGGACGCCGCCGCCCCGTCCCTGGCCGAGGCCGAACGGGCCGGCCTTCTCCCGTCCTACGCCGACTGCCTGGCCTACCAGGACAAACTCCGCTCCCTGTGAGCACGGCCTAGCCCACCACGGCCGGCGAGAAGGCGTTCCGAAGCAGCAGGCGAGGGGCGCCCGTGCCGTCCGCCGGCACCGACCAGACGTTCGTCGTCCCGCCGTCCAGCCGTCCGTAAAGCACCGTGTGATCGTCCAGCCAGACCGCCTGGTCGTCCACGCTCCGCGTCTCGGCCAGGGCGGTCTCCCCCATCGTCCGCAGTTCGAGGACGTGCAGCCGCCAGGGCCGCGACGGATCGCCGGTCGCCTTCTTGAAGACCAGACGGGTCCCGTCCGGGGACAGCGACGGGCATTCGACGTTCTCGCGCAGCGTGCGCATCGTCCGGGCGGCGACGTCGCCCTCGACCAGGTAGGTCCGGCCCTTCGTCCGCACGGTCGCGTAGAAGTGGTCGTCGGCGGCGGCGAACGTCACCCCCCAGTAGTTCACGTCGGGCGATCGGTAGGGCTTCCCGTCCTTGAGCAGGGTGAAGTCCTCGAGGCTCTCGACCACCCGCCCGGTGCGCGTGTCGAGGATCCCGGTCCGCGTCGACAGATCGGGGCTGGTGTAGGAGTCGCCGCTGACGAAGACCGTCCAGGACACCATGCGCCCGCTCGGTGACACGCGCGCCCGGCTCGGCGCTCCGGGCAACTGGACGCGGCGAACCTCGTGCAGCCCGCGGTCCAGGATCACCGCGTAGATCTTGGGAACGGCGGCGCGCCGCACCGTGAGGCACACGCCGGTGCCGGCCGAGGCGTAGACCCGCACGCAGTTCAGCCCGCTGAGGACGCGAGACCCGCCCGGATGGGCGAGGGGCACCGACGCCAGCACGCCGTTCGAGCCCGCGTTGCGGAACAGCAGCCGGCCACGCTCATCGAGCCGGATCGCCGCCGGCCGGGCCGTCGCCGCACCGCCCCGGCCGGCGGCCCGCAGCACGTACGCGGTCGCGGCCAGCGCGAGCAACGCCGCGGCGGCGAGGACCAGCCACGCCCGGCGCCCGCCGACGGCACCGCCTTCCGCGCTCATCGGTGCCCCCCGCTCAGCCTCCAGGGCGCCTTCAGACGCTGCCTTCCCTCGTCACTCCGGTCCTCAGTCCAGGCCACGTCGCGCCCTTCCGGCTCGCTCATCGGACCGCCCGGAGTAGCGGCCACGCCGCCACGATCGCCACGCCCAGGCCGGCGGTCGCGGCCGTCACCGCCGCCGGCCTGCCCCACGCCGTCCACGCGGCGCCGATGAGAACCGAGGACAGCAGCCGGGCGAGCGCCTGCGCCGTCTGCAGAACGGCCATGCCACTGGCCCGCACCGGGCCGGGCAGCAGCGGCCCGGCCGCCGCCATCAGCACGCCGTCGGTGGCCGCGTAGAAGGCGCCGTGCAGCGTGAGCACGCCGGCGAGCAGCAGCGATCCGGTCAGCGGCCCGCGCAGCAGCAGGTACGCGCCGAGCAGCAGCAGGTGCCCGCCGAGCAAGACCGCCCGGCGCCCGGCGCGGTCGGCCAGGCGGCCGAACGGGACCGCCAGGGCCAGGAAGGACGCCGCCGTTCCCAGGGGCAGCAACGGGAAGTACCCGGCCGCGATGCCCAGCCGCCGCTGCAACAGCAGGTAGACGAACGAGTCGCTGATGGTGCAGGCGCCGAGCAGCGCGGCCGCCAGGCACATCAGGGCGAACCCCGGCCGCCCCAGCGGCCTGAGCGACATCGCGGCGCGGGGCAGGGCACGGATCGGCGGATCCCGTACGAACGCCACCAGCAGGACCACCCCGAACACCGCGACGCAGCAGCTGACGACGAAGACCGCGTCGTAGGCGCCCGGAGCCGCCCACAGCACGGCGAAGGCGGCCAGCGGCCCGGCGAGCGCGCCGGCCGTGTCCATCGTCCGGTGTACCCCGAACGACAGCCCGAGGTCGCGAGGCGCGCTGCTCGCCGCGATGAGGGCGTCCCGCGGTGCCGTGCGCAGTCCCTTGCCGGTGCGATCGGCGGCCAGCACCGCTCCCAGGGCGACGGGAGAACTCCCCGCGACGAGCAGGCCCAGCTTGCACACCGCCGACAGGGCGTAGCCAAGACCCGCCACGAGCCGGTGGCGCTGTGACCGGTCCGCGAGCCGTCCTCCGGCGAGCCGGATCAGCGCGGTCACCCCGGCGTACATGCCGTCGATGACGCCGAACTGCAGGGGCGTGAGGCCCAGCGACAGGACCAGGTAGAGCGGCAGGACCGCGGTGATCATCTCTGACGAGACGTCGGTGACGAGGCTGACCGCGCCCAGGGCGATGATGTTGGGCGCGACGAGCCGCCAGACGCGCATCGCGCGTGCGGCGTTCCCGAGCCCCGCCGAGACGTACACCGTCAGCCCAGGCCGTCGAGCAGCGCCGCGCGCAACGCGGCCCGCCAGTCGCGGATCGGCTCCAGCCCGGCACGCTCCCAGCGCCCATGTCCGAGCACGCTGTACGCGGGACGTGGCGCCGGACGCGCGAACCCGTCGGCCGTCGTCGGCAGCACCCGCTGCTCGTCCGCCCCGAGCAGGTGGAAGACCTCGCGGGCAAGCCCCCACCACGTTGTCTGCCCGGAACTCGTCGCGTGATAGATCCCGGGCTCCGCGCCGGAACGCATCAGGGCCAGGATGCGACCGGCCACGTCACGGGCCCAGGTCGGCTGTCCGCGCTGGTCGACGACGACCTCGATCTTCTCGCGCTCGCGCTCGAACCGGAGCATGGTCGCGACGAAGTTCGGCCCGCCCCGGCCGTACAGCCACGCCGTCCTGACCACGTACCCGGCGGAGGGCAGCTCCGCCAGCACGGCTCGCTCCCCCGCGAGCTTCGTCCGCCCGTACGCGCCGGTCGGCCAGGGCCGCGCGTCTTCGGCGTACGGCTCGCGGGCGGTCCCGTCGAAGACGTAGTCGGTGGAGACCTGGACCAGGCGGGTGCCGATCGCCGCGCAGGCGAGGGCGAGGTTGCGCGCTCCGTCGCCATTGACGCGCAGCGCCTCCTCTTCGTGTTCCTCGGCCGCGTCGACCGCCGTCCACCCGGCGCAGTTGACGACGACGTCCGGGCGCGCCGCCCGCAGCGTCGCGCGTACGGCGTCACCATCGGTGATGTCGAGGCCGGCCCGGTCGAGCCCGGTCACCGTCTCGCCTTCCGCGGCCAGCAGGCTCACGACCTCGCCGCCGAGCATGCCCGACGCACCGGTCACCAGCCACGTGCTCATGTCAGGGCCTTCCACCAGGCACGGTTCTCGGCGTACCAGCGCACGGTCGCCGCGAGGCCGGCGTCGAAGCGGATCCGTGGCCGGTAGCCCATGCCGCGCAGGAGGTCGTCGTTCAGGGAGTAGCGACGGTCGTGTCCCTTCCGGTCCGCCACGGTCCGCACGCTTCCCCAGCCCGCCTCGAAGGCTTCGAGGAGGCGTTCGGTCAGCTCGGTGTTGGTCAGCTCGACGTCACCGCCGATGTGGTGGACCTCTCCGGTCCGCCCCTTCTCCAGGACGAGCTGGATGCCCCGGCAGTGATCGTCCACGTGCACCCAGCCCCGTACGTTCCGGCCGTCGCCGTACAGCGGAACCGTCCGGTCCCGGAGGAGGTTCGTCACGAACAGCGGGATGACCTTCTCGGGGAACTGGTAGGGCCCGTAGTTGTTGCAGCATCGGGTGATGACGACGTCCAGGCCGTGGGTCCGGGCATAGGACTGCGCGATCAGGTCGCCGCCGGCCTTGGCCGCGGCGTACGGCGAGGTCGGCGCGAGCGGGGCGTCCTCCGTCCACGAGCCCGTCTCGATGCTTCCGTAGACCTCGTCGGTGGAGACCTGCACCACCCGTTCGACCCCGGAGCGCGCGCAAGCCCGCATGAGCGCGTGCGTGCCGCCCACGTTCGTGGCCACGAAGTCCGAGCCGTCGGCGATCGACCGGTCCACGTGGGTCTCGGCCGCGAAGTTGAGGACCACCTGGTGGCCCGGGAGGACCTTCGCGAGGAGTTCGGCGTCGCCGATGTCGCCGTGGACGAAGGTGCAGCGGGTGCCTGCGAGGTTGGCGCGGTTGCCCGCGTAGGTGAGCTTGTCGAGAACGGTGATCTCGGCGTCCTCGTATCCGGGATAGCCACCGCCGGCGAGCGTCCGCACGTAGTGGGATCCGATGAAGCCGGCGCCTCCGGCCACGAGCACCCTCATGCGGAGATCTGCACTCTGCTGTGGTCGCCCAGGACGAGCCGGTGCGCGTTCGGGACCTTCGGCGCGAGCGTCACGTCGGCCTCGCGCCCGATCAGCGACGCCTCGATCCGTCGTACGCCCCTGATGGAGGCGCCGCGCAGGACGATGGAGTACTCGATCTCGCTGTCGGCGATGACGCAGTCCTCGGCGATGGAGGTGAACGGGCCGAGGTAGGAGCCGGTCACCCGCGTGCCCCGCCCGACGATGACCGGGCCCACGATGCGCGATCCGGTGACGATCGCGCCCTCCTCGACCACGACCCGCCCGATGACCTCGCAGGAGTCGTCGACCGTGCCGCGCGGCTCGAGCCCCTCGAGCACGAGGCGGTTGACCTCGAGCATGTCCTCGACGTTCCCGGTGTCCTTCCAGTAGCCCGAGATGACGGCGGAGGAGACCTCGTGGCCGGTGTCGACCAGCCACTGGATCGCCTCGGTGATCTCCAGTTCGTTCCGCCAGGAGGGCTTCAGCGCGGCCACCGCGTCGTGGATCGCGGGCGTGAACAGGTAGACGCCGACGAGCGCCAGGTCGCTCTTGGGGTGTTCGGGCTTCTCCTCCAGGCCGGCGACGCGCCCGGCGGCGTCGAGTTCGACGACGCCGAAGGCGCGCGGGTCCGGAACCCGGGTCAGCATGATCTGCGCGGTCGGCCGGTCCCGGTGGAACTGCCGGGTGAAGGGGGTGATCCCGCCGACGATGAAGTTGTCGCCCAGGTACATCACGAAGTCGTCGTCGCCGAGGTAGCCGCGAGAGACAAGGATCGCGTGGGCTAAGCCGAGGGGGGCGTCCTGCCGGATGTAGGTGACGTCGAGGCCGAAGGCCGAGCCGTCGCCGACAACACGCTGGATCTCCGGTGCCGTGTCCCCGACGACGATGCCGACCTCGGTGATCCCGGTGTCACGGATCGCCTCCAGCCCGTAGAAGAGGACCGGCTTGTTCGCGACCGGCAGCAACTGTTTGGCCGATGTATAGGTAATGGGCCGCAACCGCGTGCCCGATCCCCCGGCCAACACAAGGGCTTTCACGAGAGTGAACCTAGATACCCGAACAGGAAATAAGCGAGCGCGCGGCCACGTCCGGCCAGCACCACGGCAAACCGCCACGATAACGACGCTCGGCCACATGCGGCCTCGATGTAAACCCTTCCTATCTACCGCATCGCTTGACATTCTCCAGCCCAGGAACACATCGCACCAAGATCGCGGGGGCGGGTCGTGACGACTGTCGAGCAAGCGGATGCCATCACCCTACGAGAAAAAAGTTTTCGACTGACCGGTCGCCACGGTTGGATTCCGCCTTATATTCGCTGGCTCGTCATCATCGACGTCTCCAGCGCTATCACCGCCAGCACGGTCGGCCTTATCGGGCGTTTCTGGGGTGCCATAACCACGCCTTGGCCGGACGCCACTCTAGGGATTGCACTGCCATTCATCTGGATTCTCTCCGTCGCCGCCGGCCGCGCGTACGAGCCACGATTCTTCGGCGTCGGATCTGACGAATTCCGGCGCGTGCTCAACGTCGGCCTGTTACTGAGCGCGGCGGTGACGAACCTGTCCTACGTCACCAAGGCGGAGGTCGCGCGGGGATACACCCTCGTGACGCTGCCGCTGATGATCTTCCTGGACGTCACTGGGCGTTATCTCCTGCGCAGGCGGCTGCACCACCTGCGCGCCCGCGGCGCGTGCATGCGGCGCAGTGTCGTGGTCGGCCACCGCAGCGCCGTCACCGAACTCATCCACGAACTCAGGCGGACACCGTTCCACGGCTTGAACATCGTCGCCGCCTGCCTCCCCCCTGAGAGCGGAAAGGACGATCTGGACGACGTTCCGGTACTCGGCGGATTCGACGATGTCGCCCGGGTGATCGACGTGTGCCGTGCCGACACGGTCGCCGTCCTCGCCTGTCCGGAGATCGACGCCGCACGGCTGCGACGCCTCGCCTGGCAGATGGAGAAGGGCGACACCGATCTCTTCGTCGCCCCGGCGCTGATGGACGTCGCCGGACCACGTACGACGATCAGGCCGATCGCCGGCCTGCCCCTGCTCCACGTCGATCACCCCGAACTGACGGGCGGCCGACGGGTGGTCAAGAGCCTCTTCGACCGGCTGGTCGCCGGGCTCGCCCTCCTCTTCCTCGCCCCGGCACTGGTCGTGATCGCCGCCCTCCTGCGGTTCACCGGTCCCGCGTTGTTCGTCCAGCGGCGCATCGGCCGGGACGGCAAGGTGTTCCGGATGCTGAAGTTCCGCACGATGGTGAAGGACGCGGAGAAGCTCCGGCCCGCGCTTCTCGGGCGCAACGACGGCGACGGCGTCCTCTTCAAGCTCAAAGTAGATCCTCGGGTCACGCGGATCGGCGGGTGGCTACGCCGTTACTCGCTCGACGAGCTCCCCCAGCTGATCAATATTCTCCGCGGCGACATGTCGCTGGTCGGGCCGCGTCCGCCGCTGCCGGAGGAGGTCTCGCGGTACGAGAGCGACGTGTACCGCCGCCTCGCCGTCAAGCCGGGGCTCACCGGGCTGTGGCAGGTCAGCGGCCGCTCCGACCTGTCGTGGGACGAGGCCGTCCGGCTCGACCTGCGCTACGTCGAGAACTGGTCCCTCACCCTGGACATGCAGATCCTCTGCAAGACCCTCTCCGCGGTGATCCGCGGCTCGGGAGCCTACTGACCCCGGGCCGAGGGCTTCCCCCGCCCGGTTACGCGAGGACACCCGCGACCGCCGACCCGCGCGGGCGTTTTATCCATCTTGCACTAATTAACGTCGCTTACTTAACACGACCAAGCATTTGCAACGTCGGCGGGTGACGTAGAGCGCCTCACCCCTTTGCGGGGTTTCTCCGGGCATCAGGCACGACAACATGCCTTCTGCCGCCCTTTCGGCAATCACCCCCTCAGTGAGGCGAAAGATGGATATCAGAGGAACGTCACCTTTCTCGTCGGCGATTCGCGCGGCATTAATCGGAAATGTCGGTTACTGCGCGGAGGCCGCCGCATGAACGCCGCAGCGCTGGACCTCGACTCTCGTGCCCCGGCGTCCGGGGCGTACGACGTCGCCATCGTCGGCCTCGGCTACGTCGGCCTGCCGACGGCCCTGGCGTTCCACGCCGCGGGCGCCCGCGTGCTGGCCATCGACTCCAGTGCCGGCCGCCTCGCCCGGATCCGGGAACGCCAGGTCGACCTGCTCGACTCCGACCACCGGCGCCTCGAGGCCGCGCTGGCCGATGACGCGTTCGCACTGGTCACCGACCCGTCGTACGCGTCGTGGGCGCGGGCCGTGGTCATCTGCGTGCCGACGCCGGTCACCCCTCACCTCACCCCGGACTTGTCCGCCGTTGAGGGGGCCTGTGCGGCGGCGGTCCTGCACGCCGTCCCCGGACAGGTCGTCATTCTGACCTCGACCAGCTACGTGGGCTGCACCGACGACCTGCTCGCCGGGCCGCTCGGGCGGCGCGGGCTCCAGGTGGGCCGGGACGTGTTCGTCGCGTTCAGCCCGGAGCGAATCGACCCGGGCAACGACCGGTACGCCCATGAGGTGGTGCCCAGGGTCGTCGGCGGCACCACGCCGCAGTGCACCGCGGAGGCGGTCAAGGTTCTCGCCCACTGCACCGGCAACCTGCACGAGGTGTCCTCCTCCGGCGCGGCCGAGATGACCAAGCTGTTCGAGAACACCTTCCGCGCCGTCAACATCGCCCTGGCGAACGAGATCGCGGAGATCAGCCGGACGCTCGGCCTCGACGTCATGGAGGTCATCACCGCGGCGGCGACCAAGCCGTACGGGTTCATGCCCTTCTTCCCCGGTCCGGGCGCCGGCGGCCACTGCATCCCCTGCGACCCCCACTACCTGCTGTGGCAGCTGCGCAAGAGCCGGCTGCCCACCCCCCTCGTCACCGAGGCCATGTCCGCGATCGCGGGCCGCCCCCGCCGCGTCATCGAACGCGTCCGCGAGGTGCTGTCCGAAGCCGGGATCGGCCTGGCGGGAGCACGGATCCTCCTGCTGGGCGTGACGTACAAGCCGGACGTCGAGGACGTCCGCGAGTCCCCCGCCCTGGAGATCATCGAGGGCCTGCTCGCCGCCGGCTCCGACGTCGCGTACCACGACCCGTTCGTCCCGGAGCTCCGGCTGCCGGGAGGCAGTCTCCTCGGCAGCGTGGACCCGCCCGGCGACGCCCCCGACCTCGTCGTCGCGCACACCACGCACCGGGCCCTGGACCTGTCCTGGCTGCCCGCCGACCAGCTCGTCCTGGACGCCACCTACCGCCTGACCGGCGCGGGCCGCCGCGTCCCCCTCTGACCGCCGCGGGGCGCGATCACGCTCCCCGAATCCCGACCGTCCTCCACCGAATCGCGGAGCCGGACCGCCGGCGCCGTCTCGTGCCCTGCCCCGCTCAGTCCCGCCCTGCCCTGCCTCATCCGGCCCCGCCCTAGTCCTGCCCCGACCTGTTCCTGCCCTGCCCTGCCCTGCCCTTCGAGCATGAGGAGAGCTTTCGTGACCACGCCACCCCTCCCAGGGGACCGAGCCCGGCCCGGGCGGCTCGCGTCCCTCGGGGCGTTCGTCGGCGTCACCGTCATCTGCCTGGTCATCGGCTGGCACGTGGGGATCAAGGTCGCCTTCCTGCGCGGCGACCCGTTCACCCCGACGTACACGATCGCCGTCAGCGGCTACGTGCTGAGCCGGTTCCTGCTCGCGGCCTTCTACCGGCCGCCGCGCGACGCGGGGATCACGCCCACGGTCGCGATCATCGTGCCCGCCTTCAACGAAGGCGAGGCCGTGGCCCGCACGATCGACTCCTGCATGGCGCTGGACTACCCGCGGGACCGGCTCGAGCTCGTCGTCGTCAACGACGGGTCGAGCGACGACACCTGGGACCACATGCTGCGAGCGGCCGCCCGCCATCCCCTGGGGTCGGTGCAGTGCGTCGATCTGGGGAGCAACCAGGGCAAACGCGCCGCGATGGCGGCCGGCATCCGCGCGACGTCGGCGGAGATCCTGGTCTTCGTCGACTCCGACTCGATGCCGGCACCGGGCGCGGTGCGCAAGCTCGTCCAGGGGTTCGCCGACCCGAAGGTCGGTGCCATCTCCGGACTCACGTACGCGCGCAACGCCGACACCAACACGCTGACGCGCATGCAGGCGGCGCGTTACTACGTCTCGTTCCAGCTGCTCAAGAGCGCCGAGTCCGTCCTGGGCGCGGTGACCTGCTGCTCCGGCTGCTTCGCGGCCTACCGTCGCGCGGCCGTCGAACCCCTGCTGGACGCCTGGGAGAACCAGCGGTTCCTCGGCACGCAGTGCACCTACGGCGACGACCGGGCGCTGACCAACCGTGTCATCAAGGCCGGCTGGGTGACGAGGTACGACTCACGGGCGGAGGCGTGGACCGACGTCCCGGACGCCTACCGGAAGTTCTTCCGGCAGCAGTTGCGCTGGAAGAAGTCCTGGAGCCGGGAAGGGCCGCTGCTGCTGGCGCACATCTGGCGCAGCCGGACCCGCGCGCTGCCGTCCGTCCTGGTGCAGACGTGCGCCGGGCTGCTCAGCCCCATCGTCATCTTCCTCACCGTCGCCCGGGCCGTCGTGGAAGGGCATTCGCCGCTGATCTATTTCCTCGGCCTCTATCTCGTCTCGATGGCGTACGCGTTCGTGTACCGCATGCTGAGAAAGGACGGCCTATGGCTGTACGCCTTTCTCGGAACGTTCTTCTATATCAGCTTCTCGCCGCAGTTGTTGTGGGCGATCGCCCGCATTCGCGACGGGAAATGGGGCACCCGTTCGGTGGACCGGCACCGGCCGCCGTACCCGCGGATCAAGCCGAGCCCGCGGACGGTGCAGGATGGCTGAGGCGGTACGCCCGGCGGCCGGTCGCGGGGCGGTCGGGCGGCTGACCGCCGCCGTGAACAGCGCGGTCTTCACCGCCGCCCTCGCCCTCGTGCTCGTCGTGTGGGTCGCGGCGAGCCGACCGTTCGACCCGCCGCAGCAGACCCCGGTCCCCGAACGGCTGGACGCGGCCACCGCGCGGACCGCCGCCGCCCTGCCCGGATATCCGGGGTCGGTGGTCGTGCTGACGTACCACGCGGTGTCCGACGACGACCACGCGGGCAGCACGCTGACCCGGCGGCTGTTCGGCGAGCACCTGGCCGCCCTGGCGGCCGCCGGGTACCGCACGGTCCGGCTCGCCGACGTGGAGCGGCTCATCGCGCACCAGCCGGTCAGCCTGCCGCCGAGGGCGCTGCTCCTGACGTTCGACGACGGGACGCTGACCGACTGGACGACGGTCGACCCGATGCTCAAGCGGTACCACTTCACCGCGGTCGCCTTCCTGACCACGTCGAAGATGGTCGCCGCCGGCACCCCGTCGTACTACCTGTCGACCCGGCAGTTGCAGTCGCTGCGCGCGACGGGCCGCTGGGAGTTCGGCTCGCACACGCACGCGCTGCACGAGCAGGTCCCGGTGCCGGGCGACCTCGCGCCGTCGCTCGGCAACCGGATCCTCGTGCACGGGCGGCTGGAGTCCCCGGCCGCGTGGCGGTCCCGCGTCCGCGGCGACCTCGCGAAGAGCCAGGCGTTCTTCCGTCACGTCTTCGGACGGCCCGCGAGCGCGTTCTCCTACCCGTTCGGCGACACCGGCAGCACGGGGAACTCCCCGGCGCTCGCCCGGGAACTGCCCGGCCTGCTGCGGGCCGCCGGGTTCGGCGTCGCCTTCATCGGCGAGAACGTCCCGACCGAGCACGTCAACGCGATCAGCGGGCGATCGCCCCGGTGGACGCTGGACCGCATCGGCGTCCGGGCGACGACGTCGGTGTCCGACCTGCTGGAGATGGTCCGGGGCGCGGTGCCGGTCGCGCCGCCCCACGGCCTGGCGCCGTTGCACTGGATGGGCGACCTCGCCACCTGCTCCCACCGGCCCGGGGCGCTCGCCGTGCGCAGCGACGGCTACGGCACCTGCATGCTCGGCGACGTCAACACCAGCCAGTGGGTGGACTACACGCTGCGCACGCGCCTCACCGGCGTGGACCGCCACGCGGCCGCCGTGATCGCCGTACGGGACGGGGCGGGCGCGGGCCACCGCGGCCGGGTCGAGGTCCTCATCGGGGAGGGCTCGGTCGTGGTCCGCCAGCAGATCGGCGACGCGGCCCGGGTCGTGCTCGCCAAGGCCGCCCTCCCGCCCGGCGGCACCGCCCGGACCGTGCGGATCCAGGTCCGCCGCGACACCGCCGACGTGACCATCGACGGGCGCCGCCTGCGCGTGAAGTTCGACCCGCGGCTCCACGAAGGCGGGGTCAAGTTCGCCATCGCCGCCGAGGGCGGCCACCGGACCGTCGTCTACTCCGCCCCGACCCTCACCCCGCAACCCTAGAGAGAAGGACCGATGCCCCCCATACCTCCTCCGCCGACGACGCGCCTCGCGGCGCTGTTCGCCCTGCTGTGCGCGGCACTCGCCGTGCCCGGCGCCACCACGGCGCACGCCGCGACGACGACCGTCGTCACCCTCGGCTTCGACGACGGCGTCAAGGACCAGTTCACCAACGCGCGGCCGATCCTCCAGGCCCACGCCATGCACGGCGTCTTCTACATCAACAGCGGCCAGACCAACCTGACCAACTACATGAGTCAGGCCGACATCGCGGCGCTCGCCTCGGACGGGAACGAGATCGGCGGCCACACCGTCGACCACGCCGACCTGACGACCCTGTCCTCCGACGACGCCAAGCGGGAGGTCTGCAACGACCGGGTGACCCTGCTGAACTGGGGCTTCGCGGTCAAGAACTTCGCCTACCCGTACGGCGCGTCGAACGCCGCCACCGAGCAGATCGCGCACGACTGCGGGTACAACAGCGCCCGGACGGTCGGCGGCGTCGTCTCGCCCGGCTCCTGCGACGGCTGCGGGTACGCCGAGACGATACCGCCCGCCGACGCGTACAACACGCAGACCCCCGACTCGATCAAGTCCGACACGAGCCTGGCGACCATCAAGAGCTACGTCACCAACGCGGAGAACCACGGCGGCGGCTGGGTGCAACTCGTCTTCCACCACGTCTGCGACGCCTGCACGGACACCTACTCGGTGAGCCCGAGCACGCTGTCGGACTTCCTCGACTGGCTCGCCCCGCGCAGGTTGTTGCACGGCACGACGGTAAAGACCGTCGACCAGGTGATCGGCGGCGCCCAGCAGCCGCCCGTGAACGGCCCGCCGCTGAACCCGCCGACCCACGGCAACCTCGTCCAGAACCCGTCGCTCGAGTCGGCCACGGGCGGACTGCCGGCGTGCTTCCAGTACGGCGGGTACGGCACGAACACCTACACCTGGACCCGGACCACCGACGCGCACACCGGCTCGTACGCCCAGCAGCTCGACGTCACGGCCTGGACCAGCGGTGACCGCAAACTCGTCACCAAGCAGGACGCGAACACCTGCGCGCCGGTCGCCACACCGGGCCACGTCTACGACGCGTCGGTCTGGTACAAGGGCACCTGGCCGGCCGACACGCAGGTCAAGCTGACGCTGTACTACCGGACCACGGCCGGCACGTGGGCGTACTGGACGAGCGGCCCCGCGCTGCCCGCGACGAGCGCCTGGACGAAGACCCCCGCCTACACCAGCCCGGCCGTGCCCTCCGGCGCCACCGGCCTGAGCGTCGGCCTCTCGCTCGCGGGCACCGGCACCGTCTACACCGACGACTACGACATCACCGACCCGGCGAACCCATGAGTCTCACCAGGAGGACACTCGCGGAGCTCGGGGTGGGGGTCGGGCTGCTGGCCCTCACCGCGGGTCTCGCCGTCGACGTGCTGTCCCCGCCGCGCAGGGCGGGCGCCGAGAAGGCCCGTACGGTCGTCACCAACGCGATGCTGCAGGCTGCGCGGACCGACAACCGCTGTACGCGGGGACGGGTCGCGCTGACCTTCGACGACGGGCCCGACATCTACACGCCGCAGGTGCTGAAGGTCCTGCGCGCCTACCGGGTCCGGGCGACGTTCTTCGTCATGGGCCGCAAGGCCGCCGCCCGACCAGACCTCATCCGGGCCGAGGTCGCGGGCGGGAACCTCGTGGAGAACCACAGCTGGAGCCACCCGCACATGGCCGACCTCGACCAGGCTCAGATCGACCGGGAGCTGGCCGGGACCCAGCAGGCGATCACCGCGGCGGGCGCGCCCGCCCCGACGCTGTTCCGGCCGCCGTTCGGCAACACCAGCGCCGCCGTGGACGGGGAGGCGAAGCTGCTGGGCCTGCGCGTCATCCGCTGGTCGATCGACACCGACGACTGGCGGGGCCGCGAGCCCGGCGACATCGCCGCGTCCGTCCTCGACCAGGCGGTGCCCGGCTCCGTCGTCCTGATGCACGACGGGGTACGGCAGTCCGCCGCCACCGTCCAGGCGCTGCCCACGGTGATCCGCGGGCTCCGCGAACGCGGGTTCTGCACCGCCCTCGCCACCGACTGACCAGGAAGGACGCGCCGATGGATCGGCACGACGGGCGTACGGGAGACGCCCTCGGAGTAGATCGACAAGACGGGTCCGACGCGGTCCGCGTAGATCGAGGGGAGCCCGGGAGAGACGCACTCGGCGCGGCGCGCCCATCGCGCCGCGCCGCCGGCGCCTGGCGCTGGGGCGGCGGGCGGGGCGGCCGGGCGGTCCTCATCGGCGCCGCCGTCGCGGTCGTCGCGGCGGGCACCTGGGCGGTCGTGACGCGGCCGCGTCCGGCGCTGTTCGCGCCCCGGCTGTCCGGGCCAGACCGCCTGGTGACCAACGAGTTCGCGCACTGGAACCCGCGCACGCCCGGCACCCACGTCTCCCGGGACTGGGACGTCACGAGCGGGTCGCTGTTCATCCACCGGGGCGTCGCGTGGACGGGCGTGCCGGACGCCTCGGTGCCGGACGCGGGCTCGTCCCGGAGCACCGGGTCGAGCGTGTTCCGGATGACCACGCGCCGACGTGACTTCGGCGACGTGGCGGTCTCCCTGCGCCTGCGGAACCTGGGGCTGACCGGCGCCGGGCGCGCGGCGGCGTCGGAGATCGACGGCGTACACGTCTTCCTACGCTGGCAGAGCCCCGAGAAGCTCTACGTCGTCTCGCTGAACCGCCGGGACGGCCTCATCGTGGTCAAGAAGAAGCTGCCGGGCGGCGAGGCCAACGGCGGCACGTACGTCACGCTCGGCCAGGTCCCCTCCGCCGTCCCGTACGGCCGGTGGCAGGCGTTCCGGGTCCGGATCGCGACGTCCGGCGGCGGGCTCGTGACCATCACCGTCGCGCGGGACGGCCGGCAGGTGCTGTCCACCACCGACGACGGCGGCGAAGGCGCGGCGATCCTGGCCCCCGGCGCGGTCGGGCTGCGCGGCGACAACTGCGACTTCGAGTTCACCGGCTTCCGCGTCACCCGGGCGTGACCGCTCCGGGGCCGGAACGCCGCACCGGCCCCGGAGCCCGTGCCATGCCTCGTCGGCGGCGAGCGAGAGCACCGCCGGGCTGCCGGAGCCTCGATGCAGGCCGCGGGGCTTGCCCTGCGGCTCGTACGCGACGCGGTGACCACCGGCTCGCCGCCGGTCTGTCGGCGATCGATGCCACAATCCCGCGGTATGGCGAGGAGAACACTTCGAGCGCTGGCCGAGTGGATGGTCGGGCTGGGCATGCTGACGGAGGAGAAGGCCGCAGCTGTGCTCGCCGGGATCGCCGAGTGGCGGGAAGATCACCTGGATGAGGATCTGAGCGAGCGCGACGTGTTCGGCTGGCTGCCCGAGTTCGGCGTCGCCATCTCGGTGCACGGCGAGGACGTCGACTACGTGGAGAGCTACTACGCGTATCTGCTGGAGACGCAGGTGACGGCGTGCACCGGTGGCGCGGTGGTCGTCACCGACGTCGTGCTGGTGCGCGACGAGGATGACGAGGACAGCGCCGAGTATCTGCACTTCCTGCGTAACGGCGAGGCGGTCTGGTGGCACGTCGAGCACCAGTCCGACGACTACGTGGACCAGGCGGCGGTGTCAGAGCAGATCAACGATCTGGACCCGGGCGGTGATGATCCGCGCGTGTTCTACGAGCTGCTCCGGGAGAAGAGGGAGGCCTGCCAGGACGACGTGTACGTCCTCGCCTCGCCGAAACAGGCCATGGCGCTTCGGGACGAGTTCGGCCTGGACTTCCACGGGCTGGACGCGGACTGGCCGCGGCTCGGAGAGCCGCCGACGGCGGAGCCGGGCACGGTCGAGTGGTACATGCAGGACGCCCGCCAATCCATGACCGAGCCGGCCAAGGTCTTCCTCGACACATGGCTGTCCGACATGGCCGATGCGCTCGACGGGTGGCGTGCCCGGTTCCTGCCGGAGGATCACCGCGTCGACTTCTCCCTCGACTCCCTGGACGCGCTGGAACGGCAGGTCCTCCATCGGTTCGCCGACTGGAACGCGGCCCATTCGGCCGCCGACGACCCGTTCGTCGTAGGGGCGGTTCGCTACCTGGGTGAGACGCTGATCCGGCAGGCACCGGGTCATTGGGATTACCGGGACACGGCGGACTCGCTGTACGGCCGGGTTCCGCTGGTCCGGTCCAACACGCCGGCCGCCTTCCGGGCGATCGTGGTCCCGCTGCACCTGCTCAGCCGCCTCGCCGAGGATCGCCGATTCGGCATCCTTCGTGAGTCGGTCGAGGAGCTTCAGGACGCGACCGAGGAGTACACGACGGCGCTGCGGACGCTCGACTCGATCCGCCGGTCGAGCGCGGAATGACCGGCGGCGGCGCGCTCAGGCCGCGTCGGGGCTCAGCCAGCGGAGCAGGAGACGGACGCCGTAACCGGTCGCACCCCGGGTGACCTCGGCGTCGTCGGAGCCGGCGCGGGCGGGCCCGGCGACGTCGAGGTGCGCCCACGCCCGCCGCCCGGTGAACGCCCGCAGGAACAGCGCCGCGACGATCGAACCCGCGCGGAAGCCGCCCCGGCCGACGTTCGCGAGGTCGGCGACGTCGGAGTCGATGGCCTCGCGGTACTCGTCGGTCAGTGGCATGCGCCACAGCGGCTCGCCGCTCTCCTCGCCCGCGCCGAGCAGTGCGGCGGCGAGGGCGTCCTCGGTCGCGTACAGCGCGCCGTGCCGCGTGCCCAGCGCGATCTTGGCCGCGCCGGTGAGCGTGGCGATGTCCACGAGCGCGTCAGGGTCGAGTTCGGCGTCGGCGTAGGCGAGGGCGTCGGCCAGGACCAGGCGGCCCTCCGCGTCGGTGTTGAGCACCTCGGAGGTGGTGCCGCCGTAGTGCCGGATGACGTCGCTGGGGCGCATGGCGGACCCGGACGGGAGGTTCTCGGCCGCCGCGACCAGGCCGGTGACCCGGACCGGCACGCGCAGGGCCCGCAGCGCGGTCATGGCCGCGATGACCGCCGCGCCGCCCGCCATGTCGGTCTTCATGGCCTTCATGCTCTCGTTCGGCTTCAGCGACAGGCCGCCGGAGTCGAACATGATGCCCTTGCCGACGAGCACGACGTGCCGCGCGGAGGCGTCCGGCGCGTCCGGCTCGTAGGTCAGCTCGATCAGGCGGGGCGGGCGGGCCGACCCGGCGCCGACCGCGACGATCCCGCCGAAGCCCCCGGCGTGCAGCTCCTGCTCGTCGCGGATCCGTACGGTCAGTCCGGACTCGGCGGCGAGCCGCTCGGCCTGCTCGGCCAGCCACTGCGGGGACTTCTCCCGGGACGGCGTGTTGGCCAGGTCGCGCGCGATCGCCACGGCGCCCGCCACCGTGGCGCCGCGCTCGATGGCGGCCTCGGCGTCGGTGAGCAGGGTGATCTTCTCGGCGGCCGGCTTCTTCGGCGGGCCGCCGACGCGGAAGTCGTACGAGGCCAGCAGCAGTCCCTCGGCGAACGCCGCGAGGCCCTCGTCGCCGGCTCCGGACGGCACGGCCGCGGCGACGTGCGCGCAGCCCCGCCCGCGCCGCGCGATGGCGGCGCCCGCCCGGCGCAGCGCCGCCGGGGAGCCGTCCCCGACGCCGTACAGCAGCAGGTCGGTGATGCCGTCACCCAGCCGCAGCGGAGCACCGACGATCTCCCCGGGACCGCCCTTCGCCTCCTCATGGGCGAGCAGGTCGGCCGCACCGAGGGCGAACAGGCCGGTCAGCTCCTCCACGTAGGCCGGGTCGATCTCCGGACCGGCCTGCACGGGCACGGCGACGACCTCGGCGGTCGTCGCGAAGTCCCGGATCGTGCCGTCGACGCTGTTCAGTCGGGTGTTGACCGGCAAGGTCTCTCCTGTACGGGTTCGGTACGGACAGCGAAGCCCCGGCGTTCGTCCGCCGGGGCCTTCGCGAAACCTCGATGAACCAGGGTGGGACGTCGTCCTAGGGGACGACGTTCTTCAGCGCGTCCCCGAGCTCGCCTGCCTCGTCCGCCGACAGTTCGACAACGAGCCGCCCGCCGCCTTCGAGCGGGACACGCATGACGATTCCGCGCCCCTCCTTGGTAACTTCGAGCGGACCATCGCCTGTCCGCGGCTTCATCGCCGCCATGCGTGAATCCCCTTCCTGCCTAGGGCCGCGCGGGACCGCCGGGCTTCTTTGGCCGCTGACCCGTCTGCCGCTTCAAGTCAACTGGTGGTGGTCCATTATCCCGTTTTCCGGGCGCTAAGTGGTAACGATCAGCTTCGAGATCATGCTGAGACCTGCCGGAGGGCCGTCTCCACGGCCGACGGCGGCCCGGATCCGGGGGTTCGATGGGCCCGGGCCCGGAGGCCGGTCGGCCCGATTTCCACAACCTCCGGCGCGGCTCTTGCCCGGCGCCTCCGGCGTCGTCGATCGTTGCCTGGAGGATTCGGATGACGGAGCGCCCCGGTGCCGGGCGCAGGCAAAGGAGCCTGAACGTGTCGGAGAGCGTGCGGTACGACCTGATGGACGGCGTTGCGACGATCAGCCTGAACCGCCCGGACGCGATGAACTCCCTGACCGCCGAGACCAAGACGGCGCTGCGGGCGGCGGTGGAGCGGGCCCGGGACGACTCGGCCGTACGGGCGGTGATCCTGACCGGTAGCGGCCGGGCGTTCAGCGCCGGGCAGGACCTGCGCGAGCACGCCGCCAACCTGGAGGCGGGCCGTGGCCTGGCCGGCACCATCCAGGACCACTACAACCCGACCGTGCTGGCGATCACCCAGATGCCCAAACCGGTGATCGCCGCGGTCAACGGCGTCGCGGCGGGCGCGGGATTCTCCCTGGCCCTGGCCTGCGACTTCCGGATCGCGTCGGAGAAGGCGTCCTTCGCGCCGGCGTTCACCAGGATCGGGCTGGCCCCCGACAGTGGCTTGTCGTGGACGCTGCAGCGGCTGGTGGGCCGGGCCCGGGCGACGGAGCTCCTGATGCTGGCCGAGCCCGTACGGGCGGCCGAGGCCCTCGAGCTCGGCCTGGTGAACCGCGTCGTGCCCGCCGACCGGCTCGAAGCGGAGGTGCGGGAGCTCGCGGAACGCCTGGCCGCCGGGCCGACGGCAGCGTACGGCGCGGTGAAGACCGCCCTCGACCACGCGGCCACCGCCGACCTGGCGGGCGCCCTCGCCAAGGAGGCGGAGCTCCAGGACGCCTGCGCCGCGACCGCCGACCACGCGAACGCCACCAAGGCCTTCCTCAAGAAGGAACAGCCTGTCTTCGAAGGCCATTGATGCGATGAAGGAGCGGGGCCTTCGCTCCTGGCGACTTGACGGGCCCCGCTCCTTCAGGAATGACCCCCGCGGGGCGGGTCAGCCGCGGTAGAGGTCGAGCTCGGCGACCGAGGCGTAGGTGTTGTTCGGGCCGTGCTCGCTCAGCACCCGGAAGCGTACGTAGCGGCCGGTGACCGATTTGAACGGGACGGTGGTCTCCAGCTGGGTGTCGGGCAGCGTGCCCTTGGCCGCCGGCGCGCCCCAGTGCTTCCCGTCGGCGCTCACGTACAGCTCGTAGGAGGCGACGCGGCCGTTGATGCCGCCGTCCTGGCGCGGCATGTACCGGAAGGCGCCGAGGCGCTGGGCGGCCCCGGTGTCGATGGTGATCTCCTGCGGGAGCTTCGCCGACCAGTCGCTGTGCCAGATCGTGTACGGGTCGTTGTCGAAGGCGTTCGCGGCGGCGCCGTTCTCGTGCGCGGTCTCCTGGCTGGAGGCCGACACCAGCTTCCAGCCCTTCTGGGACAGCGCCGGCCGGTCGCCGGGGAGGCCGACCTGGTCGTACCGGTCGAGGAAGGCCTTGAAGTCGCCGTCGCGGGGCGCGCCCCACGTACGGTCGGCGAGCGCGGCGATCGGGCGGCGGGCGAAGAAGTCGAACCACTCCGGCGGGTTCTGCTCGGCCTTGTCCGACCATCGGGAGATCTTGTAGCCGCGGATGCCGGGCGCGGCGACGAAGTCGTACTCGCCGTAGATGTGGCGGGGGTCGGCGTACCCGTAGCCGCCGGGCGAGGTGGAGAAGCCGGGCGAGACGTACAGGTGGCCGTCCTGGGAGCCGATCACCTGGTAGCCGGCCTGCGCGCGGGCGACCGGGCTGCTCAGCCACTCGTTGACCTGGATGTCCTTGTTCGCCTCGACGCCGTGGGCCTGCTTGTAGTCCCACCACTGCCACAGCTGGGTGGTCTTGCCGTGCGCGCGGACCTGCGCGTCCAGCTCGTTGGCGAAGGCGGTGAAGACGTCGCCGGGCGCGGCGTACCCCTTGGCCTTCTGATAGGCGACGAGCTCGGGGCAGGCGTTCTTGGCCGGGTCGAGCGGGATCTCGTCGCCGCCGATGTGGAAGTACGGCCCGTCGAAGATCGGGATGATGTCGTCGAGGAGTTCGTGGATGAACGTCCGGGTGTGCTCCTTGGTGACGTCGAGGGTCCAGCCGCCCGCGTCGTGGCCCTCCCAGCCGGTGTCCGGCTTGGACAGCGAGTCGCAGGTGAAGGCCAGGCTCGGGTCGTACTTGCTGATCGCCACGGAGTGGGCGGGCAGGTCGATCTCCGGGACGATCGTCACGTCGTAGCGGCGGGCGTAGTCCTGCAGGTCGCGCAGCTCACTCCGGGTGTAGTGCTCCTTGGCCGTCAGCCCGGGGAACCTCTTGCTCTCGACGCGGAAGCCGTTCCAGTCCGACAGGTGCAGGTGGAACAGGTTCAGCTTGTACCAGGCCATCCGCTGGATCTGCTGCTTGAGGTAGGAGACCGGGAAGTACTTGCGGCCGACGTCGAGCATCTGCCCACGTTCTGGGACGTTCGGCCAGTCGCGCGCGTCGCCCCGTGGGATGGATCCGGCCTTCAGCGCCTGCAGGATCGTGCGGGTGCCGTAGAACACGCCGGTCTCGGTGCGGGCGCGCACGGCCGCCGCGTCGCCGACGCTCAGCGCGTACCCCTGGTCGCCGAGCTGCGCGTCGGCGGAGCCGAGCGACAGGACGACGTCGCCGGCGCGGGACCGGCCGCTCGTGACCGGCACGCGTACGCCCGACTCGGCGCGCAGCTCGCTCGCGAACCGGGTCGCGAGGGCGCGCAGCCGGGACTGCCCGACGACGATCCGGCTGCCCTGGCGCGGCCGCCAGGTCCCGGTCGCGCCGTGCCACTCACGCAGGCCCGGCACGACGACAGGGGCCGGATTCGCCGCGCTGCCCGGCGCTGCGATGACGGGATTCGCCGCGCCGCTCGGCGCTCCCGCCGCCGGTACGACGGGCACCAGCGCCCCGGCGAGGATGACTCCGGTCAGTGTTCCGACGAACCGGCGCACGGCATCGCCTCCACGACGTACGAGCCACTCACCCCCGGGAGTTGCTCTAATGTGATCGATTCTCCGGCATGGTAAGCAGCTTTGCGCAGGACTTCCAGATCACCCGGGACACGAGTGAGTCCGGCGCGCCCTCCGTACGGGTTGTGACCTGGCCGGAAAAAGCTCGCGGCGATCCTGGCCGGTTCCGGCATCCCGCCCGGCCGGGAGGCGTTAGCGTCGGCTAGGTGACGCAACGTGAATGGCTGTCGGCCGAGGACTGGTACGCCTCGCTTCCGTCCGTGTACGTCGCGGCGGGCGGCCTCATCACCGACCCTGCGGGGCGAGCCCTGCTCGTCAAGCCGAACTACCGCCCGTACTGGGGTTTCCCCGGCGGCGTCGTCGAGGCCGACGAGGCGCCGCACCGGGGATGCGAGCGGGAGGTGCTCGAGGAGGTCGGGCTGAGCGTCGCGGCGGGGCGCCTGCTCGTCTCCGACTGGGTCCCCGCCGGCGGCGAGCGCCCGCGCCCGAGCGTGTACTTCCTGTTCGACTGCGGCGTGTACGAGGGCGACCCGCCGATCCGGCTCCAGGAGGAGGAGCTCGACGACTACGCGTTCGTGACGGCTGAGGAGGGCGTCGGCATGCTCGCCACCGCCTTCGCGAGCCGCCTCACCACCGCGCTCCACGCCCGCCGGACCGGCGAGACCCAGTACCTTCCGGTGACCCGGCCCTCTGACGCGGAGGTCGCGCCGTAGCCGTGCGCGTTCGGGAGCACGCGGAGATCGATCCTTAGCCGTACGGCGCCGGTGCGGAGAGCGCTCGTCCGCCGTGTGCCCTCCGGGAGCGCGTGCCGTCGGCGCGGAGATCCTCCTTGACCGTACGGCGCCGGCGCGGAGACGCTCCTTGGCCGTACGGCCTCCGTTCATCGGTCGACGGTGAGCTCGAAGAGCCGGTGCAGCAGGACGTGCAGCGCGGCCCGCTCATCGCTGGTCAGCCCGTCGAGCATGTCCTGTTCGATGCCCTCGCCGGTACGGCGCAGGCCTGCGATCACGGTCCGGCCCTCCGCGGTCAGCGCGATGGTGTGACGACGCCGGTCGGCGGGGTCCCGGGTCCGCTCGATCAGCCCCTGGCGCTCCAGGAAGTCGACCACCGAGACGGCGTTCCGCGGATCGACGCCGATCAGCTCGGCGAGGCGCTGCTGGTGGGTGGTCTTGAGGTCGTCGAGCGTCATGAGGGCGCCGTAGTGATGCGGCGTCATCCCGTGCTCGGCGAGCATGCGCGCCCATCGCCGCCGCGACTCGGCACCGAGCCGCGCCAGCAGATAGCCGGTGCTGGCCCGGAGCTCGGGCGGTGGAACGGGAGCGCCCTTTTCGGATCTTCCTCCTTCATCCGCCATGCGGGCGATCATACGCCTTTGCGGACATGGAGCATGATAGTCATATTTTATGAGCAAAATCATGAATGAGGCGACCTGTCTGGTGACGGGAGCGACCAGCGGCATCGGCAAGGCCACGGGCGGCCTGGAGAGGTCATAAGGGGACGGACCCGCGACAAGAACGTCCCTCGGGCGCTACCGTCAGCACTGACGATCAGTGAGATCGATCACAACGGAAGAACGCGGAGCGGACGATGGCCCCTCATCCCCCGGCGCTACCCGTCGCAGGCCGGCCCGCCGCCGACCGGCATCTCGGCCCCGCCCTGCTGCTCGTCCTCCCGGCCGCCGTGCTCGCGCTCGCCTCGCTGGTCGTCCCGACCGGCCAGACCATCGTGCGCAGCCTCCAGGACTCGCGGTTCCTCAGCAGCTCCCATCGGTTCGTCGGCCTGGACAACTACGGCACCGTGCTGAAGGAAGGCGACTTCTGGCGGGCGCTGGGCTTCTCGATCGCGATCGCCGTCGTCCCGATCATCGTGGCGGTGCTGATCGGCCCGGCGCTCGCCGCCGCCCTCGACCAGGCGGGCACCTGGCCCCGCCGGGTCGGTCGCGTGCTGATGTCGCTGCCGCTCGTCGTCTTCTCCCCCTTGGCGGTCGCCGTCGCCTGGCACATGAGCCAGGCGACCGGCAAGGACGGTATCGCCACGATCTTCGGCCGGATCGACAGCCCCGACAAGGCGGCGACCGTCATCCCGTTCGTCACGGCGGCGGCGATGTTCGGCGCGGTGTGCGGCCTGGCGCTGCTCGTCTTCCTGCCCGTCCTGCGCGCCCGTGCCGAGGGCCGGCGGATCACCCCGGCGATGCTCGCGGTGGGGGCGATCGTCGTGCTGGCCGCCGCCGCGACGAGCCTGCAGGCGTTCACGTTCTCTGGGGTGATGGGCGACTCGAGGAAGTCGAGCACGCTCATCGGCATGCAGTACAACGTGGCGTTCCGCATGGCGAACCTCGGCGTCGGGTCGGCCGTCGCCACCATCACGGGCCTGATCCTCGCGGTCCTCGGGGTGGGAGCCACCGTCATCGCGATCAGGACCGGCCTGGGGATCAAGCTCGCCCCAGCCCCGCGTCGCGGTGCGCCGGAGCCGGGCCCGCGCCCGGACGCCGCCCGCTCGGTGATCGCGATCCTGTCCGTGGTCGTGGTCCTCATCTTCACGGTTCTGGGCTTGTGGCCCTGGCTGTCCGCGCTGTTCTCCAGCGGACACGGCTCCTCGCCCTCCGGGGGGTCCACCGGCAAGATCTACCTGAACACCTGGGTCCCGCCGCTGCTGAACGCCCTCGTCTCCGTCGGCGTGGCGTTCCTCGCGGCGCTGGGCATCGGCGGCCTGCGCCCGCTCGGCCGCCGCAGCGAACTGCTGCTCCTGCCGTTCGCACCGTGGCTGTTCGTCGGCATCGGCCCGCTCAGCGTCACCGGCTACGAGAACGAGCGGAGCCTGCACCTTCTCGACAAGTTCACGTCGCTGTTCTCGCCGATCTGGGTGAGCGTCCCGGCGCTCCTCATCCTGACGCTCTTCTGCCGGCGCCACGCGGCCCGCTGGCGGGCACAGCGCGCAACCGGCGCTCCGGCCGCGCCGTCGTTCTTCGCGACGGTCGTCGTCCCGGCACTCCCCCTGGCCGGCCTGCTCGCCGGGGCGATCACCCTGATCGGCGCGCAGGGCGTGCTCTGGCCGAGCATTGTGGGCGTCAGCGTCGGCAACCGGACCGCGCCGGTCGAACTGCTGGTCCGCGTGGGCGAGTTCATCAGCGCCAACGCCCAGGTCGGGCTGACGACGCCCATCGTCGCGGTGATTTTGGTGTTCATCGCGCTGGCAGCGCTCCAGATCTTCTACCTGGACCGGCTCGTCATCACCACCGGCCCGGACGAAGAGGCCACGGGCATGCCGGGGCCTGCCCAGCAGCCGGGCCGGCCCGCCCCGATCCCCGCCGTCGGCCCGGGCCTTCCGCCGCCCTCCGGCCCGCCGGCCTGGTACGCTCCCCCACCCGGCTACGCCCCACCCGCGGGCTACGGCCCACCGTCGCCGTACGGCCCGCCCCCGGGATACGCGCCTCAGCCCGGCTACGGACCGCCACCGGGATACGCGCCTCAGCCCGGCTACGGACCGCCACCGGGGTACGGCCCGCCCCCTCCCCAGGCACCGCCTGAGACGACATCGGCCGATCCGAGACCCGAGCCGCCTTCCGCCTCCGAGCCCGAGCGGAAGCCCGACCACGGCAGCGAGGAGCGATCCTCCGACGACCCGCCACACGCCACGGACGACTGAGGCCGGCCCAAAGATCTCCTCAGCCTGCGTCTCTGGTGAAGGATCCTCGCCAGACTTGGAGGGAGCCGTCGCTGAGCGCGGTGGCGTAGTTGACGACTCGGGCGTAGCCGTCGTGCAGGAGCATCGGCAGCGCCGGTCCGGCGGGCAGGCCGCCGGCGAAGGTCTTGGTGATCCAGGTTCGAACCCAGGCCGTTTCGTTGGTCCATTCGGTGGTGGTGAAGCCGGCCTGCTCGATCGAGGCGTGAAGTGAGTCGGCGGTGACGACGAAGCTGTCGGTGCCGTCGAGTGACCACGGCATGGGCCAGGCCAGGTCGGTCTGACGCGGCCGGCAGACCTCCCAGACGGCCAGGCGTGCGCCGGGGGCGAGGCAGCGGGCGATGTGCGCGAACCAGGCCGTCTTGTCGTGGACGTTCATCTGGACATGCATGGTGATCGCGGCTTGGAACAGCGGGTCAGGGTCGAACGTCGCGATGTCGCCGACCCGGAATTGAACGAGGTCGCGCAGTCCGGATCTGGCGGTCAGGTCGCGGGCGGCGTTGACGTAGGCCGGGGTGATGTCGATGCCGGTGACGTGGTTGCCGGTGCGGCGCGCGATCTGCCGGGCTGGTCCGCCGAATCCCGAGCCGACGTCCAGGACGGTCTCGCCCTCGGTGAGGGTGAGGCTGCCGATGAGCAGGTCGACCGCGTCGGCGCCGCCGATGTGGAATTGGTCGAGGCCGTCCAGCGCGCCGTCGGCGGAGATGTCGAGGTCGGGATACTCGTCCAGGAGCCGGTTGATCGTCTGGTCGACGCCGGTCTCTTCGTAGGTCATCGCGTGAGGTCCTTCCGGTGGCTGCCGGCGTGGGCCGGCTCGCTCGGTCGGGTCGGCGGTTCTGGCTGCTGTGCGGGTTGGGCGGGCAGGAAGGCGGCGGCGAGGAGCGCACCGACCGCGGCGACGGCTCCGGCGACGACGCAGCCGATGCTGAGGCCGTGGTCGAAGGCGTTGGTGGCGGCCTGGTGGATGGCCTGGGCCGCGTCGTTCTGGCCGTGTGCGGCGAGGTAGCCGGAGAGGCCGTACGCCGCCCCGATCGACTGGTGGGCGGGGTCGGTCAGGGTGTGCGGCAACGTGGCGGGAAGAGCGGTGGTGAGCCGCGAGGCGTACAGCGAGGCGTAGACGCTGCCGAGGACGGCCACGCCGACGGTGCCGCCGAGCAGGCGGGTCGCGTCGTTCACGGCGGAGCCGACGCCGGCCTGGTGGGCGCCGACGGCCCTCATGATCGACTCGGTCGCGGGCGCGGAGGTCAGGCCCATGCCCAGGCCGTAGACGACCATCTGCACGGCGATGATCCCGTAACTGAACGTCGGCGTGATATCACCGGCGACCCAGAAGTAGAAGATCGCCTGCAGGGCCAGCCCGGCGGCGACCATGGTCTTGGTGCCGAGGCGGACCGCGAGCCTGGTGCCGGCGATCGATCCGACGGCGACCGAGATCGCGACGGGCAGAAGGCGCACGCCCGTGGCCAGTGGGCTATAGGTCCGGACGAACTGGAAGTACTGGGTCATCAGAAAGATGAACCCGAACAGCGTGAAGAACGCGATGGTGACCGAGGCGCTGGCAGCGCTGAAGCGCATGTCGGTGAACAGCCGTACGTCGAGCATCGGCCGGTCGGCGCGGCGCTCGCCGACGATGAACGCGACCAGAACGACCGCGGCGCCGGCGAACCCGAGCAGCGACGCCGTCGACGTCCAGCCCCGGTCCGGAGCCTCGATGACGGTGTAGACCAGCAGCCCCATGAAGCCGCCGGACAGGACCAGGCCTGGGAGGTCCAGGCGGTGCGGAGCCGGGTCCTTGAAGGTGGGAACGTACCGCGCGACCAGGATGATGACGCCCAGCGACACCGGCCCGAGCGCGTAGAAGACACTCGACCAGCTGTAGTGCTCGAGCAGGAAGCCGCCCACGATCGGCCCAAGAGCGATGGCCATCCCGCCCGTGGCTCCCCACAGGCCGATCGACATCGCCCGCTCCTTCCGGCTGGTGAACACCCCGGTCAGCAGCGACAACGTGGCTGGGAACGTCATCGCCGCCCCGAGGCCCATGACCGCCCGCGCGGCGATCAGCTCCGCCATGGACGTGGCGTACCCGCCGGCGAAGCTTGCGAGACCGAACACCCCCAGCCCGGCCAGCAGCATGCCCTTGCGGCCGAACCGGTCGGACAGGCTCCCGGAAGTGAGCAGGAGCGCGGCGAAGACCAGGTTGTAGGCGTCCACCACCCACTGCAACTGCGAGGTCGTCGCGCCCAGTTCACGGGACAGCGTCGGCAGCGCCACGTTGACGAGCATGGTGTCGAGATTGATCACGAACGATGCCGTGAGCAGGGCGACGAGGACCAGTGGTTTCGACGGTTCACGAATCACGGTTGAAGAGTAGACACAGTCGGTTTACTTTTTCAACTACAAGGTTTTGGAACTAAACCGTGGTGCGTTAGGCTTGGCGCATGCGAAGCTACGGCCAGTACTGCTCGATCGCCCGGGCCCTCGACATCGTGGGGGACCGCTGGACGCTGCTGATCGTCCGGGAGCTGCTACTGCAGGGCTCGTGCCGGTTCACCGATCTGAAGACCGGGCTGCCCGGCATCGCGACCAACCTGCTGTCGACCCGCCTGAAGGAGCTCGAGGACGCCGGGCTGATCAGCCGCGAGGACGCGCCTCCGCCCGTCGCCACCGCCCTCTACGCCCTGACCGAGAACGGCCTGTCGCTGGAGCCGGTGCTGAAGGCGCTCGGACTGTGGGGACTGCGACTCATGGACGTCGAACGGCCAGACGACGCGTTCCAGGCACGCTGGCTCGCCTACGCTCCCGCCTGGTTCACCACTGACGCCGACCCCGGAGCCCCGCCGGTGGTCATCCAGCTCGTCGCATCCGACGAGCAAGCCGTCATCGAGATCGGCGGAGGGCAGGTCCACACCCGCGTCGGCCGCGCCGCCGACCCCGACCTGGTCCTGGAGGGCCCGCCCCGCGCCATCCTGGGGCTGCTCAACGGCATGATCGACATCGACCTCGCCACCAAGATCGGGTTGACCAGCCGCGGTCGTCACGACGTGCTCGCCCGCCTCCGACCTGTCGCCGCGGATCCCGAAGGCGCTCCATCCACGGCCGAACACTGAGCATCGTTTCCGACGGCGATTCAGGATCCGCGTCCGGACCGCCTTCATCGGTCCAGATCAGCCCTGACGCGTGCACCCCTCCCGCACCGGCGGCGGAGCCTCACAGGTGAAGCCGCTGGTCCGGCCGGTACCCGTCGCCCGGCCCGGGTTTGACCGGGCGACGGTCGAGCGATCACCATGACGGCGTGAGCCAACCGTCTCCTGAGCGGGCCCCCTCCCGTAAGCGCCGGGACGCGGCACCGAGCATCAGGGACGTCGCGGCGGCGGCCGGCGTCTCCTATCAGACGGTGTCCCGCGTCCTCAACGACTCGCCGAGAGTGCGGCCGGTGACCAGGCATCAGGTGATGGACGCGATCGAACGGCTGGGTTATCGGCCGAACCGCGCGGCCCGTGCGCTCGGCTTCGGGCGGGCCCGCGCCGTCACGGTCGTCACCTCGAACACGACGCTCTACGGCTACGCCGCCACGCTCCAGGGCATCGAGGAGGCCGCCCGTGAGGAGGGGCTCGCCGTCGGCGTCCAGGTGATCGAGTCCGCCCGCTCCGGCGACATCCGGCAGGCCGTCGAGCACGTCAGCGACCCGAGCGTGGGCGGCGTGGTGGTGATCGCCTTCGACGCCGCGGGAATGGAGCTGCTGCGCCGGCTCCCCGGCGACGTCCCGGCGGTCGCGGCGGTCGAGCCGGGTGCTCTCGCCGAGGCCGGGCGGACGACGATCTGCCTGGACGAGCAGCAGGCGTCCGCCGACGCGACCCGGCACCTGCTGTCGCTCGGGCACCGTACGGTGCACCACGTGGCGATCCCCTCCGAAGCCGGGACGCGGGGACGCGAGGCGGGGTGGCGGCGTGCCCTGCTGGAGGCGGAGGCTCCGGTCCCGGAGATCGTGGCCGCCGGGTGGGACGCCCGATCGGCGTACGAGGCAGGGTGTGCGCTGGCCGCCGATGACGCGGTGACGGCGATCCTGTGCGGCAACGACGACACCGCGATGGCCGTACGTCGTGCCCTGTACGACGCGGGCCGGGACGTTCCCGCCGACGTCAGCCTCGTCGGGTTCGACGACGTTCCCGGCTCGGCGTACTGGATTCCGGCCCTGACCACCATCCGCATGGACTTCGCGGGCTGGGGGCGGGCCTGCCTCGCCGCCCTGGCGGCCGAACTCGACGGCCGGCCCCGTCCGGAGATCGCGCTGACCGCCCCGAACCTGGTCGTCCGGGAGTCGACCGCCCCGCCGCGGACGGCGCGCTAGAAACCCGCTTGTAACAAGACGGTAACGAGACCTTCCCTTCCGAAATGTGACCGGTCACACTCATCCGCATGTGACCGGTCACATATCTGGTCGATCGAGAAGCCGACCGGCCGGTGACCGGCCCTGATGACCCCTTTAAAGAGCGACGACACGGCCGACCGGCGTCTCCACGGCGGGCACACCGCCGAGCGCCGATGGCACCCGGCACCGCGATAGCGGCCAGGTGCCCGGTCTTCCCGGCGACCCCGCGAAGACAGGCCCCGATCCCTTGTCCTCCCGCCCGTACGAGAAGGAGCAGCAGTTGAGCGCGTTCGACGACGGAACGAGCATCACGTGGGGGCACTCGGCGTTGTCCCTCGTCGTGGACGTCACCCCGGGACGGCCGGTGAGTGTGCGCACGATGACGCCCGACCACGCCGGCCCTCCCCCGGGCCCCACGGCGCAGCCGCTGGTGGAGATCCTCACCGCCGGTACGGGGCGGGACGCCATATCGGAGCGGTTCTCCGAGACCACGATCGGCCGCCGCCTGGAATTCGCCGGCAGTGAGCGGTCCCGGGACGGCAGGTGGCACCTGCTGCGCATCGAGTTGCGAGACGAGCCGACAGGCCTGCGAGTCGAGGTGATGCTCCGGTCGGCCGACGGCGTGAGCGCGGTACAGAGTCAGGTCCGCGTGACCAATCACGGCGACCGGCCGTTCCTTCTGCTGGGCGTGTCATCCTTCTCGGCCGGATTCCACGGGCACCCCGTCGATCGCCTGGACCTCGTGCGCGGATCCAGTGAGTGGATCGGCGAGGGCCGATGGAGCCGTCGCCCCTTCCGGGAGATCGCGGTCGACCTCAACCTGCCGTTCCACGGGCAGAACGGTCGCGGGCGGTTCGCGGCCATCAGCACCGGTGCCTGGTCCACCGCCCACGTCCTGCCGACCGGCGGCCTGATCGACCGGGAGGGCGGAGACGCCTGGCTGTGGCAGATCGAGCACAACGGCGCGTGGCGCTGGGAGACCGGTGAGCGTCTCGACGGCGCCTACGTCGCGCTGCTCGGCCCGACCGATCTCGACCACCAGTGGCAGCACGACCTCGAGCCCGGCGGATCCTTCACCACCGTTCCGGTGTCGGTCGCCGTCTCCGGCGAAGGCCTGCACGGTGCGGCCGCCGCCTTGACGGCTCACCGGCGCGCCCTCGTGCGGCCGCACCCCGACCGCGACGCTCTCCGGGTCGTGTTCAACGACTACATGAACACCCTGAGTGGCGACCCGACCACCGCGAAACTGCTTCCGTTGATCGATGCGGCTGCCGGCGTCGGCGCCGAGGTGTTCTGCATCGACGCCGGCTGGTACGGCGACGGCAACTGGTGGGACAGCGTCGGCGCGTGGGAGCCGTCCCAGGCACGGTTCCCACGCGGGATCGAAGAGGTCCTCGCCCACATCCGGCGGCGAGGGATGGTGCCCGGGTTGTGGCTGGAACCCGAAGTGATCGGTGTCCGCAGCCCGATCGCCGACAAACTGCCCGAGGAGGCGTTCCTGCAGCGCGGCGGCGTACGGGTGGTCGAGCACGGCCGCTACCACCTGGACCTGCGGCACCCCCGCGCCGTCGCGCACCTGGACGAGACGATCAACCGGCTGGTCGAGCAGCTCGGCGTCGGCTACTTCAAACTCGACTACAACATCGACCCCGGCGTCGGCACCGACCGGGACGCCGACAGCGCGGGAGCGGGCCTGCTGGCCCACAACCGCGCCCACCTGGCCTGGCTGGACGGTGTCCTGGACCGGCATCCAGGGCTCATCCTGGAGAACTGCGCGTCCGGGGCGATGCGCATGGACTACGCGATGTTGTCGCGGATGCAGCTCCAGTCCACCAGCGACCAGCAGGACTTCCTGCGCTACCCGCCGATCGCCGCCGCGGCGCCGATGTCGTTGCTGCCCGAGCAGTCCGGCAACTGGGCCTACCCGCAGCCGGACATGAGCGACGAGCAGATCGCCTTCACCTTGTGCACCGGCCTCCTCGGCCGCCTCTACCTGTCCGGCCACCTCGACCGGATGACGGACCGGCAGCTGGCCTCCGTACGGGACGCCGTCGCCGTCCACCGCGACATCCGAGCCGAACTGGCGGCGGCCACGCCGCTGTGGCCACTGGGCCTGCCCGGCTGGTCGGATTCGTGGCTCAGCCTGGCGCTGCGCCGCGGTGACACGACGTACGTGACCGTCTGGTACCGGGGCGGGACCGCCGACGACGCGGTGCTGTCCCTGCCGCACCTGGCGGGCGCCGATGTGGAGATCGACACGCTCTTCCCCCGCCGTCTCCCTTCCTTCGGCCGGCACTTCGATTCCCGGACCGGCCGGTTGTCCATCCAGGCACCCGACACCGAAACGGTCGCCGCACGACTCCTCCGCATCCGCTCTACCAGCAAAAACAGCATCTGAACCGCTAGATTGACCGCTCTGCCACAACAGAGCGGGGTCCCCCTCCCGAAAAGGATCTGCGATGAAAAGAAGGACCCTCCTCGGTGTGGCGGCGACGCTCGCGCTGAGCCTGGCCGCCACCGCCTGCAGCGACCCCGGTGCCGGCTCCTCGTCCAGCGCTGCCGCGGCGACCTGGACGGACCCCTCGGCCAAGCTCGCCGGCGTCAACCTGACGATCTGGGCCGCCCAGAACAGCAACACCGTGCCCAAGCAGGTCATCGACGCCTTCCACACCGCGACGGGCGCCACCGTCAAGGTCGTCACGATCCCCGACCCGTACGAGCAGGGCGTGCAGACGAAGGTCGCCACCGGCGACAAGCCGGACCTGGCGTTCTGGCAGCCGACCGCGTCCATGCTGACGGCGATCAACGCGAAGGCCAATCTTCAACCGCTCACCGGCGCACCCTGGCTGTCGAAGCTCTCGCCCGCCCTCAAGGACATGACCGGGCTCCTCGACAACACTCGCTACGCCGCGCTGATCACCAGCCCGGCGGTCGAGGGCGTCTACTACAACAAGGAGGTCTTCGCCGCCAACGGGATCACCCAGACGCCGAAGAACTTCGACGAGATGATCGCCGTGGCCCGCAAGCTCAAGGCCAAGGGCGTCACCCCGTTCTACGAGATGGGCGGCGACAAGTGGGCCACCCAGTGGTGGGTTCAGGTCCAGCTCGCCGACGCCGCGAAGAGCGGGCTCTGGGGCAGGGTCAACACGAAGAAGGAGACGTTCACCGGCCCGACCGTGCTGGGAGCGATCAAGAAGTACAAGTCCCTGATCGACGAAGGACTGTTCAACTCCAACATCAAGACCGCGAAGTTCGAGGACCAGGGCAAGGCGCTGCTCGGCGGCAAGGCCGCCATGGCCATGCAGGTGAACTCCTTCTTCGGCGAGCTGCAGGCGAGCGCGGACACCGCCACCCTCGACAAGAAGATCGGGTTCTTCCCGATCTCACCGTCCGGGAACGTCGGCACGTACATCCCGGACCAGTCCAACGCCCTGGTCGCGTTCAAGACCGGCGACGCCAAGCGTGAGGCGGCCGCCCGGCAGCTGCTGTCCTTCTGGATGGGCCCCGACTACAAGAACTTCATCACCACCCAGAACACCGTGTCGCTGGAGCCCTCGGTGCCGAACCCGGCGGGCGTGCCGCAGGCCCTGCTGGCCGTGCACGCCTCCCTGCCCACCTCCGTCGGCTCGATGCAGGCCCTCGCCGTCGCCAACCCCGACCTGTACCTCAACCTCTCCGACATGATCGCCGGAAAGATGCCGCCGGAGAAGGTGGCCTCGACCACCCAGGACCAGTTCGCGCAGCTCGCCAAGGCCGCCGGGGCACCCGGCTTCTGATCACTCGTCCCTCGGAGGTGCCGGGGCTGTGCTCCGGCACCCCCTCCGCGAAGGAGTCCGACACGTGCACTCGGTCAAGGAAAGAGCCGTGCGGGAGAGCCCGACCACGCTTCAGGCGCCTCGTCAGCGGCGACGCGGCCACGGCAACGCGCATCGCACGCATCCGATGTGGTTCCTGGCGCCGGCATTCCTCATCCTGCTGGTCTTCTTCTTCGTGCCCACGCTGTTCAACTTCATCTACGCCTTCACCGACTGGTCCAGCTTCAAGAGCGCGATCCGCCCGGTCGGCCTCGCCAACTTCCAGGACCTGATCTCCGACGGCACCCTGTTGCGCGCGCTCCGCATCACCGTCGTCTACGCGGTACTGGTGGCCGTCTTCCAGAACGTGTTCGGCTTCGTGCTGGCGGTCCTGCTCGAGCGCGACACCATCGTGAACCGCTTCGCCCGGGTCTTCTTCCTCATCCCGGTGCTGATGTCCGCGCTCGCCGTCGGCTACATCTTCCAAGCGCTGCTCAAGCCCGACGGCAGCGTGAACCGGCTACTGGGCACCGTGCTGGGGCATCACGTCGGCTACCCCTGGCTCGGGGACACGACCTGGACGATCGTCACCGTTTCGGTGATCCACGCCTGGAAGTGGATGGGCCTGTCCATGCTCATCTACCTCGCCGGCCTCAAGACGATCCCGGCGGAGATCGCCGAGGCGGCGCGCATCGACGGCGCCTCCCGCTGGCGGATGTTCTGGTCGGTCCGGTTCCCGTTCCTGGCGCCCGCCGTCACCTTCAACGTCTCCACCGCGCTCCTCGGCTCGATGAACGGATTCGACATCGTTCAGGCCACCACCGGTGGCGGTCCCGCCCGTACGACGGAGATCCTCAACATCTTCATCTTCCGGACCTTCGGCCAGGGGTTGTTCGCCCAGGCCACCACCATGAGCCTGATGCTGTTCCTCGTCGTGGCGCTCATGGCCTTCCCCGTCATCGCCATCCTGCGCAAGCGCGAGGAGATCCTGTGAACGCCGCCACCTCATCCCGCCGCCGCGGTACCGGGCTCAGCGACGCGTCGATCTGGCGGCGACTGCAGCCGTTCTGCGCGATCGCGCTCGTCGCGCTCCTGATCGGGATCCCGCTGTGGCTGGTCGTCGCGACAGCCGCCAAGTCCCAGGGCGAGGCGCTGACACCGAACCTGTCGCCGCCGAGTCACTGGCAGCTGTTCCACAACCTGGCGGAGGTCTGGCACCAGGGCCGGATACCCACGGCGTTCTTCGGCAGCCTCCTGGTCGTCGTCCCGTCCGTGGTGGGCGTCCTCGTCCTGGGATCGATGGCCGCCTGGATCCTGGCCCGCCGCACCACGCGCCTCACCGCGATGCTGTACGCCCTCGGGATCAGCGGCATCGTGCTGCCGCCCGCCGTCGTCACCCTGGTCCTGCTGCTGCGCCAGTTGGGCCTGGCCGGCAGCGCGGTCGGGATGATCGGCGTCTACATGGGCATCTACCTGTCCACCGTGATCTTCTTCGTGACCGGGTTCGTCCGTACGATCCCGGCCTCCCTGGAGGAGGCCGCGCAGATCGACGGCGCCGGACCGGTACGGGTGTTCGTACGGGTCGTCCTTCCGCTGCTGAGGCCGGTGCTCGCGACCGCCACCATCCTGATCTGCCTGTACGTGTGGAACGACGTCTTCTACGCGTTCTTCGTCATCGGCGGGCGCATCGACACGCTGCCGCTCAACCTGTTCCAGGTCGCCAGCGCGGGCCTGTACCTCAACAACTGGCACCTCATCTTCGCGTACGTGATCCTGATGAGCCTCCCCCTGATCGCCGTGTTCGCCGTCGCCCAGCGGAAAATCATCTCCGGCATCACCAGCGGAGCCGTGAAGTAACCCGACACGGCGCTTTCTGCGTGGTGGAGGCTAAAGGTGAGCTTCCCGCTCATCGCCGGTAACGAAGAAGCGGTCCAGGTACTCCTCTTCGCCCAGATCGCTGTCCCGCATCAATGAAAAGACTTCGCTACCATGCCCAGGCTCCTCCTCCCCTATCGAGTAAGCCTGCGCCAATTCCAGGTACCTTACATTGTCGAATATCGCCGCATACTCCAGCGCTTCAGCCTCTGCGAGCGCGATCGCCTCGGCGAAGCCGGCCGCCCGCCAGAGAGTGACGCGCTCCTCATAGATTCCGTTGTTCGCGTCCAGGAAAACGCAACGAACACCGAACCAACCACCCAATGCCCCATCGGACGGGCCACCCACGGCTTGCCCCATAAAGAGCGATCATTCCATCACCTGACCTGTTGCCGCTAGTCCACGACGTAGAGGTCGATGTCCACAAAGGCTCCCACGTTCGCCAGCAACGAAACGACATCCTTACTCAGAGCGAACCCCGGAGAGAATTGGTCGCCCTCCGATACGTAAGCAACTACCCGCAGAACGAAGTCGCAATCGGAAGAAGCCAGCGCAGCCAGCCCCTCCCCGCCGACTCGCGCACGCCTACAAACCTCTTCGACCAGGTCCCAATGGCGGTGCGCGATGGGTGCAAGGACACTGAGACGCTCGGGACCGTCATTGCGGAACGACATTAGGTTCGGTAGCGAATCGGAGCGGACGAGATCGTTTTCTCGATTCGCGCCATGCTCACGCGGTGGATGGTGGTTCGTATCAGGACCGGTTCATCATCGATCCCGCCACTGCGAATATCCTCGCCGTCGGAAATCAGAGCGCGCCCGGAAATCACAACACCTACACCTCGGTCAGCACCGGATGGACCAACGCCGCTCCCACGCTGCCCGCGCAGCGCGTACAGGACAGACGACCGTGACCACTAGCAACTCCCGCCCGGCCGAGTGCCACGCACCCGCCCGGGCATCGCCACCGAGCAGTGGCGGCCCAGGCATGGGTTTGTGCCGTTCGGAATGCCTTCAGCGGGTCCCGCAGAAAGCGGTGTCGACCGTCTTCTGGATCGCGTCCAGGATCTGTCCGGTGTGGGGGTCGGAGAGGTCGCGCAGGGTCACGGACAGGGTGATGCCCCGATGGCCGTCGGCGGTGTGCAGGCTCTTGCTGCCGTAGCCGACGATGCCTCCGTCGTAGCCCCAGACCGTGACGCCGCAAGGGAGTTGCATACTGTCGATGCCCAGCCCGTCCGCCTCCTTGGCCGGGCCGCCGTCAGGAATCGGGACCGTCTTCTTCATCTCGGCGAGCCACGTCGCGGGCAGCAGCCGGCCGCCGAGCAGCGCGGCGTAGAACCGATCGAGGTCGCCGGTGGTGGAGATCATCGCGCCGGCGGGTCCCGCGATCGAGGGGTTCATCCGGGTGATGTCCACGGCCCGGCCGTCGATCTCCATGTATCCGTGCGCGTGCGGGCCGGAAATGTCGGGGTCGCCGTAGGGCACGGTCGTGTTGTGCAGCCCCAACGGCCGCACGATCCGGCGGGTGATCTCGTCTCGCCAGGACCGGCCGGTGACCTTTTCGATGACGAGACCGGCCAGCACGTAGTTCGTGTTCGAGTAGTGCCAGCCCTTGCCGGGCGGGAAGTACCGCGGAAGCGCGACGCCGCTACGGGCGAGCTGTTCGGCCGGAAACGTGTGGAACCGCACCTTCTCCAGGAACGCCCGGCCGGCTATCGGATAGGTCTTGGTGTCATCGAGGTAATCGGCGATCCCCGAGGTGTGGTTCAGGAGCTGGCGCAGCGTGATGTGCTGCCCGCCGGACACCAGGCCGGGCAGGTACCGCTCGACCGGGTCGTTCAGGCCCACCTTTCCCTCCGCGGCGAGTTGGAGCAGGACCGTCGCGGTGAACGACTTGGTGATGCTCCCCATCCGGAAGCGCCCCTGCCGGGGCACCGGTTGCGCGCCACCCAGCCGAGCGTGCCCACTGACACCCCGCCACCGGCCGTCGGCGCCGATCACTTCGGCCTGCACCCCCACCGCCCCCGCGGCCGTCACCGCGTCCAGCGACCGCTGCAGCTGCCCTCCCTGAGCCGGCGAGACCGACGCCCGGTCGCCTGCGGTACGGGCATCGTGATCGCTCGGGGTGCAGGCCGAAGTGATCGGCACCGCCAGCGCGGCCAGGCAGGCCGCCCACACGGTCACGGTCCGCCGCCGGACCTTCGCACGTGCGTCCATCGGATACCTCCTGTGAGTACGTCGAATAGCGAGGCACCACTCAACGCCCACACGACCCGAGGCGGCGTCCCCACGCCGGGGGAACCTGGGTCTCCCCCCGTGGCGTGATGACATCGCCTTAACCGATACCGCAGCGGGAGCCGAAGCCGTTGCAGCGGTTATGCTCCCGAGGATTCGTGGTTCGGTGACCCGTCGTTCCGGCGGACCTCGGACACGATGTAGACCCGGCCGTCGGCCACGGCGAGGCTCTCGCCGGCATCACGGGTCACCGCCGAATCGCTCAAAAAAGCCCACTCTCGGCAGAGCCGGACCGAATAGCACGCCCCGCATCCAGGCGATTTCAAAGTCGGCCGCTGACCGACCAGAATCTTCAGCTGCCGCGTCTCGGCCACCTGGGACATACCGATGACGCGCAGCGCGTCGAGGGTGACGTAGAAGTCGGACAGGGAGCGCTGGAGCCGTTCTTCGGGAGTGCTCATTTCCGGCCCTCTGCTGTCAGATCCGCGCCCATACCCACTTGCCTCCCTGGTCAGGGGTCGGCGTACAGCCCCACGCGGTAGCGGCGGTGGTCACGAGGAGCAGGCCGCGGCCTCCGTTGTGGTCGAAGTCGTCGTCGTCCAGGTCGGCGAGCGGGTCGTATCCGACCTCAGGGAGTTCGGGGGACGGGTCCCAGACGGAGAGGATGCTTTCCTCGCCGTCCCGAGTGATCATCACTTTGATGAGTTTCCCGGGTGCAGCCTTTATCGCGTTGGTCGCGAGTTCGGAAATGATCAGTTCGGCGTCGGAACACCGGTCATGCCGACCGAACTCACCGATGACTATCGAGACCCATCGGCGAATGGCGGGAACGGTGCTCTCCGTAGCCGTGAACGACAGCGCCTGGGACGCCGGTAGGTGATCCATGGGCCATGCCTGTCATCTCTCGACGCGGCTCCCGCCGGCCGAATCCTCCGTTGACCCGCTAATCGTCGTACCGAATTGTTACTCTCTGCATCAGCTTTATATCCACACGTGAGCGGGCTCCGCTTTGTGGACACCGAATGGATGCGAACAATGCCAAAACCCCCCAAAGCCCTAACTCCGGATCAGAGCCTCACCGCCTACTTCGGTTTCGAGGTTCGCAAGCACCGCGAGTACGTGAAGCTGTCCCAGGCCGAGCTGGCCGATCGCCTGCACTGGGCGAAGTCCGCGGTCGGCAACCTCGAGACGGCGTTCCGCTCCCCCACCTCCGACCACGCCAAGGACCTCGACACCTTCTTCGCCACCGACCGCTTCGGCTGGCTCCACGGCCTCATCGTCCGCGAAGAGCTCCCCGACTTCTTCCGCCCCTTCGCCGTCAGGGAGCCGGAAGCAACGCACATCCGTATGTTCGAGCCGCTTCTCATACCCGGTCTCCTGCAGATCGAGGAGTACGCTCGCGCCGTGCTGGCGGCCGGGCGAAAACCGGAAGAGCTAGAGCAGGCCGTCGCCGCCCGGCTGGAACGTCAGAAGATCCTCTACCGTGAGGATCCAGATCCCCCGTGCCTATGGATCGTCCTCGACGAAGGTGTGATCAGGAGAAAAGTCGGTGGACTAAGTGTGATGCGGAAGCAGCTCATGCATCTCCTAGAGATGACCGAGCGTCACGATGTCACATTCCAACTCGTACCAGCATCGGTTGGTGAGTACCTTGGTCTAGAAGGAGGGTTCTCGATCCTAAGCTTCGATGAAGGCGCCGATATGGCCTTCGCCGAGGCGTCCGGTGGAGGGCACATGATTCAACAGCAAAGGGATGTCGCGCGTGCCCTCACGCGATTCGAGCTCATACGCGCCGAGGCCCTAAGCGTCGACGACAGCAAGAAGCTGATCCGGGAGGCCCTGTGAACACCCCTCAACTCCTCACCGGCTGGCGCAAGAGCAGCCGCAGCGGGAACTCCGGTGGCAACTGCGTCGAGTTGGCGGCTGTGATCCGCAGCGGCATGGAGTCCCAGATCGGGAAGTAACAACACGCAGGAGAGCACGTCCTTCGTCCTCTAGTCCCCCTGGTCAGCGGGCGGTGGTCCGGAGCCTGGCTGAGGCGGCTTGGACCTGCTGTGCGCTGAAGCAGTCCGGGTGGCTCGTGACGAGGGTGTCGTGCTCCTGCCGCCTCTGCAGTTCGGCGGCCCCCACTGCTGCGCGGCCTGCCTCCGTGCCGTCCAGCGAGGCGGCGATCGAAGCGGGACAGATCCTGGGTGGCCCGCGCCTCGATGTGAGCGGTTCCGTCGAGCCGCTGTGTCCGCGGGTCGTAGGACAGATCGAGGCCGTAGTGCCGTACGTCGTAGCCGCCGTTGCCCTCGGCCGGGAACCACGGGTCGCCCACGCCGGGCGCTCCCGGCGTGAACCGGCCCGTGTCCGCGGCCGCGGGCAGGGCCGTACCGACGCAGATCGCGGCCAGACCGAGCGCCAACAGGCGGGATGATCGGTGCATGAAGCGTCACCTCGTAACAGAGGGGGAATTCGACGGCTTCATGCTCCCGAAGGGCGGTCGGTGCGATCGATCGTGCCGGCCCGGACGTCCGGGGTTCGGGTTTCCCCACCCTCAAGCCGGAACGGCGAACCGGTCGAGGGCTCGGAGTACGTGGTCGCGTGTCGTCTCGCTGCCCAGGTGTCCTGCGTCCTCGGCGACGATCAACTCCGCGTCGGGCCAGGCACGGTTGAGTTCCCACGCCGTTTCGAGCGGCCCGCCCATGTCGAGCCGGCCGTGGATCAGGACACCCGGTACGCCGGCCAGCCGGCCGGCCTCGCGAAGCAGCACACCCTCTTCGAGCCACGCGCCGTGGGCGAAGTAGTGCGAGCAGATGCGCACGAGGGCCAGTCGGGCGGCCGGGGGACGGTCGCCGTACGGGTTGGAGGTGTTGTTCGTCTCCCCGGAAAGGACCGCGTCCTCCCACGCGCACCAGTCGGCCGTGGCCTTCTCCCGTACCGCGGCATCCGGGTGCTCCATCAGGCGGCTATAGGCGGCGACGATGTCACCGTCGCGTGGCGTGCCGGGGGCTCCGGCGAGGAAGCGTTCCCACTGCTCGGGGAAGAAGCGCCCGACACCTCGGTAGAGCCAGTCGATCTCGGAGCGTCGGGTGCTGGTGACGGCGGAGATGACGATCTCCGACACGCGCTCGGGGTGGGACTCGGCGTAGGCGAGGATCAGCGTGGAGCCCCACGAGCCGCCGTACAACAGCCAGCGGTCGATGCCCAGGTGCTCCCGCAGCTGCTCCATGTCGGCGATCAGATGCCTGGTCGTGTTGTGCCGCATGTCGGTCGCGGGATCGCTCGCGTGTGGAGTGCTGCGCCCGCAGCCGCGCTGGTCGAACAGGACGACGCGGTACCGATCCGGGTCGAAGTACCGGCGCATCCACGTGCCGCACCCTGATCCCGGCCCGCCGTGGACGACGAGCGCCGGCTTGCCGTCCGGATTACCACAGGCCTCCCAGTACACGAGGTTGCCGTCACCGACGTCGAGCATCCCGCTCTCGTACGGCTCAATCGGCGGATACGGCTCACCCACGGCCCGGCCTCCCTGAATCGACGCCCGATGGACTGTACTAGCACCTTTATAGAAAGACTCTTTCGAAAGATGCTTTTGACGGCTATCGTCCCTGGCATGGAGACACCGGAACGGAGACTCCGCGACCCGGGTGAACTGCGTGCGCTCGCCCACCCCGTACGCATGCGGCTGAGCCAGGCCCTGTACGAGCGCGGCACCGCGACCGCCACCGAACTCGCCGAGATGATCGGGGAGAGCCCGGCGAACTGCTCCTGGCATCTGCGTCAGCTCGCCAAGTACGGCTTCGTCGAGGAGGCCGGCGGCGGGAAGGGCCGGCATCGTCCGTGGCGGCCGGTACCGCGTGTCTTGTCGTGGGGTGACAGTGACGAGTCCGGTGAGGTGGCCGCCGCCAGCGACGCGCTCAGCGCCCAGTTCGTCGAGCAGGAGTTCGCCGGGCTGCGTGACTGGCAGGCGTGGCGGCGCACCGACCCGCCCGAATGGCAGGACGCCGCGAACTGGGTCCAGAACATCGACTGGCTCACCGTGGAAGAGCTGAAAGAGCTCAACGAGGCCATCACCGCGATCGTCAGCCGCCACAAGAAGCGCCGGGACCCGGCCGAACGTCCCCCTGGGGCCCGCCGGGTCCGGATCTTCGCCTGGGCCGTGCCCGCCGAACCGTACGCCGAAGACTGATGCGCGCCGTCTTCCGGGTTCCCGCGTTCCGGCTGCTGTTCGCCGGCCTGGCCGCGAGCATGGTCGGCGACGCGCTGTTAATGCTGGTGTACGCCATCTGGGTCAAGAGCCTCACCGGCTCCAACGGCGCAGCCGGACTGGTCACCCTCTTCATCGCGGTGCCGTACGTCCTGGCGCCGCTCGGCGGCTGGCTGGTCGACCGCTTCCGGCACCGCCCCTTCCTCATCGTCGCGAATCTCGCCTCGGCGCTGATGCTGCTCCCACTGTTCGCCGTACGCGGCGCCGCCGACGTCTGGATCATCTACACGGTCGCCGCGCTCTACGGCATCTCGTCGGTGACGATCGCCGCCGCGCTCAGCGGCCTGCTGAAGGAACTGCTCGCCGACGACCTGCTGGCCGGCGCCAACGGCACCCTGCAGACGGTCAGGGAAGGGCTCCGGCTGGGCGGTCCGCTCGCGGGCGCGGCGCTGTTCGCCGTATTAGGCGGCGCGGCCGTCGCCGCGATCGACGCGGTCACCTTCCTGGTCGCCGCGGCGGCCATCGCCCGCATGCGCCTGCACGAGGAGCCGCCGGTGCCCTCGGGCCTGCACTGGCTGAGCGAACTGACCGCAGGCCTGTCGCACATCAGGACCGAAGCGGCACTGCGCCGCATGACGATCGCCACGGCCATCGGCTTCCTGGTCATCGGCATCAATGAGTCGGTGCTGTTCGCCGTCGTCGGCCAGGGCCTGCACCGGCCGCCCGAGTTCGTCGGCGTGCTCGCCTCGGCCCAGGGCGTCGGCGCCATCGCCGGAGGACTGTGGGCCGGTCGGCTCGCCCGAGGCGTCGGTGAACTCGCTGCGATCGCGATCGGCATGGCCGCGTTCGGGCTCGGCGACGCCCTGTACGTCTTTCCGTGGCTGTCCGTCATCCTCGTGGGAAGAGTCATCGGCGGCCTGGGCCTGACCATAATGGTCACCGGGTTCACCACCGTGATACAGCGGCACACGCCCGGTCCCCTTATCGGCCGGGTCTCCACCGCGGCCGAAACACTGGTCAGCGGTCCGCAGACGATCTCCATCGCGGCGGGCGCCGCTCTGGTGTCCGTCGTGGACTACCGGCTCCTGCTCGTAGTCGTCGCGATCGGCATGCTCACCGCCGCCGCCTATCTGTGGCTCGCTCGTCGATTGACCGCGCCGCTCCCCCAGGGTTCGTTCGGCCAAGTCGGTGGTGACTGCGTCGACTTGGCGGCCACCCTCCGCGACGGCGGTCAGCGGACAGGAGAATCTCCTCGGCGGGGCCAGGATGCCTGACGCACTCGAGGACCAGCAGATTTCCCGCGAGGTGTCGGTGCGTTGCCGTGATCGGGGTGCCCTGAGGTAAGCGGTCACGCGGGGCGGCAGAGGGCGTGTTCGGCGGCGTGGGCCAGCAGGGTGGCGACCGTGTCGGTGGACAGTGATCGTCCGGTGAACAGCAGGTCGAAGGCGTCGAAGCCGGTATGGAGCCATAGCAGGTGACCGGCCTGGTCGATGGTGATCCCGTCGCGGAGGGCGCCTTGGTCGTGGAGGCGCTGGGCCAGGTCGTTCATGCCCTGGGTGCGGCCGTCCTCAAGGCGGCGCACGGTGCCGCCGACGGCGTCGGCGTCGAGTTGGGCCATGGAGAACAGGGCGCGTAGTACGTCTCGGTGCGCCGCGTACATGTGCACGTTGCCGGTGATCCCATCACGGAGCCCGCGCCGGGCGTCGGGTTGCAGGACGGCCGTGACCATGTCGGTGAAGCCGCCGCGGTGGAGCAGGTCCATACCGAGCGCGTCGAACAGGCCCGCGCGTGATCCGAACACGGTGTAGATCGTCGAGCGGGACACCTCGGCGAGCTGGGCGACCTTGTCCATGCTGACCTGCTCGGAGGGGGCCTCGACGAGGCGCTGGTAGACGGCGTCCAGGATGCGCCGCCGAGTCTGGTCGGCAGCCTTGGCCCGCAGCCGCTGCTCGTACTTACGGGTAGGGGGCATGTACTTGAGCCTACCGCTTCGCTTGACAGCACGTCCGATGGAAGACAGCATGTCCGGCAAAAAACAGCTTGTCTGACGAAATCAGCCTGTGCCGTCGTGCCACCGGGAGCCCGCATGCGCGTGATGATCCGCTACACCGTTCAGCCGGAACTGGTCGACCACAGCATCGAGCTGCTGCGACAGGTCTATGCGGACCTGGAGCGCAGCCGACCGCCACGGCTGCGCTACGAGACCTTCCGCCTGGAAGGCACCTGCCAGTTCCTGGCCATCATCGAGTCCGACGGTGGCCCGGCCGAGGCCGCCCATCACCACTTGGCTTCCTTCCAGCGCTACCGGGCCGCGCTGAACGGGATCTGCACCCAGCCGCCGACCGTGACCCACCTGGAACCGGCTGGGGCCTACCAATCCCGGTGAGACCCCTCCACCGCTTCCCCAAGGAGACCCTGATGATCCGCATCGCCCTCGTCGTCGGCAGCACCCGCCCCGGACGCCGCGGCACCGCCGTGGCCCGTTGGGCCCTTGACACGGCCGCCGCCTCCCCGGCCGTCGCCGGCGGCCGTGCCAGCATCGACATCCTGAATGTGGCCGACTTCGATCTGCCGCTGCTGGACGAACCGGTCCCGGCCGTCGCCGGCGGCCGTGCCAGCATCGACATCCTGAATGTGGCCGACTTCGATCTGCCGCTGCTGGACGAACCGGTCCCGGCCGCCTTCGGCGCTTACGCCCAGTCCCATACCCGCCGCTGGTCCCAGGCGGTCGCGGCGTTCGACGCGTTCGTGTTCGTCACCCCCGAGTACAACCACTCCTTCCCCGCCCCGCTGAAGAACGCCCTGGACTATCTGTATGCCGAATGGCAGCACAAGGCCGCCGGATTCGTCGGCTACGGCACCAGCGGCGGAATTCGTGCGGTGGAGCAGCTGCGTCAGGTCATGGGCGAACTGAAGGTCGCCGATGTGCCCACCCAGGTCGCGCTGTCGATGTTCACCGACTTCACCTTCACCGACCCGACCGACCCCACCGATCCGGGCACTTGCACTCCTGCCCCGCATCACGCCGAGACGCTGACCCGGATGCTGGAGGAGATCATCGCCTGGTCCGCGGCGCTGGCACCGCTACGCACGTCAGGTCAGGGCCTCATCGGTCTGCCTCGATAGGTTCGATCACAGCCCGAGAGAGACGGGGCGGCACACACGCGTGAGGAAGCTCGCATGGCCATCATCCACCACACCACCATGACGCCCACCAAGCTGGAGCTGCTCACCGAGTGGCTGCCGGACCAGAGCTGGTATGTGGGCGGTGCGGGTACGCCGGAGCTGCTCAAGGCCGGCGGGTTCCGGTTGGACGATCCGAAGGGCGAGGTCGGGATCGAGCTCATGGTCGTGGTCGACACCAGCGCGCAGGAGCCGGCAGCGTACCTGGTGCCGATGGGCTACCGCGGTGCGGCGCTGGAGGGCGTTCCCGGCGAGGCGCTGATCGGCACCTCCGAGCACGGGGTGCTCGGCACCCGGTGGATTTACGACGGTGTCCACGACCCGGTGGTGACGGCGCGGTTGCGTGCGCTTCTGCGCGGCGAGGCGGTGCCGCAGCGTCAGAGCGTGAGCGACACCCCGGACCCGACCGTGGTCGTGCACAGCCCTGTTGACGGCGATGTGCGGATCAACCGCGTTCTGCGGTCGGCAGAGGCCGCCGAGGAGGCGCCCGGACGCCTCGTTGCCGGGTGGACCTGGCCGGATGGGACGGCTGCGCGGGGCGTGTTCGCGACCGTCGCCCAGCGGTAGGTCGGCCGGGTCCGCCACTGCCCGGCCGGAGTCGGCGGCCACTGCCACCCGGCTCGCCGGCCGCGCGGTCACGCGGCCGACCGGTGCTCAGCGTTCGGGCAGGGTCGGATGGGGAGCCGTCGGCCTGATATCGATCATGGTGTTGGTGATGGCCCACCGCTCGTGGTCTCGCCAGGCGCCGTCGATGAACAGGAACTCCGGCGAGTTGCCCTCGTGCCGGAAGCCGACTCGCCGGACCAGCCGGATGGAGGCATGGTTGTCGGGCTGGATCTGGGCTTCGAGCCGGTGGAGCCGCAACTGCTCGAAGGCGTACCGCACCACCAGGTCGAGGCCTTCGGTCAGATAGCCCTGACCGGCGGTGGGGGCGAAGGCGGCGTAGGCGAGGGCGCCGGACTGGAGGCGCCCGCGGATGATGCTGTTGATGTTGACCATGCCGGCGATGGCACCGGTGCCGCGTACGCACACCAGCAGCGACTCCTCGCCGGGCTGCTCGTACCGCGCGGCGTACGCCTGGAACTGCTGCGGTGTGGAGGGCAGGGACATCCACGGACGATGCAGGTCGTCGCTGACGCTCACCAGATCGAGGAACTCGCTCTGATCACTGCCGGCGAGCGGGCGCAGGGTCACTCTGCGGGCATCGTCCGGCCGGCCGGCGAAGAAAGCCTCGATCGCCGCATCGGTCTGCCGCGCGCCCTGGGCGCTTTCCTTATCGATCACAGATGTCACTGTATTGGCCGCTTTCCCGGGCCGTGGATGCCGCGTCGAGCTCGCCGGTGGCGAGGAAGCGGTCGATCGTCGACGGCGGGAAGCCCGGTTCCATGCGCCGCTGGCCGAGAAGGCGGTTCGTGCTCGAACGGTTACGGATTGAACAGCGCCGTTCAAGTGACCGATGATGACCGTTCAGTCGCTCGATGCGCTGGAGGACCAGGATGCCTTTCATGACCATCACACTGTCGGTGATCCTTGGGCTGCTCTTCGTGGTGACCGGCATGGTCAAGGTGGTGGACCGGCCGGAGTCGGTGAAGATCCGTGACCATCTCGGCCTGCCACCAGAGCTATGGCGTGTGATCGGGTCCCTCGAGGCGGCGGGTGGTGCCGGCTTGCTGATCGGCATGGCGTTTCCGGGGCTCGGCGCGGTCGCGGCGATCGGTCTGGCCGCGCTGATGTGCGGTGCGATCATCAGCCGTCTGCGGGTCCGCGACTCCGTGAAGATGATCTCTGTCGACGCCGTCGTCCTGGCTCTGGTCGGCGCGCTGGCGTACCTGATCACCACGGGCTGAGCAGCGCCATGACCGAGAAGGCCGTCACGGACAAGGTGCTCTGCTATGTCGTCCGCGAGGGACGGCTTCTGGTCTTCCGGCACGTTGGCGAGTCCTACGAGGAGGTCGGCGTCCAGGTTCCCGGCGGCGGCATTCGCCAGGGTGAGGCGCCGGAGGAGGCCGCCCTTCGCGAGGCCCGGGAGGAGACCGGTCTCACCCGGTTCAGCATCACCCGGAAGCTGGGAGAGGTCACGTACGACATCAGCCCGTACCGCTTCGAGATTCAGCGGCGGCACGTCTTCGCCCTGGGTCTGGCCGGGCCTGCGCCGGAGCGATGGGTCAGTCAGGAGCTCCACGACGGCGAGCGGGAGCCCACGACGTTCGAGTGTTTCTGGATACCGCTGGAGACGGCTCACGTCCTCCAGTCGGGCCAAGGCGCCCTGATCGGCGCGCTCTACGACTGAGCCGTCGTGACCAAGGCGGGCATCGGCCTCAGCTGCCGGGGCGCAGCCGGTCGTGGCGCGGCGCGGGGCCGAACTCCGCTTCGAGGCGGGCCAGCAGTGGGCCGAGCAGTGCGTTGAGGCGGTCGAGCTCCTCCCTGTCGAGTGCGAGCTCGAACAGGCGCCGGTCCTCGATCGTGCGTTGCGCGGTGGCGTCGCTCCAGAGGCGGCGCCCCTCCGCCGTCAGGCGGATCGGGCGGCTGCGGCCGTCGGCGGCGGGCGCCGGCTCGACGAGACCGGCTCGGGCGAGGCGGTCGATGCGCACGCTGATGGTGCCGGGTGTCAGGCCGAGGGCGTCGGCCAGTTGCTTGGGCGTGCGTTCGTACGGCGGGCCGGAGCGCTGCAGGACGGACAGCGCGGCCCAGTCTCCGACGGTGACGCCCTGCCGGTCGGCGACGCGTTCGAGGACGCGCTCGAACTGCCGCGCGATCCGGCCGATCCGCTGGCGTGCGGCCTCGACTACGGGGTCGACGCCGGAGGGCATCTGCTCGATCCACTCCGCGAAGTCGGCGCCCACCGAGTCGGGCGGGAGCTCGTCGTGCTCTTCGGCCACTGGACACATCCTTCGAACTAAAATACTTTGAGGATCAAACTTTGATGCTCAAATTAACCTACTGAGAAGGGTCGAGTATGCCTGACACGGGAAACGACGCCCGCGTGTGGTTCATCACCGGCACCAGCAGCGGCCTCGGGCGTGCGATCGCCGATGCCGTGCTCGCCCGCGGTGAGCGTGTCGTCGCCACGGCGCGGGATCCGCAGGCGGTCAAGGACCTGGTGGAGCGGGCGCCGGACCGCGTCCGCGCGGTCGCCCTTGACGTCACCGACCCGGCGCAGGTGGCGACCGCGGTCGGCACCGCGATCGAGGAGTTCGGGCGGATCGACGTGCTGGTCAACAACGCCGGCCACGGTCTGCTCGGCGCGCTGGAGGAGTTGTCCGACGAGCAGATCCAGGCGGTGCTCTCCACCAACGTGTTCGGTGTGATCGCCGTGACCCAGGCGGTGCTCCCCCACATGCGGGCCCGCAGGAGCGGGCACATCGTGCAGATGTCCTCGGTCGGCGGCGTGGTCGGCAACCCGGGCCACGCCATCTACGCGACCTCCAAGTTCGCCCTGGAAGGGATGTCCGAGGCGCTGGCCGGAGAGGTCGCGCCGCTCGGGATCCGGGTCACGATCGTCGAGCCGGGGCCGTTCCGTACGGACTTCGCCGGCCGGTCGATGCGGTTCGCCGACCCGATCGACGACTACCGGGAAACGCCGGCCGGGGCGCTGCGGAAGCGATTCTCCGCCCAGGACGGCGCGCAGCCGAACGACCCGGTCAAGGCCGCCGAGGCGATCGTCCGGGCCGTCGACGAGGAGGACACGCCGCTTCGTCTGCCGCTCGGTCCTGAGGCGGTGGAGCGCATCCGGCGGAAGCTCCAGGGGCAGTTGGCCGATCTGGAGCGCTGGGAGCCGGTCTCGTTGGACACCCGCCACTGACGGCCGCCGAGGCGCGGCGACCGCGTGCTGCGGTCGCCGCGCCGGGCCGGGCCGGTGGGGATCAGTTCAGGGTGAGCACGGTGACCGAGTAGGCCGGGACCGTGTGCGTGAAGGTGGAGCCGAGTCCGGTGATGGTCGTGGTCTTCGGCACCACGTTGGCGGGTTGGGAGATGGTGTTGGTGTCGGCCGGGTGCGCGGAGCTGAGCACCGTCGCGGTGCCCCTCCGCCCGATGTGTCCCGCGCCGCTGAGGTCGACGCCGACCGGCTGGGACGCGGAGCTCGGGTTGACCACCGTCAGGTAGATCCGGCCGCTCCGGCTGTCCTTCGTCGCGACGACGTTGATGCCGCCGACGCCGGTGTACGTCGCGCCGATCACCTGGTCGCCGTGGTTGCGCGCCAGCATCTTCTGCGCGTAGTAGCTGGGCGAACCGTAACTGGTCAGCGCGTCGAACCCGATGAGGTTGGTCTTCCAGCGATCGTCGTGGACGTTGACGAGCATCGGGGCGTACGCCTCCTGGATGACCAGGTCGGAGTTGCGTTCCAGGCCGGTGAGCCAGGACGCGTCGCCGATCGCGGCGTTCAGGTCCGGCGTGGGCGCGCCTTCCTGAGCGGCCCACTCACCCACCAGGACCTTCGGCCCGCTGCGGGAGTGGCTGTCGTACAGGTTGGCGTGGGTGTTCATCCAGCCCGGGGACTGGTAGTAGTGATCGTCGACGATGTCGGGCGTCCGTGAGGTCACGCCGGTGGTGGCGATCAGCTGCATCGACGGGTACGCCTTCTTGATCGCGTCGTAGAACATGGGGAACCGGTAGCCGTTGTAGCTGCCGGACCGGTCGAACCAGTCCTCGTTGCCGATCTCCACGTAGCGGATCCTGAACGGTGCGGGGTGCCCGTCCTCGGCCCGCTTCCTGCCCCACGTGCTCGTCACGGGGCCGGTCGCGTACTCGATCTCGTCCAGGGCGTCCTGGACGTACGGCTGGAGCTGGTCCTGCGCCACGTGGCTGCCGTTCAGCGAGTAGCCCGCGTAGACCGCCAGCATCGGTTCCGCGCCCAGCTGCTCGCACCACTCCAGGTACTCAAGCAGGCCCATGCCGTCGGTGGACCAGTAGCCCCAGGCGTCGTCCGGGTGACCGGGCCGGGTCCAGACGGGTCCGATGGTCTTCTTCCAGTCGAACCGGGTGCCGATGGTGTTGCCTTCGAGGTAGTTGCCGCCCGGTTCGCGGATGAAGGCGGGCTTGAGCCCGGCGAACAGCTTCATCAGGTCGGGGCGTAGTCCGTTCTTGACGTTCTTGTACGTGGGCGGGAAGACCGAGACGTTGTCCAGCCACAGGGTCCGGCCCGCGTTGCCGCTCGTGGACAGGACGAAGCGGGCGTCGGCGGTCGTCGGCGCGTCCGCCTTGGTGCGCAGTGTCGCGGTGAACCACTTCCAGTCGCCGCCCACGCCGTGGACGTCGGCGCTCGCGTACACCTTGGTGCCGTCGGTGCTCTCGATGTCCACGGTCAGCGGGCCGGTGAAGCCGGCGCTCGCCTTGGCGAAGAACGAGACCTTGTACGTCTTCCGCGGGGTGACCGGGATGCCCCAGTAGCCGCCGTTGGCGACGCCCGCGCGGGCGCTCTGCACGTCCACCTTGAGGGAGCGCGTCAGCGCCGTGTTCAGCGGGTTGCCGGGGTCGAGGGAGATGGCCGCGGCACCGACCGCGGACCAGTCCACCGGCTTGGACGCGTCGGCCATCATCGAACGGTTGTTGATCAGCTCGGGGTACAGGCCACCGGTCATCGAGTGGTTGATGTCCTCGGTCATCAGGCCGAAGAAGGTGGACGGCAGCGAGTGCAGCGACGTGCCCGCGTCGACGCTCAGCGTGCCGCCGATGTTGCCGGCGAGGTCCTGCACCTGGTGGAGGGACATCGCGTAGCCGTACATCCGCACGTCGTCCACGGCGCCGTGGAGGAAGTTCGCCGCGGCGCCGCCCGCACGGCCGGCCCCGATGACCGTGTCACCGGTGGCCTTCCACGGCGACGTGTACGCGGCGGAGCCGGCCGGCAGGCCGTTGACGTAGAGCTGCAGCCTCCCCGCGGCGGCGTCGTCCACGCCGACGAGGTGGTACCACTGGCCCGCCTTCGGAGCGGTGCTCGCCGCGGCGTACGCGACGGCCGCCGACGAGGAGTCCGCGGCCGGCCGGGCGAACGCGAACCTTCCGCCGCGTAGCTGCAGCTCGTACGCGCTGACCTGTGAGCCGTCCACGCTCGTGAGGTCCTGATCGCCGGTGGTCTGGTCGAGCCTCGCCCAGGCGGAGACGGAGAACGAACCGCCGGTGTCGACGGTGGGGCTCTGGGAGGTGACCTCGCCGTTCGCGGTGCCGTTCAGTGCGACGGCGTGCGCGCCGACCCGGCCGGTCGTCCAGCTCGCGCCCGATCCGAGAATGCCGGTGTGGGCGTTGCCGGAGGAGTCGGCGGCGGTGGTGCCGCTGCCCTCGTCGTACGTCCAGTGCCCGGCCTCCTCGAGCGCCTCCACCTGGCCGGCGGTCAGCGCCCCCTGGTAGAACCGCACGTCGTCCACTGCCCCGTGGACGAAGTCGACCGGGCCGCCGCCGTACTTCCCGCGGCCGATGAGCGTGTGCCCGGTGGCCTTCCACCCCGAGGTGTACGCGGCGTCGGTGCCGTCGTCGCCGTCGACGTAGACCTTCAGCCTGCCGGACGCGGCGTCGTCCACGCCGACGAGGTGGTACCACGTGCCGGCGGTCGGCGAGACCCCGGAGTCCGCGCGGACCTCGGTCGCGTTCGAGTCGTCGGCGGTCCGGCGGGTGAAGGAGAACCCGCCGGACGCGGCGCTCAGCTGCAGGTAGAAGCCGCTGATCTGGCCACCGTCGATGCTGACCGCGGTCTGGTAGCCGGAGGTGGAGTCGAGCTTCACCCAGGCGGAGACGGTGAAGCTCTGCGAGGTGTCCACCACCGGCTGGGGGATGTCCACGTTGCCGTTGCCGGTGCCGTTGAACTGGACCGCGTGCGGGCCGATCTGCCCGCCGGTCCAGGTCGCGCCCGATCCCAGCGTGCCGGTGTTCCCATTGCCGGAGGAGTCGGCGGCGGCGGTGCCGCTGCCCTCGTCGAGCGTCCAGTGGCCGGCCAGGGCGGGGCCGTCGGCGGCGGCCACGCCCGTGGTCGTCAGCACGCCGGCGAGCAACGCCGAACATGCCGTGACCACGAGCGCGGCTCGGGTGCGTGCTCTGCCGGCCGGCCATCGTCGGCCATTGCGATTCGATGTGAACATGGCGCCTTCCGGTTTCTGGGGGATCCGTGGGCTCCGTATTTCGAGCAGCGGGACGTGGTCCTCTCGGAATGAGACCGCTAACAAAGCTCGCGTCGGCGAGCGAGGATTCGCGCCGAACCCTCGGCTGGCAGGAGGAGGCGCGCCGTCGGGTGAACGGTCTCAGCCTCGGGTAACTGGGTCGATCGGTGTGGTATCGAGCGAGTTAAGTGCGCATTGCCCCGGTATTGTTAGCGCTCACAATACGACGTGTCAACGGACCCGCCAGGTCATGTTTCGAGGCGCCTCTGGAGGGGCCGTACGACCTCGGTCCGTCGCTTGACCCCGGTAAGTTGTGAGCGCGAACATGGACCGAACAGGACGTGAACCCGGAGGGAGGAGTCCTGCCCTCGCCCCTGGATGACGTTCCGCTGCGCCGTCCGACCATGGAGGATGTCGCGCGGGCGGTCGGGGTGTCCCATCAGACCGTGTCGCGCGTCCTCCGCGGCCACCCGAACGTACGGGACAGCACCCGCGCGGAGGTGCTCCGGGCGATCAAGGACCTCGGCTATCGCCGCAACTCCTCGGCCCGTGCGCTGGCCACCAGCCGCACGCACACCCTGGGCGTCGTCGCCGTCAACACGGCCCTGTTCGGCCCGGCCAGCACCCTCGCCGGCATCGAGGAGGCCGCCCGCGCCGAAGGGTTCCTGACCTCCACCGTGAACCTCCGCCGGCTGAGCCGTGAGTCCCTGACCCAGGCGCTGGAGCACCTGGGCGAGTGGGGCGTCGAGGGTGCGGTCGTCATCACCCCACAGCGCCAGGCGGTCGTCGCGCTGTCGACGATGCGACGCCCCTTCCCCATCGTGACCGTGGAGGGCGGACACGACCTCGACATCCCCGGCGTCTCGGTGAACCAGCACCTGGGCGCACGGCTGATCACCGAGCACCTGCTCGCCGCCGGTCACCGCACCGTCTGGCATGTCGCCGGCCCGCAGGACTGGATCGAGGCGGAGTCGCGCATGGCCGGGTGGCGCGCGGCCCTGGAAGACGCAGGGGCCGAGCCCCCGCCTCCCCTGCTCGGCGACTGGAGCCCGCTGTCCGGCTACCGGGCCGGGCAGCAGCTCGCCGGGCAGGCGGTCGGTGCCGCGGGACGGGCCACCGCCCTGACGGCCGTGTTCGTCGCCAACGACCAGATGGCCCTCGGGGTGCTGCGCGCCTTCCGCGAGGCGGGCGTACGCGTGCCGGACTACGTGGCCGTCGCCGGATTCGACGACATCCCCGAGGCCGAGTACTTCGCGCCGCCGCTGACGACGGTCCGCCAGGACTTCGAAACGGTCGGCAAGGCCAGCATCCGGCTGCTCCTCGACCGGATCGAGGGCAACAGCCCCGACGAGCCGCACCTGGTCATCGACCCCTCCCTGATCGTCCGCAGCAGCACCGCGACGCCCCTTTCCTAGGAACGCAGGCGGGCGGCGAAGCCGTCCGCCGGCCGCCGCTGATCGGGCGTCAGGAGAAGTCGGTGGCGTGGTGGGCGGCCCATTCGGCGTAGGTGTACGGCGCCCGGCCGAGGAGGTCGGCCGGAGCGGGCGACACCTCGGCCATCTCCTTGGCCTCCGCGCGCATGGCGAGCATGGAGTCGACGACCTCGGCGGGCATGTGCGCGAGCATCGCCGCACGTCCCTCCTCGACCGACAGCTCCTGGAATCGCAGCGGCCGGCCCAGCACCTCACCGAGGACGCGGACGCGTTCCGGCTCGGTCAGCGCCTCTGGGCCGGTGAGCAGGTAGGCCTTTCCAGCGTGTCCGTCATCGAGGAGGGCGCGGACGGCGACGGCCGCGATGTCGCGTTCGTCGATCGGGGCGGTGGCGGCGCCGTCCCCGATGCCACGCACCACCCCGGTGGCCCGGATCTGCCCTGCCCAGTTCAGGTCGTTGGCCATGAAGGCGCCGGGCCGCAGGATCGTCCACGGGAGCCCGGCGCCGGTGACCGCCTGCTCGGCGCCTTGATGCACGCGCCCGATCGCGTTCGGCCGCTCGTACGTGACCGCGGAGGCGGACAGCAGGACGACGCGGCGAAGGCCGGTCTCCTCGGCCACGTCGATGAATCCGGGGACCCGCCCGGGCACCGGAAACAGGAACGCCGCCTCGACGCCGCGGAGCGCGGCGGGCAGGGTGTCCGGCTCGGCGAGGTCTCCCCGGACGACCTCGACCGTGTCCGGCAGGCCGGCCCGGTCGGGCCTGCGCGTGAGGGCGCGGACCTCCTCGCCCGCCTCCACCAGCTGTTCGATCACATTCCGGCCGACGTTCCCGGTCGCTCCCGTCACAAGGATCATCACATCTCCATTCGGATAATCGAATACTTGGGATATCCGAATATATAGACTGAGCCTCGTGAGCGACACCCCTCCCTCTCCGGCCGACGCGCCGATCCCGGCGGAATACCGCGAGGTGCTGGCCCTCATTCCGCTGGTGGCGGCCTACTTCCAGCGAGCGCGGGGCGACATGTCCGGGGAGATCCTCGAGGCCTTCCGCACGCATGGGCTCACCGCTCGGCACGGAGCCGCGCTCCCCCACCTGCTGGGCACCCATGCGATGACCGTGACCGAACTATCGCGCCGCCTGGGCATCTCCCTGTCGACCGCCAGCGAGCTCGTCGGCGACCTCAGCCGGGCCGGATGGGTCGAGCGCCGGGAGGACCCGGACAACCGCCGCCGCACCCTGGTGTCCATCGCGGATCGGCATCGTCCGATGATCGAGGCGTTCATCGCCCGACGGTCCGCCCCGCTGGTGCGCGTCCTGCGCGACCTTTCTCCGCAGGACCGGGAGGGATTCGTGACCGGTCTGACCGCCTGGGCCCACGAGGTACGCGACTGGCGGCCGGCGACTCCCTGACCCCATGCGAGGACCGGGGCCGAAGCGTCGGCACGCGGGACCCGTACGGGCAGGCGCTTCCAGGATCGAGGCGGCGGCGAACACGCCCGTGAACAGGACCCGCGGATCCAGCCCGGTCAGCCCGAACACCGCCATCCCCGGCAGGTACGGGTCGTAGGCGGTGTACACCGTGCCGGGCACCGGCGGGTACGGCGTGCCGTGGCGCAGGAGCGCGGCGCCGGACCGCGCCACCACGGAGACCTCCTCCTGGGCCTTTCCGGTGGCGATGAGCACGGCGAGCGGGACCAGTGCCGCGCCCGCGAACGCGCACGCCCTTCCGGCGGTCCGGCTCGTGACGGCGACGAGCGCGGCGCACGCGTAGCCGACCGCCGCGGCCGTTCCCCAGGCGCGATGCGCGGCCGTTCCCGCCATGGCGGCGAAGACATCGGCGAACCCGGCGAACAGCGCGTACATCTGCGGCTCCGCCGCGAACACCCGGCGGTCCGGCTCGCGACGTCGACCGGCGCGGCGCACGCGCTTCCGCGGGTCGCCCGGGTGGCCGGTGATCGGCGGAGGGAAGACGGTGATCGTCATGCGGGTGCTCCTGCGTCGGGGGCGGGTCGATGCCAGCCAACCGACGGCGAGCCCGCAGATCAGTAGGGCGGAATGCCGACATGCGGTAGACCCGTCCGGGTAGGGCCAGCCCTACTCCGGCTCTCCGGGGCACGCCGATGTGCCTCCGGTCCGCACCGGATCGGCGGCCGACCTGGACGCCTGGGAGCACGTCTCCGTCGAGGGCCGGTACTGATCCCCCATCACCGGCCGAACGTGAAGTACCGCGCGGGGACGAACAGCTCGTGTCCGGTGGTGAAGCGGACTCGCACGCCGTCGGCCCGCCACTCGGTCGAGCCGATGGCGACCGACGTGGCGGTGTCGACGCGGATCCGATGACCGTACGACAGGCTCGAATCACGGCCGATCATCAGGTGGTAGGACTCACCGGCGAGCGATGAACGGTCGCGGATCAGACCGAGATAGTGCGGCGACCCGTCCTGGTAGGCGACGGTCGACGGCTGGCGGCTCCGGTAGACGACCGCGGATCGCGGCCACGACGCCGCGACGGTCAGCACGACGCCGAGAACACCGCCGGCGACGATCAGGCCGAGATTCTTCAACCGGCGGATCGCGCGCTCGCTCACTGTGACCTCCGCCCCATCGGCCTCCCCTGCCGTAGATCACCATAGAACGGCAGGGGATGAGGTCCGTCCGGATCAGCGGTAGTCGTCGGCGTGGTGGGCAGTCCACTCGGCGTACGCGCGGGACCCCCGCCCCGTCCAGGTGGGGCCAGCCCTACTCCGGCTCTCCAGGTCGCGCCAATGTGCCTCCGGCCCGTACGGGGTTGGGTTGAGCCATGACACAGACGACCGTCCTGGCGCCGGTGGCTCATGCGGACTCACTCGTGAAGACGTACGGCTCCGGAGAGAACACGGTGGCCGCGCTGCGCGGCGTCTCGGCCTCCTTCGCGCGCGGGCAGTTCACCGCGATCATGGGGCCCTCGGGGTCGGGCAAATCGACGTTCCTGCACTGCCTCGCCGGGCTGGACACCGTGACGTCGGGCTCGGTCGTGATCGACGGGGTGGACATCACGCGGCTGTCGCGGACGCGCCTCACGAGACTGCGCGGCGAGAAGCTGGGCTTCGTCTTCCAGGCGTTCAACCTGATGCCGATGCTGACCGCCGAGGAGAACATCCGGCTGACCGCGCGGATGGCCGCGCGGCGCGTGGACCGGGAGTGGTTCCGGACCCTCGTGGACGCGCTCGGGCTGCGCGAGCGCCTCGGGCACCGGCCGGCCGAGCTGTCCGGCGGGCAGCAGCAGCGGGTCGCGGTCGCGCGGGCGCTGCTGACACGGCCGGAGGTGGTCTTCGCCGACGAGCCGACCGGCAACCTCGACTCCTCCGCCGGCGGGGAGGTGCTGCGGTTCCTGCGCGCGGCGGTGGACACGTACGGCCAGACGGTCGTCATGGTGACGCACGACCCGCTCGCCGCGTCGTACGCGGACCGGGTGCTGTTCCTGGCGGACGGCCGGATCGTGTACGAGCTGGCCGGTCCGACGATCGACGCGGTGCACGACGTGATGCGCGGGATGGAGGCCTGAGCATGTGGCTGATCGCCCGCCGGTCGTTCGCGCAGGATTGGGCGCGGCTGACCGCGACGATGCTCGCCGTGCTGTTCTCCGTGGGGCTGATGTCGGGGGCGCTGCAGTTCGCGCTGCGGGCGGAGGCGTCGGTGTCCGGATCGGACGCCAGCGAGTACGCCAGGGTCGACGTGCTCGTGCAGCCGCGCGGCGCCGACCCGGATGACGTGTTCAGTGTGCCGCAGGGCGAGGTACGGCCCGGGGCGATCGCCTCGGTGCCGGGCGTGGCGGCGGTCGCCGGTGACGCGTCCGTGCCGGTCACGATCGTCGGCGCGCACGGCAAGCCGGTGACGCCGCCGGCGGGCGCGGCGACCGCGCTCCGACCCTGGATCCCCGACGCCCGCCTGAGCGCTTATCACCTGGTCTCCGGGCGGGCGCCGGCCGCCGATGACGAGGTGGCCGTCGTACGGCACGTCGCGAGGGCCGGGGGGCTCCACGCCGGCTCGGCCACGACGCTGCTGCTGCCGAACTCCACGCAGCGCGTGCGGGTCGTCGGCGTCGTCACCGTACGAGGCCGGGGGGCCGTGGCCTCCGGCGACCTGATCCTCGGCACGCCCACGGCCGTTCATCGCGCCGCCGGGCTACGGCCGGGCACCTGGCAGGGCCTGTGGGTGAAGGCCGCGCCGGGCGTCACGGCCGCCGCGCTGCGCGCCCGGCTGGTCCCGGTGATGCGCCCGGCCGTCGTGCGGAAGGCCTCCGACGTACGGCACCGGCAGTCGGCCGAGTTGCAGGGGGCGGGGGCGTCCGTCGGCGGGGCGATCGGCATGCTTGCGTCGGTCGCGGTGTTCACCGGCCTGTTCGTGGTCGCGAACGCCTTCGGCACCCTCGTCCGCCAGCGCACCCGGCGGCTGGCCCTGCTGTCGGCGATCGGGGCCCGGCCCCGGCAGATCAAGCGGCTGGTCCGCTTCGAGGCGCTGGTTCTGGAGGTGGTCGCCTCGGCGGGCGGCCTCGTGGCCGGGTACGGCGTCTCGGAGGTCCTGACGCGGCTGTTCGCCCAGGACGGCTTCGACATCTCCGCCGGTGAAGTGCAGGTCGGCTGGGTCGCGCTGGCCTTCCCGTTCGCGGCGGGCGTCGTGACCACGCAGCTGGCCGCCTGGCGGCCGGCGCGCCGGGCGGCGCGCCGGGCGGCGCGGATCGCGCCGATCGAGGCGCTGCGGTCGTCCACCGCGGAGGGCCGGGGACGGGTCTGGCCTCGGCTCGTCGGCGCCCTGGCGATCTTCGGGGCGTCGTGGATGTTCTTCGGCCCGGTCTTCGCGGTCGCGAACGACAAGACCGAGGTCGGGATCGACCGGACCATCGGGATCGTGGTGCTCATCCTCATGGGCTCGATGGTGTGCGTGTCGGGGCTGGCGGTGCTCGCGCCGTTCTTCGTCGGGCCGCTCGGCGGCCTGGTCGGGCGGCTCGGCATGCTCGTCAGCGGCGAGTCGGGCCGGCTCGCCCGCGCGACGATCACGCGCAGCCCCCGCCGGGTCTCCTCGGCCGCCGCCTCGCTCATGCTCGGCGTGGCGCTCGTCGCCGCGACCGGACTGCTGATCACCTCCGTTCATCAGCGCGGCGCCGAGGCCGGCGCGCAGACGCTCGCCGCCGACCACGTCATCGCGACCAACAGCCGCACCTCGGACGGGGCCGCCCCGCTGCCCGGCGACACGGCGGCCCGGGTCGCGCGCGTCCCCGGGGTGACCTCCGCGGTCGCGCTGACGCGCACGGAGGTACAACTCGTGTCGCCGAAGACGAAGGTCGTCGACGGCGACCCCGGCGATCCGGTCTTCCTCAATGTGACCGGCGCGTCCGACGTACGGCCGGTGCTGCGCTTCGGCGGGTACCTGCCCGCCCTGCGGCCCGGAGAGATCGGAGTCGCGTCGCCGCTGGTGAAGGCATATCACCTGTGGCCGGGCCGCCGGATCGTCGTGCACGGAGCGCGCGGCAATGTGACGCTCACCGTGGCCGGCCGATACCACGACCCGTCGCACGTGTTCGCCGACCAGGCGCTCGTCGCCCCGGCCACGATGGCGATGCTCGACCCGCGCGCGACCACGTCGGCCGTGCTGGTCCGGGGCACCGCGTCCACGCGGGCCCTCGCCGCGGCCGTCGCCGACGTCCCGGTCGCGCGGGTGTACGACCCGGCGGCCTACGTCCGGGTCGCCGTCGCGTCCATGGAGAAGGGCCTGCGGGTGGTCTACGGGTTCATCGGGATGTCGCTGGTGATCTCCCTGTTCGGGATGGCCACGACGATGTCGCTGAGCGTCTTCGAGCGGACGCGGGAGTTCGGCATGCTCGGCGCGGTCGGGACGACGGTGCGGCAGATCCGGTCGATGGTCCGCTGGGAGGCCGCGACCGTCGTGCTGCTGGGCGTGCTGCTCGGCATGGCGACCGCCGTCGGCACCGTCGCGCTGCTGCACGTGGCCACCGGCAGCTCGTACATCCGGGTGCACCTGCCGTGGTGGCTGCTCGCCGTGGTCGTCGGCGGCGCGGCCGCCGTGACGTGGGCGACGTCGGCGCTGCCCGCCCGCCGCGCCGCCGGCGTACCGGTCCTGGAGGCCGCCAAGGCGGAATGACGCGCCGCGCGGGCGGCAGACCCACCCGAGGACCGCCGACGCCGCCGACGGACTCTCACTGTCACGCCGCGCCGACGGCAGACCCACCCATGGGCCGTCGACGCCGCCGAGGGATGCCCACCGGCGCCGGGGCATGCCCACCCGAGGATCGTCGACGCCGCCGACCGGCTCTCAGCGGTAGGCGCCGCGCCGGTGGCAGTCCACCAGGTGGTCGTCGACCAGGCCGCACGCCTGCATGAGGGCGTAGACGGTCGTCGGGCCGACGTGCTTGAACCCGTGCTTCTTCAGCTTCTTGGCGAGCGCCGTGGAGCCGGGGGTGGTGGCGGGCACGTCGGTGCCGTCCTTGGGGGCCGGGGCGTCCGGGTCGGCGTACGCCCAGACCAGCGCGGCCAGGCCGTCGGGCAGGTCCAGCGCCGCGCGGGCGTTCGCGATCGTCGCGTCGATCTTCCGGCGGTTCCGGACGATCGAGGCGTCGGCCATCAGCCGCTCGACGTCGGCCGGGCCGTACGCCGCGACCTTCTCCGGGTCGAAGTCGTCGAACCCCCGCCGGAACCCCTCGCGCTTGCGCAGGATCGTGAGCCACGACAGGCCGGACTGGAACGCTTCCAGGCACAGTCGCTCGTACAGGCCCCGGTCGTCGCGGACCGGGCGGCCCCACTCGTCGTCGTGGTAGGCGATGTAGTCGGGCGCGGAGACGCCCCACGGGCACCGCGCCAGCCCGTCCGGGCCGATCACAGTCATTCGAACATGGTAGCGAGGCGGCGCAGCGACGTCCGCAGCATGAGCCGAGCCAGCGGCCCGACCGCGAACCAGCCCACCCGGCCGAGCGGCCCGAACGGCAGGTGGATCAGCTCCGCCCAGGTGACCCGGCACCGGCCCTCCGGAAGGTCGAGCAGGTCGAACCGGCCCTCCCCGCGGACCAGCGCCCCGGTGTGCCGCACCCGGACCCGGTGCGGTGGTCGCCACTCGCTGATCACCATGGTGTCGAGGAATCCGACCGGCCCGATCCCGGTCCACGCCTCCAGGCCCGCGCCGTCGCCCGCGCCGCCCTCCGCATGGGTGAACGGCACCCATTCGGAGTGCCGGGGCCAGTCGACGAGGACCTCCCAGACCCGCTCCGCGGGGGCGGCGACGTCGGCGGAGGCGTGCACCGCGACCGTGTTCGCCCTCACTCGTCCCGCTCCCGCCACCGGATGCTCTCGCCCGGCCGGTGACCCGCGCCGGCGTCGCCGTGGTCGGCGTCCCAGCCGGTGTCGTTCTCGGCCGCCCGGCCTGCGTCGTGCTCGACGTCCCGGCCGGCGTCTTTGCCGGCGTCGTGGTCGGCGACGGTGGCCTTGGGGTCGAAGACGACCTTGTCGACGATGGTCTGCGGCGGTTCGATGGCCCGCTCCCGGGGCGGCTCGTCCGCGCGCTGGGGCAGGGGCGGCAGGTCGTCTTCGCGCGGCGCGAGCGTGTCCGCCGGGTCGAAGTCGCGGTGCGTGGTCAGCGTGTCCGGCGCCGGGGACGCCGACGGGATGGACGGCCGCCACGAGGACTGCTCCGGCGGCTCGTACAGGTGTTGCCGCGCCTCCGCGAGCTCCTGCTCGAGCACGGCGATCCGCGTGTCGCGCTCGGTCAGCTCATGGGCGAAGCGCTCCAGCGCCTCGTCGGTGATCTGCTTGTGGTAGCCCCACAGCCCCATCGGCAGGCGGAGCAGCGCGGCGTCGGTGCCGCCGGCGGAACGCCGGCCCGGCAACGCCAGTGGCGGGTGGTCGGGGTGCTCTACGGACAGCTCCCCGCCGCCCCCGATGGCCACGACGACGATCGCCGCCAGGACGGCCAGCGCGGCGAGGGCCACGGTGATGGTGACGAGCATATGCCGATCGTGCCACAACCATGACGTACAGTGCGTCAACCCGGTCGGACGGACTTGCGCTCGGCCGCGTATGCCACGATCGGGACATGGACCTGCGCCTCGGGACCCGGATCATTCGCCCCGGGCAATTCGCGATCATGGCGGTCGGCCTGGTCGACGGCGCCGACATCGCCGAGGTCCCCGCCGACCCGGAGGCCGTCCGCGCGGCCCGGGAGCACCGGCGGGTGATCGCGGTGGCGCCGTCGTCCGAGGAGCAGGCCGTCGCCTGTGTACGGGCCGGGGCCGACCTGCTGGCCGGCGACGCCTTCGCCGGCGTCGCCGCGGCGACCGGGGCGGCGCTCCTGTGCTCGGCGCCGGAGCGGGCGGCGGGGGTGCGGCCGGACGGGGTGCTGGTCCGTGCCACGGACCCGTACGAGGCCGAGCGCCTCGCCGGGGCCGGTCACGCCGTCCTGGTGGACGAGGCCGAGCCCGCCGTCGTCTCGGTGTTCGCCTGGGCCGGCGCGCGCGTCTTCCGCACGGCCGACCCCGACCCGACCCGGCAGGTCCTCGACATGGTCGCGTCGATCACCGGAACCCGCCCGCCCGCCGTCTCACGCCGCGGCCTCGCCTGACGATCGCTCAGGGTTCGGCCTCGATGTAGTCCTCGGCGGTCGGCTGCAGGCGTACCGGCGAGCGCTCCAGGTGGTCGAACGCCTCCTCGACGGTGGTGGTCCAGCCGATCGCGTCGAAGATGCGGGGCCGGGCGAAACCCTCGTCCAGCAGGTGCTTCATCAGCTCGCGCAGCGGGTCGTACAGGCCGTCCGGGTCGAGGATCGCGATGGGCTTCTCGTGCAGGCCCAGCACGCGCGCGGTCCAGACCTCGAAGAGCTCCTCGAGGGTGCCGAGCCCGCCGGGCAGGACCAGGAACGCGTCGGATCGGCGGTCCATCTCGCCCTTGCGGGACCGCATGTCCTCCGTCACGATCAGTTCGCCGGAGTCGTCGTCGGCGATCTCGACGTCGACGAGGGCCTTCGGAATGACGCCGACGGTGTGCGCGCCGCCCTCGCGCGCGGCCTGGGCGACGGCCCCCATGCAGGACACGGTGGCGCCGCCGCTGACGAGCGCGTGCCCCCGCCGGGCCAGCTCGGCGCCGGCCTCGGCGGCCAGTTCGACGTAGCGGCGGTCGATGCGGCCGCTGGAGGAGCAGAAGACGCAGATCCGCATCAGCTTCCGTTCCCTCCGAGGTGCGCGTCGGCCTCCTGGGCGGCGCGCTCCTCCAGCTCGCGCTCCTGGGTCTCGTGGGCCCGCCTGATGACCTTGACGACCTCCTCCGGGTCGTCGGTGAGGTGGATCAGGTCGATGTCCTCCCGGGAGACCTTCCCCGACGGCACCATCTGGTTCTTGATCCAGTCGACGAGACCGCCCCAGAACTGCGTGCCGACGAGCACGATCGGGAAGCGGGTGATCTTCTTGGTCTGCACGAGGGTGATCGCCTCGAACAGCTCGTCGAGCGTTCCGAACCCGCCGGGGAGCACGACGAACGCCTGGGAGTACTTGACGAACATCGTCTTACGGACGAAGAAGTAGCGGAACTCCAGGCCGACGTCGATGTGGTCGTTCAGCCCCTGCTCGAACGGCAGCTCGATGCCGAGTCCGACCGAGACGCCTCCGGCCTCGTCGGCCCCCTTGTTCCCGGCCTCCATGATCCCGGGGCCGCCACCGGTGATCACGGCGTACCCGGCCTCGACGAGCAGGGCGCCGATCCGCTCGGCCAGTTCGTACTCCTCCGACTCCGGCTTGGTGCGGGCGGAGCCGAAGATGCTCACCGCGCGCCCCAGCTCCGACAGCAGGCCGAACCCCTCCACGAACTCCGCCTGGATGCGGAGCACCCGCCAGGGGTCGGTGTGCACCCAGTCGGACGGACCGCGGGCGTCGAGCAGTCGCTGGTCGGTCGTCGTCGAGGGGATCGCCTTGCCGCGAAGCGTTACGGGGCCCTGCCGCCTCCGGCGCCGCGTCTCGTCAGGTTGCATGGCCCAACGTTAGCCAGCCCCGCAAGCGGTTTTGAGCAATCGGACACCACCCTAACTACAGGACAACAAACCCATTTGTGCTGTTTGTCGTTTTGTCGGGCTCTAGACTTCGGCCGTGAACCAAGCGACTGAGGTGCTCGAGCCGGAGCCCGTTTTCGTCGATGCGACAGGCCGCCGGGCGCGGATCGCGCGCCGCCTGGGGATCGCGCTCGGGTGCGTCGTCGCCGCCTATCTCGTGCTCGTCGGCATCGGGCTGGCCACCGGATCGCGGGTGCCGCTAACCCCGTGGCCCGAGACGAAGCACTCGAAGTCGGGCCGCGGCCCCGCCGAGGACGGGCTCATGCCTCGCAGCGGAGGACACAACCCGCTTCCGAACCGGAGCTCCGCCGCCGGCGGAGCTCCGAGCGGCCCGGCGCCGACGGCCGGCGCGTCCCACGCGCCCGCGGGCGGCACCCACCCGAGCGCCACGACGTCCTCCAAGCCGACCACCGGAGCGACCACGCCGCCGGTGACGCCGACATCCGCAACCACCGTCCCCGGCAAGGGGCACGCCTACGGCCGGACCAAGAGCCCCAACCCGAGGAAGCCCTGATGGCACGCCGGGACCGCCGGCGTGATCCGCGCGGCCACTGGATCCTGCTCTTCCTCGGCGCCGTCACCCTCGTCGCAGGACTCCTGCTGACCGGTTACGCGCACAACGTGGTCGGGGAGTCGACGCAGCACAACTACGCGAAAAGCGGTTCGGCGCCGTCCGCGGTCGCGGACGGCGGTCCCGTCGTGAACCTGTCGGGCGGCGAACCGAAGAGCATCCGGACACCCCGCCGCACCATCGCGCTCACCTTCGACGACGGGCCCGATCCCCGATGGACACCGCGGATCCTCGACGTGCTGCGGCGTCATGGGGCCCACGCGACGTTCTTCGTCATCGGGGCACGCGTGGCCGACCACCCCGCCATCGTCAAGCGGGCGATCCGCGAGGGCAACGAGATCGGCTCGCACACCTACACCCACATCGACATGGCCAGTTCCCCGCCATGGCGCATCCGCTTCGAACTCGGCCTGACCCAGCGGGCGCTCGCCGGCGCGGCCGGCATCAACACCCGGCTCCTCCGAATGCCGTACTCCTCCGTGCCGGACGGCCTGTCCGCACCGGAGTACCGAGCGGCCCAGGAGGCCGGGAGGCAGGGCTACGTCGTCGCGCTCACCGACCAGGACACCGAGGACTGGCGGCGGCCGGGCGTGGAGAAGATCATCCAGGCCGCGACGCCCACGAAGGGCGCCGGCGCCGTCGTGATGATGCACGACTCGGGAGGAGACCGGGCCCAGACGGTGCAGGCCCTCGACGCGCTGCTGACCCGGCTGTCGGCCAAGGGGTACCGGTTCACGACGCTGAGCCAGGCGACGCGGCTGCCGTCCACCGACGTGCCCGCCTCGACCTTCGACAAGGTGACCGGAACGGCCCTGACCGCCGCGCAGCGCTGGTCCGACCTGTGGGCCGGCTGGTTCGGGATCCTCTTCGCGATCGCGGGCGCGCTGACCACGCTGCGGCTGCTGGCCCTCCCGCTGTTCGCGCACGTCCACGTACGGCGGGTCCGGCGCCGACCCCGCCGCGGGCCCTCGCCATGGCTCACCGCCGGGGGCGTCCCGCCACCGGTGTCGGTGATCGTCCCGGCGTACAACGAGGAGGTCGGCCTGGCGGCGACGGTCCGCTCCCTCGTGAACACCACCTACCCGTCGCCGATCGAGGTGCTGATCGTCGACGACGGGTCCACCGACGACACCCCCGTCATCGGCGACCGGCTGCAGCGGGAGTTCAGGAACGTCCGGCTCATCTGCCGGCCCAACGGCGGCAAGCCGGCCGCCCTGAACACGGGCATCGCGCAGGCGAGCCATGACGTCCTCGTCCTCGTCGACGGCGACACCGTCTTCCAGCGCGACACGATCGGCAACCTCGTGCGGCCGCTGGTCGACCGGCGCGTCGGGGCGGTCAGCGGCAACACCAAGGTGGCCAACCGCAAGGGTCTCATCGGCCGCTGGCAGCACCTGGAGTACGTCATCGGGTTCAACCTCGACCGGCGGATGTTCGACGTGCTGGAGTGCATGCCCACCGTGCCCGGCGCGATCGGCGCCTTCCGGCGGCAGGCTCTCGCGTCGGTCGGCGGGCTCAGCACCGAGACCCTCGCCGAGGACACCGACCTGACCATGGCGATCTGCCGGGCGGGCTGGCGGGTCGTGTACGAGGAGACCGCCGTGGCGTGGACGGAGGCGCCGTCGTCGCTGCGGCAGCTGTGGAAGCAGCGGTACCGCTGGTGCTACGGCACCCTGCAGTCGATGTGGAAGCACAAGCGCGCGCTGGTCGAACGCGGCCGGTCCGGCCGGTTCGGCCGCCGCTGCCTGCCGTACCTGGCGCTCTTCCAGGTCGCCCTGCCGTGCCTCGCGCCCGTGGTCGACGTCTTCGCCCTCTACGGCATATTCGTCCTCGACCCGCTGACCGTCGCGGGGTCGTGGGTGCTGTTCACGGTGGCCCAGGCGGCGGCCGCGATGTACGCGCTGCGGCTCGACGGCGAACGCCTCACCACGCTGTGGGTGATGCCCTTCCAGCAGATCGTCTACCGGCAGCTGATGTACCTGGTGGTCATCCAGTCACTCGTCACGGCCGTCCTGGGCGCCCGGCTGCGCTGGCACGTCATCCGGCGCACCGGGACGTTCTCGGAGGGCGACCCGCTGCCCTCCCAGGTCGGCGCCTGAGACCCGTACGGAGCCGTCCGACGCCCGTACGGAGCGTCGGACGTCTTCACCGGGCCGCCGGTCACGCGGACCGGCCACGCTCGCGCGGACCGATCACCAGTCGTACGCCCCTGCCGCCGACCGTACGGAGCCGTCACCGGCCGAAGCGGGTGCGGTCGATCTCCTCATAGACGTTGATCTTGTGGTCGATGAGCTCGAGGTCCTGCTGCAGTTCGTCGATGCGCGCGGCCACCTCGGCGCGGTGCGCGACGAGCAGGGCCTTGCGGTCGGCGGCCGTTCCGTTGCCCTCCCGCGCCAGCTCGGCGTAGCGGAGCATCGTCGCGATGGGCATCCCCGTCGCGCGCAGCCGGGTGAGCAGCGTGATCCAGGACAGGTCCCGCTCGGTGTAGCGGCGGTGCCCGCTGGAGTCGCGCTCCGGCGGCTCCCGGAACGCGCCGATGCGCTCGTAGTAGCGCAGGGTGTGCGTGGAGACGCCGGTATGCTCGGCCGCCTCCGCGATCGTCAGTCCGTGGGCCAGTGCCTGGGCCATGAGGTCGCCCTTCCGCGTCGATAACCGGGTCAAGGGCCGGGCACGGCTCACGTGGTGAGCCAGGCCCGCATTCGCTCCTCGCTGGCGAAGATACGCGGAATCTCCACGTACTCGTCACGCGTGTGCGACAGGCTGGGCTCGCCGGGGCCGTAGTTGACGGCCGGAATGCCCAATTCGGAGAATCTCGCCACGTCCGTCCAGCCGAGCTTGGCACGTGCCTCGCCGCCGGTGGCCGCGGCGAACGCGGACGCGACCGGATGCGTCAGGCCCGGCCGCGCACCGGGAGCGCCGTCGACCACGGTCACCTCGTAGCCTTCGAACAGCTCGCGCAGGTACTTCTCCGCGTCGCCCAGGGACTTGTCGGGCGCGAACCGGTAGTTGATCGTGACGACGCACTCGTCGGGGATCACGTTGCCCGCGACGCCGCCCCCGATGAACACCGCGTTGAGGCCCTCATGGAACTCCAGGCCGTCGACCACGGGGCGGCTCGGCTCGTACGCCCGCAGGACGTCGAGGACCGCGCCGGCGTGGTGGATGGCGTTCGAGCCCATCCACGACCGCGCGCTGTGCGCCCGCTCGCCCGGGACCTTGACCTCCACGCGGATGGTGCCCTGACAGCCGCCCTCCACGATGCCACCCGACGGCTCCATGAGGACCGCGAAGTCGGCCTGCAGCAGCTCGGGGCGGGTCTGCCCGATGCGCCTGAGCCCGTTGCGTGCCTCCTCGACCTCTTCGCACTCGTAGAAGAAGTAGGTGACGTCCCGGGTCGTCTCGGCGATGGTGGCCAGCTTGAGCTGCACGGCGACGCCGGCCTTCATGTCGCCGGTCCCGCAGCCGTACAGGCGGTCGCCCTCGACCCGGGAGGGGAGGTTGTGGTTGACCGGGACCGTATCGAGGTGCCCGGCGATCACCACCCGCTCGCTCCGGCCCTGCGACGTGCGCGCGATCACCGTGTCGCCGTCGCGTTCGACGGACAGGTGGGGCAGGGCGCGCAGCGCCTCCTCGACGGCGTCGGCGAGCGCCTTCTCGTTGCCGCTCACCGATTCGATGTCGACGATCGCCGCGGTGAGGGAGGCGACGTCCTGGGTCAGATCAAGCCGCATGCCGCATGAGCCTACGCCAGACGTGCCCGGATCCGGCCAGTCGCCCTCCCACCGGAAACCGGCGTCGACCTGGTATCAGCTGCGCGGATGTGACGATCTGCCAAAAAACGGCTGAGCTTAGGGGAATTTTCCACCTATTCGATGGTCCTGCCGTTGGATATTTACATATGTGGGAGCGGGCCCCTTTCACCCCCGCCGGAAGGAGCTCCCACCATGCCGGAACCCCCCGCCGGCCGCCTCACCCCAGGGGTGGCCTTCACGTACGACAGCCCCGTCCCCGACCGTCACGACCCGATCACCTCAGCCGCAGCCATACCCGGTACCACCGACCGCCACCCGCTCGTACGAGCGACCGCCGCGCCCGGTGGTCTCGGCCGTCGCGATCTGCTCACGCGGGCCGCCGCGATCGCGGGCGGTGCCGCTCTCATCGGCGCCGCCGACCTGGCCCGGCCCCGCCGCGCGCGGGCCGTCACCGCGCCTCGCGTCTACACGCGCGCCGAGTGGAGCGCCCGTCCGCCCACCTCGCCGGCCACGATCATCAAGGCGCCCGACCACCTGATCGTGCACCACATGGCGTTCCCCAACTCCACCGACTACTCCCTCGCCCACGCCTTCCAGCTGTCCCGCGACTGCCAGAACCTCCACATGGACACCAACGGCTGGAGCGACACCGGGCAGCAGCTGACCATCAGCCGCGGCGGCTACGTCATGGAGGGCCGCAACCGCACGCTCGAGGCCATCGGGCAGCGCAAGAACGTCTTCGGCGCCCAGTGCGCCAACGAGAACGGCCACACGCTCGGCATCGAGAACGAGGGCACCTACACCACCGAGCTCCCGCCCACCGCCCTCTGGAACGCCCTCGTCCAGACCCTCGCCTGGCTCTGCGACCTGTACGGGCTGTCCCCGGACACCGCGATCGTCGGCCACCGCGACTACAACCCCACCCAGTGCCCCGGTGACGCGCTCTACGCCCAACTGTCCCGGCTCCGATCGGAGGTCGCGGGCACGCTCGGCCTGGCGTCCGCCGCTCGCGCCGGCTCCGTCACACGATCCGGCCTGCCCGGCCCACGCACCCTCGGCGACCACGGCCCCGCCGTCGGCGCCACCGAACCCCGCCCCTGACGGCCGACCGGCCGTCACCTGATCCGGCCCGCTCACGGTCGACCCACCGTCGACCGCCCCGCCCACTCGCGGACGACCCACCATCGATCGCCCCGCCCACTCACGACGACTCGCCGTCACCTGACTCGGCCCGCTCACGACGACTCGCCGTCGACCGATCCGCCCGCCCACGGCGACCCGCCGTCACCGGGCCCGCGCACGTGGCATGCCCCGCCCCCAGGGGCGGCCCCTCCCGTCCCGCCACACGACCCCAGGAGGAACCGTGGCCCCGTCCCCCCGCAACCGCATCATCCGCCGGCTGAGCACGGCGTTCGCCGCGCTCACTCTCGCCGGAGGCGTCCTGGCCGCCGGCCCCGCGGCCGGCGCGTCACCCAACCCGATCACCCACCCCGACAAGGACCACGCCGGCTCCAGCCTCGAGGGCAGCGGGTCCGGCACCGTCACCCCGCTCGTGTCCGGCCCGCTCGGCCTCGACGTCTCCAGCCACCAGGGCAACGTCAACTGGAGCTCGGTCAAGAGCAACGGCGCGCAGTTCGCGTACGTCAAGGCCACCGAGGGCACGTCGTACCAGAACCCCTACTTCTCGCAGCAGTACGTCGGGTCGTACAACGTCGGCCTGATCCGGGGCGCCTACCACTTCGCCACGCCGGACACCTCGAGCGGCGCGGCGCAGGCCGACTACTTCGCCGCCCACGGCGGCGGCTGGTCGGCGGACCACCACACCCTGCCCGGCGCGGTCGACCTGGAGAGCAACCCGTACGGGGCGTCCTGCTACGGGCTCAGCCAGGCGTCGATGCGCAGCTGGATCCACGCGTTCATCAACGAGTACCACGCCAAGAGTGGCCGGTGGGCGGTCATCTACACCAGCCTGAGCTGGTGGACCAGTTGCACCGGTAACAGCGACACGACGTTCGCCACGAACAGCCCGCTGTGGATCGCGAAGTGGTCGAGTTCCGCGGGCACGCTGCCGGCGGGCTGGGGCTTCTACACCTTCTGGCAGTACGCCGACAGCGGGACGTTCCCCGGCGACCAGGACGTCTTCAACGGAACCTCGGCACGTCTGCTCGCCCTGGCCGACAACACCTGATCGTGTGACGGCGCGGCGTGGCGCCGGGGCAGGGCTCCGGCGCCGTGCGCGTTCGCGTCCGGTCCGTCGGGGCTTCCGGGTCGCCGGATGCCCCCGTACGGGTCCGTCAGGCGCTCAGGCCGTGGTCGCGCAGGACGTCGTTCAGCTGCGACTTGTCGTGCCGTACGCCCGGCTCGAGGCGCTTGATCACCAGGACGGCGGGCATCCCGAAGGTGCCGCCGGAGAACTCCTTCAGGCGCGTGCCGCCGACGGCGACGCACCAGTCGGGGATCCGGCCGCGGCCGAGCTCCTCGCCCGTCTCCACGTCGATGACCGGCATCGAGGCGGAGAGGTTCGTGCCGGAGCCGACGACCGCGCCCGTGCCCACGCGGGCGCCCTCGACGATCATCGAGCGGCTGCCGATCATGGCCTCGTCCCCGATGATGACCGGCTTGGCGTTCGGCGGCTCCAGCACGCCGCCGATGCCGACGCCACCGGACAGGTGGACGTTCTTGCCGACCTGCGCGCAGGATCCGACCGTCGCCCAGGTGTCGACCATCGTGCCGGAGTCGACGTAGGCGCCGATGTTGGTGAAGGACGGCATCAGGACGACGCCCGGCGCGAGGTAGGAGCCCCAGCGGGCGATGGCGCCCGGCACGACGCGCACGCCGTCGAGGCGGGTCTTCAGCGGGATCCGGTCGTGGTAGTGGAAGTCGCCCACCTGCGCCCGAGCCATGCCCAGCACCTTGAAGCCGAGCAGGATGGCCCGCTTGGCGCGCTCGTCGACGATCACCTCGTCGGTGGCCTCGTCGACGAACGCCACACGTGCCTGCCCGGCGTCGAGCAGATCGACGGCGGCCACGATGACGGAACGGGCGTCGGTGTCCTCAGGGCTCAGGTCGGCCCGGCGCTCCCACAGCTCATCGATGGCGCTTGAGATCGGGCTGGTGAACGTGTCGGTCATGCCGGTGAGGATAGCGGCGGCCTCGGCGCAAGATGTCCGGCAGGGTGTGCGAACCGGGTACCTTCGTGCCGTGAGTCGGAGGAGTGGGCGGCTACGGCTCGCCATCATCGGATTGGCCACGACGCTCGTCATCGTCGGCGGCGCCATAGCGCTGTACGTCCACTTCCGCCCGTACCTCCACGGCACCAACTGCGAGGCCCGGACGACCGCCGGCGTGATGCCGCTCGACCTGGACCAGGCGGGCAACGCCGCGACCATCGCCGCCGTCGCGCTGCGCAAGAGACTGCCCGAAGAGGCGGTGATCATCGCGTATGCGACGGCGCTGCAGGAGTCGCACCTGCGCAACCTCGAGAGCGGCGACCGCGACTCGGTCGGCCTGTTCCAGCAGCGCCCGTCGCAGGGATGGGGGACGGTCAACCAGCTGAAGGACCCGGTGTACGCCGCGAACCGGTTCTTCAGTGCTCTCGTCAAGATCAAGGACTACACCGGCATGCCCGTCCACGAGGCGGCCCAGAAGGTCCAGCGCAGCGCGGACGGCACGGCGTACGCCCGGCACGAGGAAGACGCCAAGATCATGGCCGCGGCCTATACCGGGCGCGTGCCCGGCGCCGTGCGGTGCTGGTACCCCCCGAACAAGCGCAAGAAGCAGAGCGACCCGCGGCAGGCTCTGGAGGCGCTGGAAAAGGCGCTGAAGCGCAAGGACACCGGCGGCGACGCGATCACCGCGACGGCGAACTCCCGTGCGGGCTGGACCATGGCGACCTGGATGGTCGCGCACGCCCAGCCGTTCGGGCTCCGCGAGGTGCGCTACGCCGGTAAGCACTGGCGGTCGGAGCAGGGGCACGACGGCTGGACGCGCGACAAGGAAGCGCCCCCCGACCGGATCGTCATCCGCTGAGGCCCGCCGCGTCGGCCGTGCGGAGCCAGCCGTGGGCGCGGGCCGTGGCGGACGCCGTCCGCAGCAGCCGGGCGAGGGCGGGGGCGGTGCCCTTGCCGCGGGTGAGCAGGTGAATCTCGATCGTGGTCGCGGGGGTCAACGGCCGCCACACCAGGTGGGGCGGCAGGCTTCCGGCCGCGGACTGCCCGACGATGGAGACGGCGTCGTCCCGCGCCACCGGGGTGTGCGCGGCGTCGAACGACAACTGACGCGGTCGTAGCCGCGGGGAGACGCCGGTGCGGCGCAGGATCTCCATGATCGCGTCGTGGTGGCCGGGGTTGGCCTCCCGGGCGTGCACGAGCAGGGTCTCCTCGCCGAGGTCGGCGGCGGCCACCGCGCGACGGCCGGCGAGCGGGTGTTCGGCGTGCATGAGCACGCCCTGCGGTTCCAGTCTGAGCATGGTGCGCACCAGGTCGGGTACGGGCGGCGGGCAGCGCACCAGGCCCGCGTCGAGGGTGCCGTCGGCGACGCCGCCGACGATGTCGGTCGTGGCCAGCAGCCGGGTGTCGACCGTGATGCCGGGGTGCCGTTCGGCCAGGGCCGTGAGGAGGGCGGGGGCGGTCTCGTAGCCGAGGCTCGCGCTGTAGCCGATCGTGAGGGTGCCGTGCTCGCCGTCGGCGTAGGCGCGCACGTCGCGCCACAGACGGTCGGCCTCCTCGCACAGGGCCGCCCCGCGCTCCATCAGCACCCGGCCGGCCTCGGTGGGCTCGACGTACTGCGTGGTCCGGTCCAGCAGCCGTACGCCCAATTCCTGCTCGAGCTGCCGGACGTGGCGGCTCAGCGCGGGCTGGGCGATGTGCAGTTGCTCGGCGGCACGGGTGAAGTTGCGTTCCCGCGCGACGGCCAGAAAGCAGCGAAGGCGGTGAAGATCCGGCACGCGAGTCATCATACACGGGCTCCGACCTGCACTTATGCCGCAACGTTCTAAGCCGAGAAGCAACAGGTCTTTCCCTTCTCCGTCCGGTGCCGCCTAGGTTCGAGACGTCAGAAAGGACCTCCTCGAGAAAGGCGCGGGAAATGACTTCCACGCTGAATGCCGATGACGTAACTGCGCAGAGCAAGGCCGTTGTCCTCGATTACATGAATGCCCTCACCGACGGCGACTTCGCGGTGCTCCGCGATTTCTTCACCCCCGAGGCGACCTGGACGCTGGCGGGCGACCTGCCGTTGTCGCGGACGTGGACCGGGCCGGACGAGATCCTCGGCGAGTTCGTGCCGGCGATGGTGTCCCGGCTGGTGCCGGAATCCCTGGCGCTGGAATTCACGGGAGTGATCGCCGAGGGCGACCAGGTGCTGGCCGAGTGGAACACCCGTGCGCTCAGCAAGTCCGGCGGGCGCTACGACCAGCACTGCCTGGCGATCTTCACCGTCCGCGACGGCAAGATCGCGGCGGTCCGCGAGTACTTCGACACCCTGCACGCGAAGAACGTCGTTTTCGACTGACCTGTCGGCCCGCCGGTCCACCCATTCCCGAACACCCCGAAAGGCAAAGTTCCAAAATGAAGGCGATGCTTCCAAATCCCGCCGCCGACAAGCCGGTCGTCCTCGGTGAGGCCGCCGAGCCCGAGCCCGCAGCCGACGAGGTGGTGGTCGCCGTGGAGGCGTACTCCGTCAACCGCGGCGAGACGTTCCAGCTCGACGGCGCGCTCGACCGCCGCTGGCCGGGCTGGCGCCCGGGCAAGGACGTCGCCGGCACCGTCGTGCGCGCCGCGGCGGACGGCACCGGACCGGCGCCGGGCACCCGCGTCGTGGCCCACCCTCCGGCCTACGGATGGGCCGAGCGGGTCACCGTGCCCACATCGAGCGTCGCCGAACTGCCCGACAGCGTGGACGCGGTGACCGCGGCGGCGCTGCCGCTGGCCGGGATCACGGCGCTGCGGCTCCTCCGCGCGGCGGGCCCGCTCGCCGGCCGGCGCGTGCTCCTCACCGGCGCCAGCGGCGGCGTCGGCCACTACGTCACCGAGCTCGCCGCCGCGTCCGGCGCCCAGGTCACGGCCGTCAGCGCCACCGAGGAACGCGGTGCCCGGCTGCTGGAGCTCGGCGCGACGGACCTGCTGACCTCGGTGAACGACGCGACGGGCCCGTACGACATCGTGCTGGAGTCGGTCGGCGGCGACAGCCTGCCCGCGGCACTCGCGCACCTGGCGCCGGGCGGCCTGCTGGTCTGGTTCGGCCAGGCCAGCCGTACCCCGGTGACGCTCGACTTCTTCGGCTTCTTCAAAGGCCCCGACCAGGCCGCCATCAGGCACTTCGACTACACGGTGTCCGACGTGACCTACGGCCGGGACCTGGCCGCACTCGTCAGACTGGTCGCCGGCGGCCGGCTGCACCCCGAGATCGGCACGGTGCTCGACTGGAGCCGCACCGCCGACGTCATCACCGACCTGCGCGCCCGCAGGATCCGCGGCAACGCGGTCCTCACGGTCGGGTGATGGCGCGAGGACGCAACGACCCCATCCATGTAGCTCGGATCTACGTAGCTGGAATCCATGACGAACAACGTTGATCGACGCGGCACTAGACGCCGAGGCCGCGGCCGATGATCTCCTTCATGATCTCAGTCGTGCCGCCGAAGATGGTCTGGATCCGGGAGTCGAGGTACGCCTTGGCGATCGGGTACTCGCTCATGTAGCCGTAACCGCCGTGCAGTTGCAGGCAGCGGTCGATGACCCGGTTGCACAGCTCGGTGTTCCACCACTTGAGCATGGAGGCCTCCTCGGTGCCGAGGCGGTCGTCGACGTGCTCGGTGATGCACCGGTCGGTGAAGGAGCGGGCCACCGTCAGCTCGGTCTTCATCTCGGCCAGGGTGAACCGGTTGTGCTGGAAGCGGCCGATCGGGCGGCCGAACGCCTCCCGGGTCTTGCAGTACTCCAGGGTCTGCTCGAAGGCCTTCTCCGCGCCCGCCAGGGCCGTCACGCCGATCGACACCCGCTCCCTCGGGAGGTTCTGCATCAGGTGGATGAATCCCTGCCCCTCCTCGCCGAGGAGGTTCTCCCGGGGCACGCGGACGTCCTCGAAGTACAGCTCGGCGGTGTCCTGGGCGTGCATGCCGATCTTTTCGAGGTTGCGGCCGCGCTCGAAGCCCTTCATGCCGCGTTCGACGACGAGGAGGCTGATGCCCTGGTGCCCGGCGTCCGGGTCGGTCCGCGCGACCACGATGACCAGGTCGGACAGGATGCCGTTGGAGATGAACGTCTTCTGCCCGTTGAGGACGTAGTCGCCGCCGTCCCGTACGGCGGTGGTGCGGATGCCCTGCAGGTCCGAACCCGCGGCCGGCTCGGTCATGGCGATCGCGGTGACGAGCTCGCCGGAGCAGTAGCCGGGGAGCCACCGCCGCCTCTGCTCGTCGGTGGCGAGCCGGTTCAGGTACGCGCCGTTGATGTCGTTGTGGACCGCGAAGCCGGGGCCGTGGACGCCCGCGCGGGCCAGTTCCTCGTTGAACACGACGTAGTAGCGGTAGTCGGGGTCGCCTCCGCCGCCGTACTCCTCGGCGATGTCGATGCCGAGCAGCCCCTGCCGTCCGGCGGCCAGCCACACGTCGCGCGAGACGACGCCGTCCTTCTCCCACTGCTCGTGGAAGGGTGCGATCTCCTTGGCGATGAACGACCGCACCATGTCCCGGAAGGCCTCGTGCTCATCCGTGAAGATCTCGCGCCGCACCATCGGCCTCCCTCGGACTGAACAACCGACTCGCGAGTAATTTATCACTTACATGGCGGTCACTCCCGGCTCCAGAGGGCCGCGATCGGCCGATGGCGCAGCACCATCCCCGCCGACAGGACGCTCACCAGCACGCCGAGGACCGCGACACCCGCGAGCACGAGCGCGTACCGCGACGGTGACCGTCCGCCGGTCCGGGGACGGTCACTTCCGCTCACGCACGGCCGGCGTCGTGACGGTCCCCGGCGTCCCGCCGTTCGAGCCACGACTGCAGGCCGTCGAGGAGCCGCTCCACCCCGAAGGCGAAGTTGTCGTCCTGCATGGCATCGGCGTCCAGCGCCTTGTTCTCCTCCCACCACGCGCCATAGTTCGGGTAGCGGGAGGCGACCTGGTCGATGTACGGCCGCATCTCCTCGACCACCTCATTGGCGGTCTTGCCCGACGGGGCGATCGACCTTCGCCACGCGGCCTCCGTCGTGGCCGAGCCGATGACATGGGACATCAGCAGCGAGCTCGCGTAAGCGACCTCCATGCCCGAGAAGCCGGCGTCCGTCAGCACCCCGACCACTCGATCGCTCGTCCCCATCGCGTTGGGACCCATGGCGGGGCGGATGCCGAACAGACCCGTGACCCAGGAGTGGCGCAGGATCATCGCGCGCAGTCCGTGGGCCACGGCGGAGGCCGCGGTCCGCCAGTCCGCCGCATCGGTGTCCGGGATCTCGATCTCCCCCATGACCTCGTCGAGGGCCAGCTCGAGCAGGTCGTCCTTTGTCGCGACGTACCAGTAGAGGGAGGTGGCACCGGCGGCCAGCCTGCTGCCGAGGCGGCGCATGCTCAGGCCGTCGAGCCCCTTCTCGTCGAGCAGCTCGATGGCGGCGCGCACGATCTGCTCGCGGCTCAGCGTCGGCTGGCCACCGCGCGAGCGCGGCGGCCGGTTCCAGACGGAGTTCGCGACGGAATCCGCGTTCGACGACATTCGACGTCCTTCACCAGGGGTGGGTTGTCCTTCCAGCCTACCGTCGCTCGTACAGTGTTCGAGCGGCGTGGTACGGCGTGCGAGCAGCGTGGTACGGTGTTCGAGAAAATCGCACACCGTACGAACGGACGCTCATGTCGACCTCTCATCCGCGCCGCTGGTGGATCCTCGGCGTGCTGTGCCTGAGCCTGCTCGTCCTGGTCATCGACAACACGGTGCTCAACGTCGCCATCCCGTCACTGATCCGGAACATCCACGCGAGCAGCTCCGACATCCAGTGGATCATCGACGCGTACATCCTGGTCTTCGCCGGGCTCCTGCTCACCGCGGGCAGCCTGTCCGACCGGCACGGCCGGCGCCGCGGGCTGATCATCGGGCTGGTCCTGTTCGGCGGCGCGTCCCTCGTCGCCTCCTTCGCCGGCAACCCGGGTCAGCTCATCGCCGCCCGCGCGGCCATGGGGATCGGCGGCGCGTTCCTGATGCCGGGCACGCTGTCCATCCTCACCACCGTCTTCGACGACACGGAGCGCAAGAAGGCCATCGCCATCTGGAGCTCGGTCCTCATGCTCGGCGCGGTCGGCGGCCCCACCCTGGGCGGCTTCATGCTGCAGCACTTCTGGTGGGGCTCGGTCTTCCTGCTCAACGTGCCGATCGCCATCCTCGGCATCATCGCCGCGCTGCTGATCATCCCCGAGTCGCGGGGACCCGCCGTCCGCCCCGACCTCGTCGGCGCCCTCCTGTCCATGGTCGGCATCACCGCCCTGGTGTGGGGGGTCATCAACTCGGCCAAGGACGGCTCGTCCTCCGCCCAGACGCTCGGCGGGTTCGCCGTCGCGGTCGTGGCGCTCACCACCTTCGTCCTGTGGGAGCGGCGCTGCCGGGAGCCGATGCTGCCGCTCGCCCTGTTCCGCGACCGGAACTTCAGCGGCGCCAGCCTGTCGATCGTCCTGCTGTCGTTCTCCGCCGGCGGCGTGCTGCTGGCGCTCACGCAGTACCTGCAGTTCGTGCTGGGTTACGGGCCGATGAAGGCGGGGACCGCGCTCATCCCGCTCGTCATCACCGCGATGGCCTTCAACGGCCTCGGTGTGGTGGTCGACAAGAGGTTCGGCGCCCGGGTCGCGCTCGCCGCCGGGCTCATCCTGCTGGCCGGCGGGTTCGCGGTGCTCTACTCGATCTCTCCGGGCGACGGCTACCTCAAGCTCTCCATCGCCCTCGTGGTCATCGGAGCGGGCAGCGGAACGGCCGGACCCGCCGCCTACGGCACCCTGCTGGGCGCCCTGCCCCCCGAGCGGGCCGGGGTCGGCTCGGCCGTCAACGACACCGTCCAGCAGGTCGGCCAGGCGCTCAGCGTCGCCATCCTGGGCAGCGTCCTCACGGCGGCCTACACCTCCAACATGCCCAAGAGCGTCACCGGCCCGGCGCGGCACTCGATCGGCGAGGCCCTCGCCATCGCGGCGGCACGCGGCGACGCGACGCTGGCCCGGACCGCGAAGGACGCGTTCGTCGACGCCATGTCGACCACCTCCATCGTCGGGGTGTTCGGCGGCATCGCCGCCGCCGTCCTGGCCTTCTCGGTGCTCCGCCCCAAGCCCCGCCCCGAACCGGAGAAGACCCCCGAACCGGCCGTCGAGAGCAACGCATGATCACAGCGGTCTAATCCGAAAATCGGTGCTCGGCGGGGCATGCGGTGGTGCCCTGCCGAGCACCGATTTTCGGCTTAAAGCCGCGCCAGCAACGCCTGGGTGTGGTCGCGTTCGGCCTGTGCGTCCAGGCGTTCGAACCCCGTGAGGGCGCGGGCGAGTTCGGCGTGGTCGTCGTGGAGGCGCCCGCGGGCACGGGCGAGGCAGGCCGCCGCCCAGGTGTTCTCTTCGGCGAGCGGGGTGGCCGCCGCCAGCAGGTCCGCCGCGTCGGGCAGGCGTGCGGCCACGGCCAATTCCGCGCCCGCCGCCCGCGCGTACGCGAGGTATTTGTCCAGTGGGGCGTCGACGGTGAAGGCCGTGCGTACGAGGGGTTCGGCGGTGTCGTACCGCTCGTTGTGGAGGGCGAGGCGGGCGTCGACGAACGCCGCGACCGGTGCCGTGCCGAGCGTGCCGCCGGCCATTTCCGCGGCATGCGCCCGCCACACTGCCACCGGCCCCGGCTCATCGAGCATCGTGCTGGCCAGCACCGTCAGGCTCACGGCCGGCAGCATCCAGAGCGGGGCGGGGCGTCCGGCGCGTTCCCATTGGTCCAGCATTCGTTCGGCGTGGCCGATCGCATCCTGGAAGCGGCCGGTCAGCACGAGGGGCTGGACGAGGCGGCTGGCCGTGATGTGGGTATCGCGCAGCAGGTCGTCGTCGATGCCGGCGCGGGCGGCGGCCATCGCGCCGGGCAGGTCGCCGGTCATGATCGCGTAGACGCAGGCGCGGCCGTAGGTGTTGCAGATCTCCGGTGCGCAGTACGGGTCGTCGCGGTCCATGGACGGCAGCAGCGCCAGGCGTTCGCGGGTGATGCGGTTGGCCTCGCGTAGTCGTCCGGCGTGCAGGGCCGCGCTCCCGGCGGCGCACAGGCCGGAGCTGACCAGGACCGGGTCCGCGGTCGCCCGGGTGGCGGCGAGGGCGGCGGCCGCGAGGGCGGGGTCGGGTGCGCCCTTGTCCGGGCCGGCCAGCCACGCGTGGGCCAGCGCCAGGCGCGCCGTGACCTCCGGGTCGTCGCCGGGTCCGGCCGCGGCCGCCTCGTCGAGGAGGCCGCGCAGTCGCTCGTACGGGACGCTGGTCTCGAACGCCTCGGGGAACCGGCAGGCCGTCTCGACCGCGCGGGCCAGGTCGATCGCCCGGCCGCGGTCGTCGCGGGCCCGCGCCGCCTGTTCGGCGGCCTCCAGGAGCAGCTCGAACACGTGCTGGTCAGAGGTGGTGCTCACGTGCGCGCACCCGGCTCCCGCGCGCAGGTCGCGCGCGGCCGACGCGGCGCTCGTCGCGAGCGCGGCGGCGGTCCGGTGGTGGGCGAAGGACTCCAGCAGGTGGCGGCGGGCGAAGGTCAGGTGCGCCAGCGCGCTCGCCAGCCGGTGCGTCACCTCGCCCGGGCCGCCGGCCGCGGCCAGTGCGGCGCGCAGGTCCGCGGCCATGGCGTCGAAGTCCTCGCGCCATGTGGGATCGCCGATCCTGCCCTCGGTGGCGGACGCCGCGCCGGCGGCCCAGCGGAGGTGCCGCGCCCTCGTCTTGTCCTCCTCGCCCGCGGCCGTCATCTGCGCCAGCGCGAACGCGCGTACGGTCTCCAGCAGGCGCCAGCGGCTGACCCGCCCGCGTACGTGCACCACGAGGCTCTTGTCGACCAGCCGGCCGAGCAGGTCCGCGACGCCCGCGCGGTCCCCGCCGACGGCGGCCGCGGCGTCCATGTCGAAGGTCCCGACGAACACCCCGAGCCGCCGGAACAGCGTCTGCTCCTCCTCATCGAGCAGGTCGTAGCTCCACGACAGGACCGCGCGCAACGATCGGTGCCGCTCGTCGCCGCCGCGTACGCCGGACAGCAGCCGCAGCGCGTCGTCGAGCGCCGCGAGCAGTCCCGTGGGGCCCAGCGACGCACCCCGGGCCGCGGCCAGCTCGATCGCCAGCGGCATGCCGTCCAGCCGCGCGCACAGCTCCGCGATCACCGCGGGATCGGCCACGAACTGGGGGTCCGCGGCCAGCGCCCGGTCGTGGAACAGTCGCTCGGCGTCCGAGCCCAGCGGCAGCGGGGCGATCGGCACGCTGCGCTCGCTCGGTACGCCGAGGCGTTCCCGGCTGGTCACGAGCACGCGAGTGCCCGGGCAGGCGGCCAGGATCCGCTCGGCGAACTCGGCGGCCTCGTCGATCACGTGCTCGCAGTTGTCCAGCACGAGCAGCGACCGCCCGGTGCCCAGCCACGCCGCGACCGCCTCCTCCAGCGGCTGGTGCGAGCCCTCGGTCACCCCGAGCGTGGTCGCGACCGCGCGGGCCACGAACCCGTCGCGTACCGGCACCAGGTCCACGAAAGCCCCGCCGGACGGGAACAGCGCCACGGCCTCCTCGGCCGCCACCGCGGCCAGCCGGGTCTTGCCCACCCCGCCAGGGCCCAGCAGCGTCACCAGCCGGGCCTGCTCGACCGCGGCCAGTACGGCGGCGCGCTCGGCCGCCCGGCCCACGAACGTCGTCCCGGACACCGGCAACCCGGCCACCCGGCCCGGGTCCCGCTCCCCGGAGCGGGCCAGCTCGGCCAGCGCCCACCGGTCGGCCATGCCGTACTTGCGCAGCAGCGACGACACGTGACTCTCCACCGTGCGCACGGAGATGTGCAGCCGATTCGCGATCTGCGCGTTGGACAGCCGCGCACCCAGCGCGGCCAGCACCTCGGCCTCCCGCTCAGAGATCCGCTCCGCCACCCTGGGCCCCTTTCCGTGGCAGCATCCGTGGTGTTCTGCGGTCAGCACGGATGACCACACCTCCCCGTCGGGGCGACGCTGGAGGCACCTGACAGGGGAGGAACCATGAACACCCTAACCGTGCGCCCCGCCGCAGAGCTGGACGAACTCCTCACCGCCGTACGCGGCGCGATCGCCCGCAACGCCGGCTGGCGCGAGACCGCGTCGTACGTGGGGGACGCACTCCGCGAGCACCTGCCCTCGCCCGGCCTGCTTCCCGCGGACCTGCTCAGCGGCGAGCGCGGCACGTACCGCAGCCACCGCCTGCACGTGGAGCCGGACGGCTCGTTCTCGATGGTGGCCATCGCCTGGCAGCCCGGCGCGCTGACCCGCATCCACGACCACGTGACCTGGTGCGTGTTCGGCGTCCTGACCGGCGTGGAGTACGAGGACCTGTTCACCCTCTCCGAAGACGGCACGACCCTGATCGAGGCCGGCCACAACCCGAACACGACCGGCGAGGTCAGCGCCTTCGCCCCGCCCGGCGACATCCACCGCGTCCGTAACATCGGCGACGAGACCGCCGTCTCCCTGCACATCTACGGCACCGACCTGAACCGCGTCGGCTCCAGCGCCCGCCGCTTCTACGACCTCCCGGTCCAGAGCTGACAGGAGACACGACATGACCGCGCCGAACGAGACCACCGAGATCCTGAACCGCCCGCTGAGCCGGGAGCTGCTGGCCCGCGACCTCACCCGCCTGGCATATGTCGCCGAGGACGGCACGCCCCGGAACGTTCCCATCGGGTTCAGCTGGAACGGCACCGAGATCGTCATGTGCACCGCGAAGAACGCCCCGAAGCTCGCCCACCTCCGCCAGAACCCGGCGGTCGCCCTGACGATCGACACCGAGGTACACCCGCCCAAGATCCTGCTCATCCGCGGCCAGGCCGAGCTCGACGTCACCGACGGCATCCCGAGCGAGTACCTCGAGATGAACGGCACCTACCAGATGACGCCCGAGCAACGGGTCGAGTGGGAGGCCGGGGTGCGTTCGCTCTACCACGAGGGCATGGTCCGCATCGTCGTCACCCCGACCTGGGCGAAACTGATCGACTTCGAGACGACCCTCCCGAGCGCCGTCGCGGAACTGATCCAGCAGCAGGCCGAACGCCAGGCAACCGACTCCTGAGGGCAGGGGACATGACACTTGTGCGAATGGACCACGTCAGCATCGTCGTCGCCGACCTTGAGGCCGCCATCGCCTTCTTCACCGAACTCGGCATGGAGCTGGAGGGCAGGGCCCCGGTCGAGGGACGCTGGGCGGAGCGGGTCAACGGGTTCGACGACCTCCGCGTCGACATCGCGATGATGCGGACCCCGGACGACCACGGCAAGGTCGAGCTGACGAAGTTCCACTCGCCGGCGGCGATCAGCGCCGAACCGGACCCCGCACCATCGAACACACTGGGCATCCGCAGCATCATGTTCGAGGTCGACGGCATCGAGGACACCGTCGCCCGCCTTCGCCCCCACGGCGCCGAACTCATCGGCGAGATCGCGCGGTACGAGGACATCTGCCTGCTCTGCTACGTCCGCGGCCCCCAGGGCATCATCGTCGCGCTGGCCGAGCAGCTTCGGTGAGGAGCGTCACCTGCTGCCGCGTCCAGCAATCGGACTGCTGGACGGCGACCTCCACGCCACAGACGGGGTTCGGCCGACGATGAAGAGGGAGATCTCGTCGGCGGACGACGCCCGCGGATGCGCCGGCAGCGCGGCGCCTCCCGGCACCGCGCAGCCGAGCGTGACCACGATGACCCACGCCCACGTCGCCCTGCCGACGCCCGCCGCCGCGGGAGACTCCCGGTGAAGGCGGGACGCGACCCGGGGCACGCGCGGGTGGATCAGGCGGTCAGCCGGGCAACGGCGGCGTCGACGCGCTCGTCGGTCGCGGTGATGGCGACGCGCACGTGCCGGGCGCCCGCCTCACCGTAGAACTCGCCGGGGGCGACGAGCACGCCCAGCTCGGCGAGGGCCTTCACGGTGTCCCAGCAGGGCTCGTCGCGGGTCGCCCAGAGGTACAGCCCCGCCTCGGAGTGGTCGATGCGGAACCCGTACGACTCCAGGGCCGTACGGAGGACGGCGCGCCTGCGGGCGTAGCAGACGCGCTGCTCCTCGACGTGCGCGTCGTCGCCGAAGGCGGCCGTCATCGCGGCCTGGACCGGCGCGGGCACGATCATGCCCGCGTGCTTGCGGACCTCCAGGAGCGCGGCGACCAGGGAGGGGTCGCCGGTGATGAAACCGGCGCGGTACCCGGCGAGGTTGGAGCGCTTGGACAGCGAGTGCAGGGCGAGCAGGCCGCGGTGGTCCCCGTCGCAGACGTCGGGGCGCAGGACCGACACCGGCTCGGCGTCCCAGCCGAGCTCGACGTAGCACTCGTCGCTGATGACGATGGCGCCGCGCGTCCGCGCCCACGCCACGACCTTGCGCAGGTGCTCGGCCGGCAGCACCTTGCCGGTGGGGTTCGACGGCGAGTTGATCCAGACGATCTTCGGGGCCTCCGGGCCGAGAGAGAACAGCCCGTCGACGGCCCGGGGCGTCGCGCCGGCCAGCCGCGCGCCGACGTCGTACGTCGGGTAGGCCAGCTCCGGGAAGGCCACGGTGTCGCCGGGACCCGCGCCGAGCAGCGTGGGCAGCCAGGCGACGGCCTCCTTGGTGCCGATGACCGGCAGGACCGCGGCCGGGTCGGCCTCGATACCGAGCCGGCGGGTCAGCCAGCCCGCCACGGCGTCGCGCAGTTCGGGAGTGCCGTACGTCGCGGGATACCCCGGCGCGTCGGCCGCGTCCACGAGCGCCCGCCGGACGATCTCAGGCGTGGGGTCGACCGGCGTGCCGACCGACAGGTCGACGATACCGCCGGCATGCTGCCGCGCCTGCTCCTTGTACGGGGCCAGCAGGTCCCAGGGAAAGTCCGGCAGCGTCTTGATCATCTGTCCCCCTGCCCATGGCGTTCACGCTTCTCACTCGCCCTGTGTCCAGCCTCGTTCCCCGGCCGGACACAGGGCTCACTGCGGCGCGTTCGCTCGAACGTTCGCGCGCCGCCTGCCGCTGACGGACAGACGGCGCGCCTCAGCCTGTGTTGAACTCACGCGTCCGGAAGGCACCGGGCGCGTGGGCTCAGGCGTCCTCGCCCTGCGGCGGCAGCGCCGCCACGATCGGGTGGTCCTTGTCGATCTTGCCGACCTTGGACGCCCCTCCCGGCGAGCCCAGATCGTCGAAGAACTCCACGTTCGCCTTGTAGAAGTCCTTCCACTGATCCGGCGTGTCGTCTTCATAGAAGATCGCCTCGACCGGGCACACCGGCTCGCAGGCGCCGCAGTCGACGCACTCGTCCGGGTGGATGTAGAGCATGCGCTTGCCCTCGTAGATGCAGTCGACGGGGCATTCCTCGATGCACGCCTTGTCGAGTACGTCCACGCAAGGCTGCGCGATGACGTAGGTCACGTCCTACTCCTCAACGTCTGTGGCCATCGCCACGCTCGCAGCGGTGTCATTGCCTAGTATTGCTGCTGTCAGTCAACGCTTTCACCATGGGGGGCGTCACATCGGACCGCGTTTCTCCGCCCGGTATGTCGTTTCGATAGCTCCGTCCGACATCGGACGTCGGGTGTCGCTCCGACGCCGCCTTGAGAGCGGATCGTACAGCGACGTGGTCGGTGAGCTACAGGAGTGGGTGGACGGTCGGCTGACCGTACGCCGCCGAGACGGCTCGATCGTCTCGGTCCCCGAGGCAGAATTGGTGGCGGGCAAGGTCGTGCCCCCGCCTCCCCCACGCCGCGCCCCTCGCTCCTGATCCCCGCCGCCCGGGCCGCCCGGTCAACGCACCCGGAAGCCCACCCGGCCGCCCGGCCGACACGAGCGCGAAAGCCCGCCCGGCCACCCGGACCCGACCCACTGGCCGGCAGGCGAGATCGGTTACATCTTCCACCCCCGCACCATGTGTTGATCATGCTCCGAGAGATCGCGATCGAGCACGGCCGGTGGCCGGTCACCGGGCCGGCCAGTCGGGGACCTCCGCGGGCAGGTCCTGGCTGACCTTCATCGGGAAGTCCGCCGCACGCTTCTCCAGGAACGACGTCACTCCCTCGGCCGCATCCGGTGCGGACCCGAGCGTGTACATCAGGCGGGAGTCGGCCCGGTGCGCGTCCCACGGGGTGGACAGGCCCAGGCCGGACCACATCAGCCGCCTCACGGCCGCGACGGCCACCGCCGAGGTGTTGGCCGCGATCTCCCCGGCGAGGGCGTAGGCCGCGTCCAGGAGCTCGTCCGCGGGATGCACGGCGGACACGAGCCGCCCGCGGAGCGCCTCCTCGGCGCCGAAGACCCGGCCCGTCGCGGCCCACTCCATGGCCTGTGAGATGCCGACGATCCGCGGCAGGAACCAGCTCGACGCGGCCTCGGTGACGATGCCGCGCCGGGCGAACACGAAGCCGAACCTCGCACCGTCGGCGGCGAGCCGGATGTCCATCGGGAGGGTCATCGTGACGCCCACGCCCACCGCCGGGCCGTTGATCGCCCCGATGACCGGCTTGAGGGACCGGGCGATCCGCAGGGCGACGGTGCCTCCGCCGTCGCGGGGCGCGCCGTCCTCGAAGGTGTCCTCGCCGCCGAACATCTCCTTGGCGGCCTTGTAGTCGAAGGTCGAGCCGCCGCGCTCGAGGTCCGCGCCGGCGCAGAAGGCCCGGCCCCGGCCGGTGACGACGACCGCCCGTACGGCGTCGTCCGCGTCGGCGCGGTCGAAGGCGTCGATCAGCTCGCCGCGCATCACGAGCGTGAAGGCGTTGAGCCGATCGGGCCGGTCGAGGGTGATGGTGGCGATCCCGCCGGCCACGGTGTAGGCGATCTCGGTGTACGTCACTGCTGCTCCTCGCGCCCGCGGACGAATACAGAATCGGATTCTAGAGCTGTGGTCGGTGACCGCCACGGCCACAGCCGGGTCAACCCACCCGTACGACGAGCGCGCTCGGCTCGGCGAGCCGGTCCGCCCCACCGACCGTCACGCCCCGCCTCCGCCGGACATCGCCCCCCTCCGTCGGCCGTCATGGCGTCCCCGCTGACGGTCACGCCCTGCCGCCGGCCATCACGCCCACCGCCGGCCATCACGCGCCCAGCCGACCGTCACGCGCCTCCGCCGGCGGAGTGCGCGTGGGCCGAGTCCTCGTCGGCGGGGCAGCCGACCACGGGTGGCATCGCCGGAGCGAGGACCTCCCGGCTCCAGTCGGCCACGGTGCCGGCATAGCCGTCGGGCGGGGCGACTTCCAGCGTCGTGGCCGAGCTCGTCACGAGTCGTGTGACGACCGGGCGGCCGTCCAGGTAGGGCGTGGCGCCCCAGAAGGCCCAGAAGTCGTCCGGCTCGATCTTCGGATGGTCGTCGAGCCGGCGCGTCGGTCGTGCCGGGCGCTCCCGGCACCACCGCCACTGGTCGGTGAGCAGCCGGGACGCGACCGCGCGCAGGAGGTTGAGCGCGGGCAGGTCCTGGGCGCAGGCGACCTTGTCGATCGCGAGGTCCGGCAGCCCGAACCGCCGCAGCCCGAGGAGGGTGATGCGCAGGCACCCGCAGGCGGTGGGATCACCGGCGGGCGGATGGAGGCGCCGCGCCGCCTCGTCGACGTCGTAGCGGGTGCCGAACCACTGGTCGCCCATGCGGAACCAGCCGCGCTCGGCGCGGGCCAGGCCGTCGCGGAGGAGGACCTGCCGGGCCTGGGGGTCGATGAGGACGCCGCCCGTGGCGTCGGCGAGGGCCCGCGCCACGGCGCGCGCGACCTGCTCGCGGTGCGGCTGCTCCGCGGTCAGCGCCTGGTGCACGAGCAGGATCTGGTGGGAGGACTCGCGGATGCGCCGCCGATCCTCCTCGCAGGCCAGGACGTCGTCGAGACGCCAGGTCGCCTCGCCGGCGTCGATGGTGAAGATGCCGAGCCGCGGGGACTTGAGCGCCTCGATGGCCGGTTTGCGGAACGGCTCGGGCACGCGCCACGGGACGACCGAGTAGGGGTCGGCCGGCGGCTCGCTGGTCGCGATCACGTAGTGCGAGGTGACGACCTCGGGAACGGACAGCACGAAGGGGGACATGACCGTCTCCTGGTGTTCGTGGTGGACGGGCGCGCGCTCCGCGGCTCAGGCGGCGGTGCGGCGCGGTGCCTCGGGGACGTACGGCATGGCCAGGTCGACGACGTCGTTCCACCACAGGGCGGCGGGGGCGTCGAAGCCGGCGGGCGGCCCGGCGACGAGGTAGGGCAGGGTGTCGCCGCCCTCGGGCGGGGCGGGCCGAAGGCGGACGCGCACGGGCGCACCGGTGGCGCCGGCCGGCTCGGCCGCCCAGTAGCGCCACACGTCGGCGCCGTCCACCCGCGTCTCGTCGGGGATGCGGCGGTGCCGCGCGCCGGGGTTGCAGGCCAGCCACGCCCAGTGCTCGTCGAGCAGTCCGACGGCCAGGCAGCGCAGCAGCGTGATGGCCGCGAACAGGTTGCCGCCGGGGACGCCGACGGCTTCCAACTCGGGAAGGCCGAAGCGGTGCAGCCCGGCGGTCACGAGCTGCAGATCGCCATCCTCCTCGCCGGTGACGAAGGTCGCGAGCCAGTCGTCGGCCAGGCAGAACTCGGGATGCTCGGCGCCGAACCGGAAGGCATGCGGCAGCACCTGGTGGGACCAGGCGTCGTAGACGACGCCTTCGCAGGCCTCGGCGACGACCCGGGCGATCTCGCGGGCCGCCTGCGCGTGCTCGGGCTGCGAGACGGGCGGCGCGTGCCCGGTGATGACGATGTGGTGCCGGGCCTTGTCGAGGAGGTGCGCCTGCTCCGGACGCGCCCAGGCGGCGCTGCCGAGCAGGTCGGCGTAGCCGGACTCGGCCGCGGGGCGGCTGCGGAACCGCAGGAGCGACGAGCCGAGCAGCTCGGCCGCTAACGGCAGTCGCACCCGGCCGCGCGCGGCGGCCGCCGGGTCGTCGAGCGGATGCGCGGTGGCCACGACGAAGGGGGCCGTCACGGACTCGGGAATCGTCAGGTCGATCATGGAAAGCCTCCGGGAATCGGTCTCCCGGCAAGCCTGACCCGGCCCGCTCGTGCGCCGTAAGTCCTCCACCCCGGTCTGTGGATAACCCACCCTCCGAGGAGAAGGATCCTGACACCGACGTGACACGAGTCACTACTAACGATCCAGGATGCGAGACGTTACGGCACTTGCCGTCTTTGTCCTATATGTTTCGGCTCATGCAATGGGCCGTGGCGACGTACGACACCGCGTTCGGGTACGTCTCCGCGCACGGGGCGCCGCTGCTCGACCTGCTCGATCCTCAGCCCGACGAGCGCATCATCGACCTGGGTTGTGGGACCGGCACGATGACCGTCGAGATCGCCGCGCGCGGCGCGGAGGTGCTCGGCATCGACGAATCGGTCGAGATGGTCAACGCGGCGCGATCCGAGCACCCTCACCTGTCGTTCGCCGTGGGCGACGCCCACGACTTCGCGACCGGTGAGCGGTACGACGCGGTCTTCTCCAACTCGGCGCTGCACTGGATGTCCCGCGACCCCTCGGGGGTCATCTCCCGCGTGCACGCCGCCCTCCGGCCGGGCGGACGGTTCGTCGCGGAGATGGGCGGGGCGGGCAACTGCGCCGAGCTGATCGCCGCCGTGCAGACGGCGTGGCGCGTCTTCGGCCTGCCCGAGCCCGAGCTGCCCTGGTACTTCCCCACCCCGGCCGAGTACGCCGCCCGCCTCGAGGAGGGCGGCTTCGTGATCCGGCTCATGGAGTACGCCGACCGGCCCACCCGCCTGGCCGAGTGCCCGGACGGCGCCGCCGACTGGGTCCGGCTCTTCGCTCCGGAACTGATCGCCGAGGTCCCCCCGGAGATCGCCGGCCCACTTCTCGACCGGGTGAACGAGCTCGCCGCGCCCGCGCTGCGCCGCGAGTCCGGCTGGATGGCCGACTACGTACGGCTCCGGTTCGCCGCCGTGCGCAAGCCCGGCGGCGACGAACTCGTCCAGCCACCGACCCCCCAGGCATCGCCCACTCCTCCGCCGCCACCGGCCCCGCAGCCGCAACCCACCCCACAGGCGCCGTCGGCTCCGCACACCTGAACATCTCCCGCAAAGCTCACATCCCTCGGCGCGATTCCCGAGGATTCGCCTGGTCGATCGGAGACGGTGAGCGTCTCCGGCGGCGATCAGCCCGCAGGGCCGAGCGTTGCCCGACGGCGGTCCCGGGCGGGAGTTCATGCTGCGCCTGTACGGCCCTGGAACCGGTCACATCGCGGAGGTCGTCCCGGCCCACGCCGAGCGTTGCCGGCCGCGGTCCCGGGCGGGAGGTCGGATTCGCGGAGAGATGGGTACTGTCGTCGGCATGCTGCGCCTGTACGACCCCGGAACCGGCCAAGTCGCGGAGGTCGTCCCGGCCCGCCCCGGAGTCCTCCGGGTGGCCTGCGCCGAAGGGCTGCGCGCCCAGGTCGTCGGCGACCTGATCCGCCGGCTCGTCGAACACCATCGGGTGCGCGTGGTGGGGGTCTGGAACGCCGTGCCCGGTGCCCCGGACCTGGGGGTCCGCCCCGCCCAACTGTCGTCGGGACCGGCCGACGTGCACGTCGGCGCGGCCGTCGGACGCTGGGACCCGGCGCCCTGGGACGGCTTGGACCCGCTCGCCGTCCGCCTGGCGCTGCTGGAGGCCCACTATCGGGCTGACGTCGCCCACACCCGGGTGGACCTGACCCGGGCCGACGCCTCGCTCACCGCGTGGCGGCGCGGCGTCGCCGGCTGGGCCGAGTCGCCGGGACGGCCGCTCGACCGCTCATACGTGGCCGAGGCGGTCGCGCGCCTCGACGACGACCTGGACACTCCCGCCGCGCTGTCGACGCTGTCCCGGCTCGCGACGGACGACTCAGTAGCGCCTGGGGCGAAATTCGAGACGGCGATCGCGCTCGACATGATTCTGGGGCTTGACCTGGTTCGGCTGGTCGGCTGTCTCTAATCCGGGATAAGTCCCGGACCGATCCACCGGTTCTTGGGAACCTCTTTTCTTGCCCCTACCGTCTCAGTAAGCTCATGAGGTAATTTGCCCCGATGCCCGGGAATTGACGATGCGATTCCGCTTGTGCGTCGGCACACTGACTCTGGTGGGCCTGCTCACAGCCTGCGGAGGCCGTGCGAGCGGCGGCTTCCATCCCAGCGGGCAGGTCCAGCCGGATTCCCCCACGACCTCCTCATCCGCCGGCTCCGCGCCGCAGTCCGACGGCACGGCGGGCACAGCGGACCCGGCGGGCTCGCCGGCGGCCGGTGGCGGCCCGCTCCCCAGGACCCCGCAGTCCGCCCTCACCGCCTACCGCGAGTATCAGCGAATGTACGAACAGGCGTACGAGACGAACGACACGAGCCGGCTCGACGCGGTCGCCATGGATCCCCTTCTGTCGATCATTGACAAAGATGTCGCGAAGGTCCGGCGACAGGGTGTCTTCTGGCGATTTCACAACGTGCTGAATCCGCGCGTTCAGGGCGGTTCCAAGGACGACTCGATCGTCGTGGTCCTCGACTGTGTGCGGACCCTCGGGTCGTACCGCTTCTCCGCGAAGACCGGAAAGCGGCTCGCGGCCTGGCACGACGGCAGCCACCTATATCAGGCGATCATGCGCTACACCGACGGCACCTACAAGATCTCCGACGCGACGGAGGGCAGGAAATGCTGACCAGACGATCCTCCATCGCCGTCCTGCCGGTCCTCCTCGCGGGCGGCGTCGTCGGCCTGGCGACCGGGACGGCGTCCGCGGCCCCGATGTGCCTCCCCAACGCCTGCGCCCACAGCAACGTCACCATCCCGGGCGGTGGAGGCGGCACCGGCGGCGGAGGCGGGGGCGGGGGCGGCGGCGGTGGGGGCGGCAACACCGGCCCCGGCCTCGGCTGCCCGACCGTGGGCGGCCAGGTGGTCTGCGCCCCGGGCGGCGCCGCGCCCCAGGCCGCGCCGCACATCCCCACGATCGACGTCGCCTACGACGCCCGCGACAACCTCCAGCTGCCCGTCCCGAAGATCGGTACGGCTCCGAGCCCGCGCACGTACATCCGGATGACCACCGGCCTGTGGGTGGACGACGTGGGCAACAAGACGGCGCAGGCCGCGGTGCCGGGCCAGCAGGTGACGGTCACCGCCACCCTGCAGAACGTGACCTGGAACATGGGCGAGGGGAAGAGCGTGACGTGCGCCGGGGCGACGGCGGGCACGCCCGGTGACACCGACTGCGGATACACCTACGAGAAGTCCTCGGCCAGCCAGCCGGGCGGCAAGTACACGGTCACCGCGACCATCAGCTACCGCGTCACCTGGGCGTGCCAGGGTGCCGAGTGCGACACCGCCGGCGGGGTGTTCGGGCAGATGAACGGTCCCGCCGGAAACCTCGCCCTCGCGGTCGGCGAGGTCCAGACCCAGTCCCAGCCCGGCTGACCCACACCGCCCCGGAGGAGGAGCGACCGGTGTTCCGACCACGCCCGTACGTCCTCGCCCTGCTCGCCGCCGGCGTCCTCCTCGCCGGGTGCGGCAGCGGAGGCGACCACAAGACGGCGAAGTCCGCCGGGCCGTCCGCCCGTACGACGCCGGCGAGCCCGTCTCCGGCACCGAGCTACGCGCCCGGCCGCGTGGCGGCGGCCCTCCTGTCGACCCGCGACGTCGACCCGCACGTCGCCGAGCAGCCGCTGAGCACGCCGGCCCTGAAGGAGCACGCCGTCCCGTCCTGCTCGCTGTCGGCGATCAAGCCGTCGGGAAGCCCGGAGATCAAGGCCCACGAGTTCAACACGAGCCAGTACGGCGGGGCGAACTTCGGGCAGATCGCGTTGACCTACCCGGACGCGGCCGCCGCGTCGGCCATGTTCGCGACCGTCCGTGCCAAGGTCACCGCGTGCCCGGCCACAAAGCATGTCTCGCAGAAGACCCTCTCCGGGGACCGCGTCGCGCTCGCGCACGACGACACCTGGCGCGCCTCGGACGAGACGACGCCCGGCTGGTCGCACGTCCGTGGCTTCGAGAAGTCGCTGATCTCACCGTCGTCCAGCGTGATCAACGTGTTCTACCGCGTGTACGACTACGTGAGCCGCGGCAACGTCGTCCTGGTGTCGATGTACTGGGAGCGCGTCGGCCCAAAGGCGTCCGGGGACCCGGTCGCCAAGAAGGCGACGGCGTTGCTGACGAAGCAGTTCGGAAGGCTCTCCTAGACCAAACGGCGGGCCGCCACGACGATGCCGTCCTCGTCGGCGTACAGCCATGACCCGGGCCGGAACTCCACCCCGCCGAAGACGACCGGCACGTCGGCCTCGCCCGCGCCGTCCTTGGCGCTCTTGCGCGGGTTCGAGCCCAGCGCCCTGATCCCGAGGTCGAGCCCGCGGAGCGCGACGACGTCGCGGACCCCGCCGTTGATCACCACGCCGGCCCATCCGCTCGCGACCGCCGACCCGGCGATCATGTCGCCCATCAGCGCGGTGCGCAGCGATCCGCCGCCGTCGATGACGAGCACGCGGCCCTCTCCCGGCGTGGCGAGGACCTTCTTGAGCAGCGCGTTGTCCTCGAGGCAGCGGACGGTCGCCAGCTGCCCCGCGAACCGCTCCCGCGCCCCGTACGAGCGGAACTGCGTCTCGCAGCTCGCCAGCTCCGGACCGTACTCGTCGAACAGATCAGCCGTCGTGAAGCTCATCCACCGCATGGTAATCAGGTGTCCGGCCCGCCGGTCGGGCGGCCGATCAGTCGGGACAGGACGATGGACGTCTTGGTCTGCACGATGTTCGGTTCGTTGCGCAGCCGCTCCAGGGCCTCCTCGAGGGCCTGGATGTCGCGGGCCCGCAGGTGGATCAGCGCGTTGGCCTCCCCCGTGACCGTGTACGCGGCGACCACCTCGGGGTGCCGGCGGACGCTCGCGGAGATCTCGTCGGGGGACGTACGCCCAGCGCAGAACAGCTCGACGAACGCCTCCGTGGTCCAGCCCAGCGCGGAGGGATCGACGACCGCGGCGTAGCCCGTGATCACGCCGTCGTGCCGGAGCCGGTCGACCCGGCGTTTCACCGCGGGCGCGGACAGTCCGATCTGGTCACCGATCTGGGCGAAGGACGCCCGGGCGTTCTCCAGCAGGCACGCAACGATCTGCCGATCCAGGTCGTCAAGACGCAATGATCAGACCCTCCCACGCGCATATCCGTTATTGGTGTTGCGGACATGTCGACCTTACGCTTCGAGTGGTGCCTCACCAACCACTGGGCGCGATATCGGGCCCGCATTGCCAGGAGAACCACATCGATGACGATGCAGACCCTTGCCCGCGACGGCGCGGGCATCTCGGCGGGGCAGCCGGCACGGACCTACCTGATGTGCCCGCCGACCTACTTCGACGTCCAATACGCGATCAACGCGTGGATGGACCCCAAGGCCCCGGTCGACCGTGACCGGGCCCGCCACGAGTGGGAGCGCCTGCGCGCTACGTACGTCTCACTCGGGCATACCGTGCACGTGCTGCCGCCCGTCCCGGGCCTGCCGGACATGGTGTTCGCCGCGAACGGCGCGACCGTCGTGGGCGGCATGGTGCTGGGCGCGAAGTTCCGCCACTCCGAGCGCGCCGCCGAGGCCGACGCGCACCGGGCGTGGTTCGAGGAGCACGGCTACCGCCGCATCCGGGCGGCCGAGTACGTCAACGAGGGCGAGGGCGACTACGCCTTCGCCTACCGCGCGATCGTTGCGGGGCACGGCTTCCGTACGGACCCGGTCGCGCACAACGAACTGCACGACGCCTTCGGGCTGCCCGTGGTCAGCGTGCGACTCGTCGACCCGCGCTTCTACCACCTCGACACGGCGCTGTGCGTGATCGACCCGTTCACGGCGGCGTACTACCCGGGCGCCTTCGACGAGGACGGCCTGATCAAGCTCAAGACGCTGTTCCCCGAGCTGATCGAGGCCACCGAGGAGGACGCCCTCGCGTTCGGCCTCAACGCGGTCAGCGACGGACGTCACGTGATCGTCCCGGACGGCGCCACCACGCTGATCGCCCGGCTCACGGAGCGTGGCTACCAGGTCATCCCGATCGAGATGACCGAGCTGCGCAAGGCGGGAGGCGGCCCGAAGTGCTGCACTCTCGAACTCCGCCCGTAGCAGGAACAATAGGACTCGGGAGACCCCGCGGGTCCGAAAAGGAGCACCGTTGAACACGAAGGAGCTGCGGGCGCTGTCAGAGGAGCACAGCGCGCACAACTACCACCCGTTGCCGATCGTCATCGCCGAGGCCGAGGGCGCCTGGGTGACGGACGTCGAGGGCAAGCGGTATCTCGACATGCTGTCGGCGTACTCCGCGGTCAACTTCGGGCACCGCCACCCGCGGCTGGTCGAGGCCGTGCGGCGGCAGCTCGACCGGGTGACGCTGGTCAGCCGGGCGTTCGACCACGACCAGTTCGGGCCGTTCGTCGCCGAGCTGGCCGAGCTGGCCGGCAAGGACATGGTCCTGCCGATGAACAGCGGCGCCGAGGCCGTCGAGACGGCGCTGAAGACCGCCCGCAAGTGGGGCTACGAGGTCAAGGGCGTGCCCGCCGACCAGGCGAACATCGTCACGTTCGAGGGCAACTTCCACGGCCGGACGACCACGATCGTCAGCTTCTCCACCGACCCGGACGCCCGGAACTCCTACGGTCCGTTCACGCCGGGCTTCCGCACCGTGCCGTACGGCGACGTCGAGGCGCTGCGCGCGGCCGTCGACGACGACACGGTCGGCGTGCTCATCGAGCCGATCCAGGGCGAGGCCGGCGTGAACGTCCCGCCGAGCGGGTTCCTGACGGCGGTGCGCGAGATCTGCACGGCGCGGGGCGCGCTGATGCTCGCCGACGAGATCCAGTCGGGGCTGGGCCGCACCGGCACGACCTTCGCCGTCGAGCACGAGAACGTCGTGCCCGACGTCTACATCCTCGGCAAGGCGCTGGGCGGCGGCATCCTGCCGGTCTCGGCGGTCGTCGCGGACCGCGACGTGCTGGGCGTCTTCAAGCCCGGCCAGCACGGGTCGACGTTCGGCGGCAACCCGCTCGCCTGCGCGGTGGCGCGCGAGGTCATCGCCATGCTGAGGACCGGGGAGTTCCAGGAGCGGTCCCGCACGCTCGGCGCGCACCTGCACGCGCGCCTGGGCGGGCTGCCGTCCGACCACGTCCGCGAGGTGCGCGGGCGCGGCCTGTGGGCGGGCGTCGAGCTGAACGGCAAGGCCCGCCCGGTCAGCGAGAGGCTCATGGAGCGGGGCGTGCTGGCGAAGGAGACGCACGAGACGACGCTCCGGCTGGCGCCGCCGCTCGTGGTGAGCCAGGAGGACCTCGACTGGGCCCTCGACCAGCTGGAGGCCGTGATCACCGAGGTGTGACGCCTCTCTCCTCCCATCCGCCGTCGGAGGCCCGGACCGCCCGGTCCGGGTCTCCGACGTTTACCCCTTTGTTGCCCTAAATCGGATTGCAGCCGTCACAGCTCGGGCCTATAGTCCACATGGATTATTCGGAACGGACGAGAAACGAGGCCCATGTCACGACCGCTCACGCCCCTCGCGCTCGCGGTCCTCAGACTGCTCAACGAGGAGCCCATGCACCCGTACGAGATGCAGCAGCGCATCCGCGACTACTCCATCGACCAGGTGGTCAAGGTCGCGCATGGGTCGCTGTATCACACGGTGGAGCGGCTCGCCGGCCAAGGCCTGATCGAGCCCGTCGAGACCACGCGGGAGGGCCGCCGCCCGGAGCGCACCGTCTACGCGATCACCGAACAGGGGCGCGACGAGGCGTATTCCCGCCTCCGGGAGTTCCTGCGCCACCCCGCTCAGGAGTACCCGATCTTCGACATGGCGCTGTCGTTCCTCAAGATGCTGCCGCCGGAGGAGGCCGCCCAGCTGCTCGACCGCCGGACCGTCCGGCTCGAGGCGCAGCTGGCGGCGCACGACACGGTCCTCACGAACCTGGCGAAGCAGGGCCTCGAACGCGTGTCGGTGATCGAGCTGGAGTTGTGCAACGCCCGGCTGCGCTCCGAGCTCGAGTTCGTCAACGCGGTGAGCGAGGACATCAAGAACGGCCGGATGACATGGCGGCCCCACGACCGCCGAAACGGGGAGAACAACGACAAATGAAGAAATGGCAAGGTAACCCCTGGGCGATCCTCGTGACGCTCAGTCTCGGGTTCTTCATGACACTGCTGGACCTCACGATCGTGAACATCGCGATGCCCAGCATGATCGACAAGCTGAACGCGTCGCTTGACGAGGTCCTCTGGGTGGTCAACGCCTACGTCCTCATCCTCGCCGTCCTGCTGATCACCGCGGGCCGGCTGGGCGACCTGCGCGGCCAGCGCACGCTGTTCATCGGCGGGGTGGCAATCTTCACCATCGCCAGCCTGGCCTGCGGGATCTCCCAGAACCCCGCCGAGCTGATCGCCGCCCGCGCCGTTCAAGGCCTGGGCGCGGCCATGCTCATGCCGCAGACGATGGCGATCATCATCGCCACCTTCCCCGCCGAACGCCGGGGCGCCGCGCTCGGCATCTGGGGGGCGGTCGCGGGCGTCGCGACCATCGCCGGGCCGACCCTCGGCGGGCTCCTGGTCACCGCCTTCGACTGGCGGTGGATCTTCTTCGTCAACCTGCCCATCGGCGTGATCGTGCTGTTCCTGGCGTTCACCGTGATCCCCGGCGTCCGCGTCGAACGCACGCACCGTCTCGACCTCACCGGCGTGCTGATCGCCTCGATCGCGCTGTTCTGCCTCACCTTCGCCCTCACCGAAGGGCAGCGGTACGACTGGAACGGCGTCATCTGGGCCCTGTTCGCCGCGGCGGTCGTCGCGTTCGTCATCTTCCTCGTGCAACAGCGCGGCCGGCAGGACCGCGAGCCGCTGGTCCCGTTCGCGCTGTTCCGGGACCGCAACTTCACGGTCATGAACTTCGTCGGCGCCATCGTGTCGGTCGGGATGATCGGCATGTTCCTGCCGCTGACGATCTACCTGCAGTCGGTGCTCGGCTTCAGCGCGCTCAAGGCAGGCCTGGTGATGGCGCCGTCCTCGGTCGTGTCGATGTTCCTCGCGCCGGTCGCCGGACGGCTCTCCGACAAGATCGGCGGCAAGTTCATCCTCATGGCCGGCCTCGCGCTGTACGGCATCGGCATGGGCTGGATCGTGCTGATCGCCGGCGCGGGCACCCACTGGCCGGCCTTCGTGCCCGGACTGGTCGTCGCCGGTGTCGGCATCGGCGGCGTGTTCGCGCCGATGGCCACCGAGGCCATGCGCGGGGTCGACCCCCGGATGGCCGGCGCGGCCTCCGGCGTCAACAACACCATCCGGCAGGTCGGTTCCGTGGTCGGCAGTGCCACGGCGGGCGCCATCCTGCAGAACCAGCTCGCCTCCCACCTCCGCGAGGAGGCCGAGAAGCGCGCCGGGCAACTGCCCGCCCAGGCCCGCGCCCCCTTCATCGAGGGCTTCAAGAAGGCCGCCAAGAGCGGCATCGAGGCCGGCCCCGGGCAGACGGGTGCGGCTCAGCACCTGCCGCAGAACCTCCCCCAGCAGGTCGTCGACCAGATCACTCACGCCGCCCAGAGCGTGTTCGCGCACGGATTCGTCGACGCGATGAAACCGACGATGACCCTGCCGATCATCCTGGTGTTCGTCGGATCCCTCGCCTGCCTCGCGATGCGCGGGTACCGCCGCAAGACCGCGGAACGCTCTCCCGAGACGGTCGAGGCGACCACCGGCTGACCGAGGACCGGGTGCGCGGGGGCGCGCACCCGATCCAGGCCGTGACCTCTCCGGCACCGCTCGCTACGAGCGGGAGCCGGACGCGCCGGGCCGTTGCCGTACGAGCCGTTCTGCGGCGCGCGGCCCGGCGTTCGCGTTCAGTCCCTCGGCGGAGAGGCCGACGGCACGCCCTGCAGGATCCACGGCCGCGCCGGCCGGGTGGCCACCGCGGCGGCGACGGCGGCGATCGCCCCGCCGAAGATGAAGACGTACCCGCCGGTGGTGCCGGTGACGATGAGGTCGCCTTCCGGGCGCCGACTCGACAGCAGGACGACGACGATCAGCCACGGTATGGCCATCGCGGCCACGCCGAGCCTGCCGCTCATCCCCCAACCCGCGAGGCGGAAGGCCGCGAACTCGACGAGGGACAGCAGGATGGCGGCCATCGGAACGCTCCCGGCCGTCCAGGAGAACTCGAACGACCCCACCAGGCCGATGAGCAGGCCCAGCACGGCGAGCACGCCGTACGCGGCGCCGGTCACCAGGCCCGGCTCGCGCGGCGGCTCCTGAGGGGCAGGGAAGCCCGTCTCCTGAGGGGCGTGAGGGCCCGTCCATCCGTCCACAGCGGGTCAGGCTACCGGCTCGGCGAAGCCGGACTCACGGCCGTCCTCGCCCAGCGGCCCCGGCTCCCCGGCCAGCAGCGTGTAGTACTCGACGCCGGGGAGCGGCTGCCCGATGTCGTTGGACAGCGCGAAGTACGGTAGATCGACGGTGAGCTGCGTCCGGTGCGCCCGCATCGCGGCCACCTTCGCCGGCAGGTGGTCGCGGGCGTCGACGCGCGTGGTCACCTGCTCGTCGGGCACGCCGAAGCCGAAGTCGGACACGGACTCGACCTGCTGGAACGGCCCCCGGCCCACCCCTTCCTCGAGCACCGACAGGGGCAGCGCGGTCGCGTAGAACCGCGAGGGCCGCCACGGCGCGCCGGCACCGAAGGACGGGTCCCCAGCCCGCTCGAACGCCCGCCACGCGACCCGATGCGCCTGGATGTGGTCCGGATGGCCGTAGAAGCCGTCGGCGTCGTAGGTCACGACGACCTGCGGGCGTACCTCCCGCACGATCGCGACGAGCTCGGTGGCGGCCTCGTCGACGTCCGCCCGCCAGAAGCACCGGGGATGGTCATTGGACGCCACGCCCATCATCCCGGAGTCGCGCCAGCGCCCCGGGCCGCCGAGGAACCGGTGGTCCGTCACGCCGAGGGCGGCGCACGCCCGCGCGAGCTCGCCGACGCGGTACTCCCCCAGCGCGTCACCGTCCAGGTGGCGCAGCTCCGCGGGGATGATGTCGCCCTCCTCGCCGCGCGTGCACGTGACCAGGCAGACGTGGGCGCCCTCGGCGGCGTACTTCGCCATGGTCGCCCCGGTCTCGATCGACTCGTCGTCCGGGTGGGCGTGCACGAACAGGATGCGCAGGTCGGCCATGACCGAACACGTTATCCGGAGGCGGGATTGGTCGCCCCGCCGGTCGGCTTCTTCCCGCCCGTGCCGTCGCCGCCGGTGCCTCCGGTGCTGCCTCCGGTGGGCTTCCCGCCGTCCGTCGGCCTGCCGGTCGGGGACGTGCCGCCGCTCGGCTCGGTCGGGGGCGAGCTCGTCACCGTGTGGGTGGCGGTGGGCCGGTGGGACGTCGGCCGCTGGGTGTACGACGGCTCGCGGTGCGTGTTGGTCGGCGCGGGCTGTTCCGGTTGATCGGTGCCCTCCGACGGCCCGCTGGAGCTCTCGACGGTCTGCGCCGGCCCGTGGTCGCCGGTGGTGTCGGCTCGGTGCTGGGCCGCCCAGATGATCATGGCGGCGATCCCCAACGCCAGCACCACACCGGCCACCGCCGCCAGGACCATCCGCGGCGACATCCCGCGGCGGTCCGCGCCGCCCGGATGCGTCATCCCCGGGTAGTGCGGCATGGTCGGCGGGCCGCCGGCCGCGCCCATGGCCCCGAGACCGGCGCCCGCGACCGTGGGCGCGGCCGGGGTGACCGGCGCGGTCGGCGCCGCCCCGGCCATCCTCGTGTCGGCGTACGCGGCCCCCTGGTCCAGGATCGCCGTCTGCGGACCGCCGCCGGCCATCGGAGCGGTCGGCGCGGCACCCTCCTCCCCGAGCAGCCGCATCAGCAGCTGCTGGGCGGTCGGACGCGCGGCCGGGTCCTTGGCGAGGCAGTCGGCGATGATGCCGCGCAGCGGCTCCTGTACGCCGCCGAGGTCCGGCGGCTCGCTGAGGATGCGGTTGATCACCGCCATCACGGTGTCCTGCCCGAACGCCGCGGCGCCGGTGGCGGCGTACACCATCGTCGAGCCCCAGGCGAAGATGTCCGCCTTCGCGGTGATCTCCTTGCCGGTGAGCTGCTCGGGCGCCATGTAGGCGGGCGTGCCGATGGCGGAGTTGGTCATCGTCGCGGCCGCGTCGAGGGCCTTGGCGATGCCGAAGTCGATGACGCGGGGGCCGTCGGGGCCGATCAGGACGTTCTGCGGCTTGAAATCACGGTGGACGATCCCCGCCTGGTGGATCGCGACGAGCGCGGTGACCGTGCCGATGGCCAGGCGCTCGAGCTCGGCCTCCGAGCGCGGGGACTCACCGGTGACGAGCTGCTGCAGCGAGGGCCCGGGCACGAACTCGCTGACGATGTAGGGCCGGTCGCCGTCGACGTCGGCCTCCAGCACCTGGGCGGTGCAGAACCGGGCGACGCTCTTGACGGCGGACAGCTCCCGCAGGAACCGGCCGCGCGCGGTGTCATCATGGGCGAGGTCGCCGCGGAGCAGCTTGACGGCGACCGGGTCACCGGAGGCGGAACGGCCGAGGTAGACGGTCCCCTGACCGCCCTCGCCCAGGCGACCCGTTATCTCGAACGACCCCAGTCTGTCCGGGTCACCGGGCTGAAGGGGACGGGCGTCGGGCATCAATACTCCTGGGGGGAACGGCACATGGATGGGAACAGTCTTCCGCATGACCGACGGACTTGCACGGAGCATTCACACGCTCCTGGCAGGATCGAGCCATGACGACGAGCTTTCCCCGGCAGAGCGCCCGTACGCGGCGGTTCACACTCGGAGCCCCGCGCGGTTTCCAGGTCTCTCCCGACGGTTCACGGGTGGTGTTCCTCCGCTCACGAGGGGGCACCGATCCGGTCACCTGCCTGTGGGCGCTCGACGTCCCCGGCGACGGCGCGGAGGCCAAGGAGCGCCTCATCGTCGACCCGCGGACCCTCGACCTGCCCGGCGAGGAGGATCTGCCGGCCGAGGAGCGGGCCCGCCGCGAGCGCGCCCGTGAGCAGGCGGGCGGCGTGGTCGCGTACGCCGCCGACGAGCGGCTCTCGCTCGCCGCGTTCGCGCTGTCCGGGCGGCTGTTCGTCACCGACCTCGACACGGAGGTCCGGCCCCTGGACGCCGCCGTCCCGGTCTTCGACCCGCGCCCGGACCCGAGCGGGACCCGCGTCGCGTACGTCTCCGGGCGCGCCCTGCGCGTGATCGAGGTGGCCACCGGCGCCGACCGCGCGCTGGCCGAGCCGGAGGACGGGCAGGTCTCGTACGGCCTCGCGGAGTTCATCGCCGCCGAGGAGATGCAGCGCATGCGCGGGTACTGGTGGGCGCCCGACGGCACCGCGATCCTGGCCGCCCGCGTCGACGAGTCGCCGGTGCGCCGGTGGCACATCGCCGATCCCGCCCACCCGGAGGCGGCGCCCCGCGAGGTCGGCTACCCGGCCGCCGGCACGCCGAACGCCGACGTCTCCCTCGTCGTCCTCGGGCTCGACGGCGGACGGCAGGCGGTCGAGTGGGACCGGGCCGCGTTCCCGTACCTCGTCACCGCCCGCTGGGACTCCCGCGGCGTCCTGCTCGTCGTCCAGACCCGCGACCAGAAGACGATGCGGATCCTCGAGGCCGACCCCGCGACCGGCCGGACCACGCTCGTCCGCGAGGACACCGACCCGGTCTGGCTGGACATCGTGCCGGGCGTGCCCGCCCGCACCGGAGGCGGCGACCTGGTGTGGGCCGCCGAGGACGGGCACGACGCGCGCGGCCTCATCGTCGGCGGCGAGCGCGTGACCCCCGACGACCTGCACGTACGCTCGGTGCTCGACGTGGACGGCGACACCGTCCTGTTCACCGCCTCCGAGGAGCCGACCGAGATCCACGTCTGGGCGTACGCCCCCGGCGGCCTGAGCCGGGTGAGCGACGGCGCGGGCGTCTTCGGCGCGCGGCGACGCGGCGGCACCACCGTCGTCACCGGCAGCCGGCTCGACCGGTTCGGCGTGGAGACGACGGTGCTGCGCGACGGCCGGCCGGTCGGCCGGATCGCCTCGCACGCCGAACAGCCGTCTCTCGACGTCGGCGTCACCCTGATCCGCGCCGGCGAGCGGGAGCTGCGCACCGCGGTGCTGCTCCCGACGGGGTACACCGGGGACGATCCGCTGCCGGTCCTGATGGACCCGTACGGCGGGCCGCACGCCCAGCGCGTCATGGCCGCGCGGCGTGCCTTCGCCGAGCCGCAGTGGCTCGCCGACCAGGGGTTCGCGGTCGTGGTCGCGGACGGGCGCGGCACCCCGGGCCGGGGCGGCGCGTGGGAGCGGGCCGTCCACAGGAACCTCGCGGACCCGGTGCTGGACGACCAGATCGCGGCGCTGCGCGCGGCGGCCGAGCGCTTCCCCCTCGACCTGTCGCGGGTGGGCATCCGGGGCTGGTCGTTCGGCGGGTACCTCGCCGCGCTCGCGGTCCTGCGCCGGCCGGACGTCTTCCACGCCGCGATCGCCGGCGCGCCGGTCACCGACTGGACGCTGTACGACACGCACTACACCGAGCGCTACCTCGGCCACCCGGGCGAGGACCCCGAGCCGTACGAGAAGTGCGGCCTGACGCGCGCGGCGTCCGAAGGCGCCGACGTCACCCGGCCGCTGCTGCTCATCCACGGGCTGGCCGACGACAACGTCGTCGCCGCGCACACGCTTCGGCTGTCCTCGGCGCTGCTGGCCGCGGGCCGGCCGCACAGCGTGCTGCCGCTGTCCGGGGTCACGCACATGACGCCGCAGGAGGTCGTCGCCGAGAACCTTCTGCTGCTTCAAATACGGTTCTTGAAGGAAGCGCTCGCGTGACCGTTGCTCCGACGCCCCGGAGCGGGCACCATTCTTCCGACGGTGCGATGGGCACCCCGACCCCCGACGAGACGTGAGCGCGATAATCGAGCACTCGACCTCGGTCGTTCCCGGCGACGGCAAGCTGGAGATCCTGCTGATCGAGGACGACCCGGGCGACGCCTTCCTCTTCGAGGAGCTCCTCGGCGAGGAGCTGCCCGACGCCCGCATCATCCAGGCGCGCACGCTCCGCGAGGCCCGGGAGCGGCTGCGCCCGGGCGTCCACTGCGTCGTGGCCGACCTGTCGCTGCCCGACGCCGAGGGGCTCGACCTGCTGCGCGCGGTGCTCGACATGGCTCCGCGCTCGGCCGTTCTCGTCCTCACTGGGCGCAGCGACGCGGCGGTGGGCGTCGCCGCCGTGGCCGCCGGCGCCGAGGACTACTTGATCAAGCACGAGGTCGACGGGCCACTGCTGGCCCGTGCCATCCGGTACGCCCTGGAGCGCAAGCGCGCCGAGGACTCCGAGCGGCAGCTCATGGAGGCCGAGCTGCGCAGTGAGGAGAACGCCCGGATCGAGCTGGGGCTCCTGCCGGTCCCGCTGATCGACGACACGGAGCTGCAGCACCACACGCGCTACCGGCCCGGCCGCGAGCGCGCCCTCCTCGGCGGCGACTTCTACGACACGGTGCAGACCGCCGACGGCACCGTCCACCTCGTCATCGGCGACGTCTGCGGGCACGGCCCGGACGAGGCCTCCCTCGGCGTCCGGCTGCGGATGGCCTGGCGCACCCTGGTGCTGGCCGGGCACACCGGCATGGACCTGCTGGGCACGCTCGACACGGTCCTGTGCCACGAGCGCTGGTCGGAGGAGATCTTCACGACGCTCAGCATGGTCACGATCGCACCCGACCGGCAGCGCGCGCGGTTTCAGATGGCCGGCCATCCCGCGCCGCTGCTGTTCGGCGAGACCTCGGCCGCGGCGCTGCCCGACGACGCGTACGGCCCGGCGCTCGGGCTGTTCCCCGGCTCCGAATGGCCGGCCGCGGAGGTCGAGCTGACCGGCCGCTGGTCGCTCATGCTGTACACCGACGGGCTGATCGAGGGCCGCGTCGGCGGCGGGCCCGAGCGCCTCGGTACCGAGGGCCTGGTCGAGATGGCCTCCGGCGCGCGCGCCCAGGGGCTCACCGGCGACCTGCTCATCGACCACCTCGTCACAGAGGTGGAGGCGCTCAACGGCGAGGCGCTCACCGACGACCTCGCCGTGGTGATGCTGTCCGGGAAGGCCACCCGGTGACCACTCCCTCGATACGCCGCCCGCGCCAGCCGACGCTCCAGGTCGACGCGGAGGGCGTACCGAGGTTCGGCGTCGGCCACTGGTACGGCCTCGGCATCGTCCTCCTGCTGCTCGCGGTCGTCGTTGTCGGCACCGTCATCGGGCTGGCGGTCCAGGACGGCGCCTCGGCCCGCTCGACGCTGCTCCGGCACATCGACCCGGCCGTGCTGCAGTCCGGCCGGCTCAGCACGTCCATCTCGGCGGAGGTCGGAGCGGTGCGCGCGTACGCGCTGACCGGCGCCGCGACGGGTCCCGCGGACTACCGGCGCGCCGAGGCCGAGACCTCCGCCGCCATCGCCGAGACGACGCGGCTCCTGCGCGACACCCACGACGCCGGGACGGCCCGCGCCGGGCTCACCGAGGTCGGCTCCCGGCTGGCCGCCTGGCGGCACGACTACGCCGACCCGGTGATCACCAAGACGGGGAAGCCGTCCGAGATCCTGGGCGAGCAGCGGTTCGCCACGGTCCGTGACGCGGTCGCGACCGAGCGCACCCGGCTCGCCGCGCTGCAGCACCGCGCCGCCGGCCGGCTGAACGACCAGGTGAACCGGCTGTACGAGACCCTGCTCGGCGGCGCGATCGCCCTGGTCGTGGGCGCCCTCGGGCTCACCCTCCTGATCCGGCGCACGGTCCTGCGTCCCGTGTCCGCGCTGACCGGCCAGGTCCGCCGCGTCTCCCAGGGCGACCTGACGCATCCGCTGCAGGTCTCCGGGCCGGCCGAGATCGCCGAGCTGGCCGCGCACATCGACGCGATGCGCAACCACATCCTGGAGGAGTGGCGGGAGGCGTCCGAAGCGCGCACCAAGCTCGACGCGCAGACCCAGGAGCTGCGCCGCTCCAACGCCGAGCTGGAGCAGTTCGCCTACGTCGCCAGCCACGACCTGCAGGAGCCCCTGCGCAAGGTCGCGAGTTTCTGCCAGATGCTCGAACGCCGCTACTCCGACGTCCTCGACGACCGCGGCCGGCAGTACATCGACTTCGCGGTCGACGGCGCCAAGCGCATGCAGTCGCTCATCAACGACCTGCTGAACTTCTCCCGGGTCGGCCGGGTGAGCCGCGACATGGCGGTCGTGGACTGCGAGACGGTCCTGCAGCGGGCCATGGACAACCTCGGCCTCGCCCGCTCCGAGTCGGACGCGGGGATCAGCTGGGACCCGCTGCCCAAGGTGACCGGCGACGCGACCCTGCTGACCCAGCTGTTCCAGAACCTCATCGGCAACGCCATCAAGTTCCGCAGCGAGGAGGCGCCGCGCGTGCACGTCTCGGCCCGGCGGGACGAGGAGGTCTGGGAGTTCGCCTGCAGCGACAACGGCATCGGCATCGACGCCGCGTACGCCGACCGGATCTTCCTCATCTTCCAGCGCCTGCACCCCAAGGACGAATACGCCGGGACCGGGATCGGGCTGGCGTTGTGCAAGAAAATCGTCGAATACCATGGCGGGCGGATCTGGCTGGACACCGAGCCGGAGCAGCAGGGCACCACGATCCGATGGACGCTGCCCGCCATCGCCGACGACACCGCAGAGAACGCCGAGGAATGAACGACGTGACCATCCGCCCGATCGACGTGCTCCTCGTCGAGGACGATCCCGGTGACGTCGTGCTGACCAAAGAGGCGTTCAAGGACAACAAGGTCAGCAACCGGCTGTCGATCGTCGGCGACGGTGAAGAGGCGATGCGCTTCCTGCGGCAGGAGGGCGACTACGCCGACGCGCCGCGTCCCGACCTGGTGCTCCTCGACCTCAATCTGCCCCGCATGGACGGCGGGCAGGTGCTGGGGGAGATCAAGGCCGACGAGACGCTGCGCACGATCCCGGTCGTCGTCCTCACCACCTCCGAGGCCGAAGAGGACATCCTCCGCAGCTACCGCCTGCACGCCAACGCCTACGTCACCAAGCCCGTAGACTTCGACCAGTTCATCAAGGTGGTTCGCCAGATCGACGACTTCTTCGTCGGCGTGGTCAAGCTCCCCCGCTCCTGACCGCCACTTTGCCGCCGTAGTGGACACTTTGCCGCCGTAGTGGACCGACGGATGCCCCGTTTGCGCACTTTGTGACGTCAACGCCGACGGCAAGGAAGGCACCCCGCAACCAGTCGCTCGCTACCAGTCGCTCGCTACCAGGCGTCGGGATTGGCTCGCGCCTGGTTCAGGTCGCCTTCACGGAGCGCTTTGGCCGGGGCGACGAACCTCACGATGCCCCCATCGCCCCATTCCCACATGTCGGTGGCGCCGAGAGTGAGCAGGTGAGCGTAGGGCTCGTCCTGCGACAGATCCTCCAACAGGCCAACGCCATAGCTGTGGATCGGCGGCCAGCCGAACGCCTGATTGCGCATGCCGCCCCACTCGAGGCCCTGCTCGTCCACGCAGTACTGCGGCCAGGCGGTCTCGCCGAACCTGTCGACCACCAGCCAGGCGGGATCCACCTGGTAAAGAGAGGACTCCTCGATCGCGTCTCCATAGTCGAGCGTGCCGAGCACCGGATCGCAGTCGTAGGACGAGGCCGAAGGCAAGGTGACGACAGGGTGGGCGTGCAGCGGAACTCGGTCGAATCTCGGAGCCGGATCCGGCGCCGGCACCTCGACCGCGCGTCGTGGATCGGCGGGAACGACCCGGCATACCCACGGATCCTCGTAGCTGAAGCCGCCGGCGTCTTTCGGAACCTCCTCGGAGCCGGTCCGTGGATCCAGGAAGAAGAAATTGAGCAGCGCGGACCCGGTCGCCGGGACCTGATCACCGAGCCACGGGCCGAGCGCACCGACATCGAGCACGGTGTACACGCTGAGCGGCACACCCGCGTACACGGGCCACTGCGTGCCCGGTTCCAGCAGCGCCGGGCCGCCCCACCGGCACAAGCCGGTCACCGCGGCATCCTCATCCGCGGGCTTCAGCTCGAACCCGGGCCGTGCCAACGCCGCCAGCTGAGCCCCGATGTGTTCCCCCAGATGTTCGACGCACAGCTCACGGACGCCGGACAGCGCCTCCTCATACCTCATGTGATCATGAAAGCACGCCCATCTATCGACCAAGCGCTCGTTACGATGCAGAGTGCCCAGTTCCGGTGCGGTGGGCGAGCCAGCCGGCCATCGCACGGACGCCGACGCCGATGGCGCGCTCGTCCGGGTCGAAGGCGCCGAAGTGCGGGTACGCAGTGGTGATGTCCACGCCGGGCCGTCGGACGCCGAGGAAGCTGAACGTCCCGGGGACGCGGCGGAGGAACAGTGCGAAGTCCTCGCCACTGAACGGGATCGCCGCGTGCATGGTCGTGACGGCCGGACGGCCGAGTCTGCGCGCCAGGTAGTCGCGGACCTCCCGTCCCGGACGCGGCGGGCACACCATCGCTGGGAACGCGTCGGCGGGGAACTCGATGCGGGCGTCCGGGTACCGGCCGGTCAGGCGCCGCAACTGGTCGCGGATCTCCGGGACGCGCTCCTGCGGCCAGCACCGGTACATCGCGCGCACCTCGACATCGCCGTTGGCGGCGGGACGCGCGCCGGCCCTCATCCAGACGAACCGGGCCAGCGGCCCGTGCGGCGTCTCCACCTCCCGGATGAGCCGTTCGAGGTCGGCGGACGTCTGCGGAACCGCGACCGTCGACAGCGCGCTGATGTCGGCGACGAGCCGCTCAGCCCGGTCGGACGCATCGGGCCCGGTCAGCGTGATGCTGCCGTGGTCCAGACCCGGAAGCCCGGTACCCGGCGTGACCGCGAACGTGCCGACCGGGAAGGGACCGCAGTGCAGTGCGTGGATCTCGTCCGGCCTCGTCCGCTCCAGCACGCCGTCGGAGATCATCGCCTGCGCCCCGGCGAGGGCCTCCTCCCCCGGCTGGAAGAGGAATACCACCCGGCCGTGGAGTCGGGTCCGCAAGCGCGCCAGCACTTCGGCGACCCCGACGCCGATCGTGGTGTGCAGGTCGTGGCCGCACACGTGCGCGGGATCCGGACCGCCGTTGATCTGCGAGTCTGGCGGCACGGCGTCCATGTCCGCCCGGTAGGCGACCGTCCGACCGCGCCCCTTGCCCCGCAGGACGCCGACGACCCCGTGGCCGCCCACGCCCGTGGTCACCTCCAGGCCGGCGGCGCGCAGCCGGTCCGCGACCAGCGCGGCGGTGTGGACCTCGCCGCCCGACAGTTCGGGGTGGCGGTGGATGTCGCGGCGCAGGGCGATCAGGTCGGCCTCGAGCCGTCCGGCGAGGGCGTCGATCTGACCTTCGAGCTTGGACGGCTCGGCCGCCTGAGCTGGAATGCCGGTGGTCAGGACGCCTCCCGCGCCGAGCGCGACGGCAGCGCCGAGCACACTCCGGCGGGTCAGGGCGGGGTTTCCAAGGCGGCGATCAGTCATACCCCGGACGCTACGGATCCCGGGCCGCGCCCCCCATACGGCTGGCCACCGTCCGGGGATGTACTCAGGTCCACTGTTCCGGTCAGCATCAGGCCGTCAGGCGTTCCGGTGGGCGAGGTCGAGGGCTGCGCGGATGATGCTGTCGGTGTCGAGACCGTGGTGCTGGTAGACGTCCTCGAGGGAACCGGACTGCCCGAAGCGGGTCACTCCCAGCGCGGTGGTCGGCACCCGGTTGATGGTGGCCAGGAACGCCAGCGTGTGCGGGTGCCCGTCCAGCACGGTGACCAGCGGTGTGGCGCGGTCGGCCGGAAAGACCTGGTCGAGGATCCAGGACTCGGCCGCCCCGTGGCCCTGCCGTGCGCGCACGGCCCGGTAGAGCAGGTCGGGGCTGGTCACGCAGATCACGTCCGCGGCGATGCCGACGTGCTCCAGGCGTTCGGCTGCGGCCAGGGCCTCGGGCACGACGGCGCCCATGGCCGCGATGCCGACCGCTGGTCTGTCGGTGCGCCGCAGCAGGTAGGCGCCCGCCACCACATGCCGGCGGCGTCGCTCCCGGGCCGCGGGGTCCACGGGCACGGCGGCCAAAGTCTGATCGACCGGGCGGGTGGACAGCCGCAGATAGGCCGAACAGCCATCGGGCCTACCGAGCCGGGCCAGGCTGGCCAGCAGGCTCCACTCCGTGTCGACGACGAACGCGGGCTCGTAGCTGACGCAGCCGGGTTGCTCGAGGCCGATGGACGGCGTCTTGATCGACTGGTGTGCTCCGCCCTCGGGTGCCAGTGAGACTCCGGACGGGGTGCCGATCAGGATCGACTGCCCGCCCGCATAGATGCCGTACGACCAGGGTTCCAGAGCACGCTCCACGAACGGGTCGTAGAGCACCCCGATCGGCAGCAGCGGCTGTCCCCACCGGCTCCAGGTCGCGCCCAGCTCGCCGAGCAGGCCGACCAGGTTGACCTCGGCGATGCCCAGCTCGATGTGCTGGCCGGTGGGTCTCTCACGCCAGTGCAGGATGGTCTCACTGTCGTCGGCGAACCAGTTGGGACGTTCGGTCGCGGACCACACGCCGGCCTTGTTCACCCAGCCGCCCAGGTTCGTGGACGAGGAGACGTCCGGGCTGACCGTCACCACCCGGCGCGCCGCCTCGGGTGCCTCCCGGGTCAGGTCGAGCAGGACGCGGCCGAGTGCTGCCTGCGTGGTCGCCATGCCGGACGGGGTCCGGCCGATGTCCACGGGCAGGCCGGGCGGTGCCACCTGAGGGATGTCCTGGCGGCGCAGCCGCTGCGCGGTTCGCACGCACAGCGCGTGCGCCGGGCTGTCATCGGGGAACGACCGCCAAGGCTCGTCCGGGTCGGCGCCGACCCGGAGGGCCATTTCGCGTAGTTGCGTGTCGGAGAGCAGGGCCGAGTGGTTCTGCGGATGGCCCTTCGTGGCCTGGCCGTAGCCCTTGATCGTGTAGGCGAAGATCGCCGTCGGGCGGGTGTCGTCGATCGCGGAGAACGCCTCGTCCAGGGCGGCCAGGTCGTGACCGGCGAGGTCGGCGATCACGTCGACCAGCGTGGTGTCGTCCACCTGCTCGACCAGTTCGGCGATCCGCCCGGCGCCCGGCCCGTCGCCGGGCAGGCGCTGCCGCAGCTCGGCCGCTCCGCAGCGCAGCAGCCGCTGGTACTCGGGGTTGGGCATCGCGTCGATGCGGCGCCGCAGTTCGCCGCCGCCGGGACGGGCGAACAGTTCCTGGAGCAGCCTGCCGTACTTCAGCGTGATCACCTGCCAGCCGGCAGCGGTGAACATGCCCTGCAACTTGTCGGCCGCGATCTTCGGCACGACACGGTCCAGCGACTGACGGTTCAGGTCGATGATCCACACGATCTCGCCGAGCTCGGCCACAGCCGAGTCGAGCACGGCTTCCCACACCGCGCCCTCGTCCAGTTCCGCGTCGCCCAACAGCGAGTACTGCCGCCCGGTACCCGCACCCCCTACCAGGCCGTCCACGTACCGGCGGGACAGGGCGCCCCAGATCGGCGCCGTCGCGCCGATCCCGACCGAGCCGGTCGAGTAGTCGACCGGATCCGGATCCTTCACCCTGCTCGGATAGCTCTGCAGCCCCCCGAACTCGCGCAGTCTGGTCAGGTATCCGGCGTCCAGCCCGCCCAGTAGGTAGTTGATCGCGTGCAGTACCGGCGAGGCATGCGGCTTGACCGACACCCGGTCGTCCGGACGCAGATGCCGGAACCACAGCGCCGTCATGATCGACACCATCGACGCCGATGATGCCTGATGCCCTCCCACCTTCAACCCCGACTGATTCGGGCGAACCCGGTTCGCGTGGTGGATGATGGCCGTCGACAGCCACAGCACCCGGTCCTCCACCTCGCGCAGCACCTTGTCTTCGGCAGTGGTCCCGGACAGGCCGATCGCCGGGTTGCTCACTGGTGCACCATCCTCTTTCGGTAGTCATGTGAGGGCGGTCCCGTTTTCACAAGGCCGCGTCGAGTGCCTTCTCCAAGTCGGTGAGCAGGTCGTCGGGGCTCTCGATACCGACGGAAAGACGCAGGACATCGGGATCGTCCACCGAGTCCACCAGGCTCACGACGTCACCAAGGCTGGTGGCCCTGACGAACCGCGTGAACGCGTTGTAGACCGCGGCCTTGCGCTCCGGCCTGCACAGTGCGAACGAGAGCATCCCGCCGAAGCGGCGTCCGCCCGTCAGCCGGCACGCGAGCTCATGCGCCGGTGCGCTCGGCAGCCCCGGATAGTTGACCGTGCTCGTCGCTTCGTGGGCGTCGGCGAGTTCCGCGAGCCGCAGCGCGGTCGCGCTGGCCCGGTCGACTCGCAGCTCGAGCGTGCTCATCCCCTCGATGACGGCGGCGGCGTTGTGCGGGGTGATGATCGTTCCCAGTCTGCGGCGCAGCACGGCGATCGCGTCCATGGCCGGCCCGCTCCCGGCGAGCGCCCCGGCCAGTACCCGGCCGTGCCCGGCCAGGTACTTGGTCGCGCTGTGGATCACGAGGTCGGTGCCGAGCTCCAGCGGCCGGAACAGCACCGGGGTGGCGAACGTGTTGTCCACCACCGCCAGCGCTTCGTGATCGTGCGCGATCGCGACGATCGCCTCGATGTCGAGCACGTCGAGCAGCGGGTTGGTGAACTCCTCGAAGAACACCACGCGGGTGGTGGGCCGGAAGGCGGCCTCCAGCGCTTTTAAATCCGTCAGGTCGACGAACGTCACCTCGCATCCGAAGTCCGGCAGGTCGTGCGCCAGCCACTGCCGGGTGTTGACGAACAGCTGGTCGGACGCGATGAAGTGGCCCCCGCTGCGACCCAGGGCGAGCGACGCCGTTGTGATCGCCGCCATCCCCGAGGCGAAGGCCAGCGCGCGTGGCGCCGACTCGATCGACGCCAGCGTCGACTCGAGCGCGGCGACGGTCGGGTTGCCTGCGCGCGAGTAATAGTCGTGCACCGACGGAGCCTCGACGGTCCGTTCGTGCATTGCCATGTCCGCCATGGCGAACGACGCCGTGTCGAAGACCGGAGTCGCGACCGCTCCCAGCGGGTTCGCTCCCCGGCCATGCACCAACCTGGTCGCGAACCCGCGGTCATCGTGGCTCATTCAAGACCTTCCGAGGTGTCCGGCCGCCCGCCGGGAGGCGTGAGCAGAGCCGGTACGTCGACGACGCCGCCGGCGGCCTCGAACTCGGCGCGACTGCGTTCCCGCAGCTCGGCGTCGGTGAGGAAGTCGAGCGCGGTCATGGCCAGGGCGACCGACCCGTCGACGACCGCCCGGTCGCCCCACTCCGAGCCGGCGTACTCGGCGAAGGCGGGGGTATGGAGCGCGGTCTCCGGCGGCGCGATGGCGAGGGTGGGATGGATCGACGGGACGCGCAAGCTGATGTTGCCCAGGTCGGTCGAGCCCTGGGCGCTCGGCTCCGAACCCGGGGCGCTCCGGCCCGAGCTCGGGGTCCGCCCGCGCCCGGCCATGTGCACTCCGAAGCGGGCGCAGAGCGTGTCGTTGCCGCGGACCGGCAGGCATGGCTGGATCCGGTCCCAGACCGCCTCCAGCCTGGTCTCTGTGATCAGCGCCGCGCCTTCGAGGATGCGCTGTACCCGCTCGCTCAGGGCGAGCAGCGGGTCCAGCTCAGGGGACCGGATCAGCAGCCTCAGCGAAGCCCGGGCGGGCACGACGTTCGCGACCTCGCCCCCCTCGGTGATGACTCCGTGCACACGATCGGTCTGCGGCATGTGCTGACGCAGGGCGGCGATGCCCTGGTACGCGGCGACGACGGCGTCGAGGGCGTTGCGGCCGACCTCGGGCCGGGACGAGGCGTGCGCCGGAATCCCGTGATAGGTCGCCTCGACCGAACGTAGCCCGAGAGTGGCGAAGTGGATGCTGTCGCGGTCGGCGGGATGGAGCATGATCGCGGCGTCGATCCCCGCGAACGCGCCCGCGCGGGCCATGATCTCCTTGCCTGAGCCGTTCTCCTCGGCCGGCGTGCCGAGCAGAACGACCGAGCCGCCCGTCCCGGCGACCACGTCGAGCAGCCCGAGAAACGCCCCGGCCGCCGCCGCGCCGATGACGTTGTGCCCGCAGCCGTGCCCGATGCCGGGCAGCGCGTCGTACTCGGCCAGGATCGCGATCCGCGGACCGGCCGGATCCCCGGCACAGGCCTCGATCGAGGTCTCCATGCCGTGAACGCCGACCCGCGCCTCGATCCCGTGCGCCGCCACCAGCTCGGCGATGGCAGCGACGGATCCGTGCTCGGCGAACCCGAGCTCGGCCAGCCCGTGGATCTCCCGGCTGAGACTCGTCAACTCGGGAGCGAGCCTCTCGATTCGGTCCGTGACCTGCCGCGCCAACGTCTCCGGGGCCATCACAGCACCTTCCCCAGGAAGGAGCGGGTGCGCTCGTGGGCCGGTGCGCCGATGACCTTTTCCGGCGGCCCCTGTTCGACGATGCGGCCCTCGCACATGAAGACCACGGTGCTGGCGACCTGACGGGCGAACCCCATCTCGTGTGTCACCACCACCATCGTCATCCCCGAGGCGGCGAGGTCCCGCATCACGTCGAGGACTTCGCCGACGAGCTCCGGGTCGAGGGCGGAGGTCGGCTCGTCGAAGAGCATCAGGGTCGGCTCCATCGCCAGCGCCCGCGCGATGGCCACGCGCTGCTGCTGCCCGCCGGAGAGGTGACCCGGGTAGGAATCCTGCTTGTCCCCGAGCCCGACCCGCTCCAGGAGCCGGACACCGCGCTCGACGGCGACCGCCCGGCTCTCCTTCTTCACCCGCATCGGCGCCAGGATCACGTTCTCCATCACCGTCATGTGCCCGAACAGGTTGAACTGCTGGAACACCATTCCGATCCGGGACCTGCGCTCCGTGACGACGGATGGACGCGCCTCGTGCAGGCGTCCCCGGACGAGATCGGAGCCGATCAGCCGCCCGTCGACGAGGATGAACCCGCGGTCGACGGTCTCCAGGTGATTGATGCAGCGGAGGAAGGTGGATTTGCCCGCGCCCGAGGCTCCCAGCAGGCACACCACCTCGCCGCGCTCCACGGTCAGGTCGATCCCCTTCAGCACTTCGATCGTGCCGAAGTTCTTGTGCACGTCGTGGGCCTGGACGACCGGCCCGATCCCGGCACCGGTCATCGGGCGCCCCCCACTCGGGTGAGGCTGCGGCCGAACCTCTTCTCCAGGCGCGCCTGCACCAGGGTGAGCAGCGTGGTCATGACCAGGTACCAGATGCTCGCGACGATCAGCAGCGGGATCTGGCGGTAGTTGCGCGAGTAGATCTGGGTGACCGATTCGAGCAGGTCCCCGACGCCGATGACCAGCACGACCGAGGTCATCTTCAGCATCGAGATGAACTGGTTGCCGATCGGCGGGATGATCGCCCGCATCGCCTGCGGCAGCACGACGAACCGCAGCGTCGCGAACCGGCCCAGGCCGAGCGCGTCCGCGGCCTCCGACTGCCCTGACGGCACGCTGAGCAGTCCGCCTCGGACGATCTCCGCGACGTACGCGGCCTCGTTGAGTCCGAGGCCGAGCACCGCGGCCGCGAAGATCGGGATCACCGTGTTCGTATCCCAGCTCACGAGGAACCCCACACCCGGGATGCCGAGCCCGACCCGAGGGAAGAGCGACGCCGCGAATCCCCAGAACAACACCTGGACCAGCACCGGTGTCCCGCGGAAGAACCAGATGTACAGCGCCGCGGCGGAGCGGGGAATCGGGCTCCCCGACAGACGCAGCACCGCGAGGACGACACCGCACACGATGCCGACGAACATCGCGATGATCGTCAGTTCCAGTGTCACGGCGATGCCCTTGAGGACACCGACGTCGAAGAGGTAGTCGCCGACCGTCGGCCAGTCGAACGAGTGGTTGGTGACGAGGATGGCGACGGCGAATCCGGCCAGCACGAGAATCACGCCGCCGCCGACCGCCTGCCCGACGGGGCGCCGCCGGACCGGTTCGTGATCGGCTATGGAGATGAGGTCCGCCAGGTCGACCCGGTCGTGGTCGAAACGAACGTCGGTGCTCATACGCCCCTCTTCGCCGGCATTCATCGATCTTGTTCGCGGCGCTGCCGTACCTGTTGGCGAGGTCGTGGGCCCGCTCACGAGGTCACCGGGTTGACCTGGGACTTCGGGAGCGCCGCGTTCGGTATGTCCCAGCGCTTGAGGATCTTCGTATAGGTTCCGTCGGCGATCAGGGCGTTATAGGTCGCCGCGAGCGCGGTGGCGAGCTGCGAGTCGTCCTTGGGCACCGCGACTCCGGCCGGCTCCGGGCTGATCAAAATGGTGCTCACGGACTCGAACAGGTCGGGCTGGAGCTTCGCCTGGTACGCGACCGCCGTATTGTCGGCGAGCATCGCGTCCGCGCGCTCGGTGGCGACCGCCTGGTTGACGTTGGTCTGCTGCGGCACGATCATCGGCTTGATCGCCGGTCGGCCCGCCGCCGCGCACTGCTGCCGGAGGCCGTCCATATCGCCCTGGGCTTGGAGCGTGCCGGTCTGCGCGGCGACCGTGTGCCCGCACAGGTCGAGCGGCTTCTTGATCCCCTTGGGGTTCCCGGTCTTGACCAGTGCGGACGTGCCCCCGTTGACGTAGGTGACCAGGTTCAGCACTTCCGTCCGCTCGCGGGTGACGGTCCACGCGGACCAGCTGGCGTCGAAGCGGTGTGCCTTCAGACCGGCGAGCATGCCGTCGAAGGGCACCTCGACCCACTCGAAACGCAGGCCCGTCTTGGCCGTGATGGCCGCGGCGAAGTCGGCGCCGACACCGATGATCTTTCCTGCGGAACTCTTGAACGCGCTCGGCGGATAACTGGGGTCGGTCGCGACGCGCAGCGCTCCGCTCGCCCGGATGTTCTCGGGGAACTTCGCCCGCAATGCCGAGTCGACCGCACTCTTCACCTCGAGGGGTGTGGAGGGCAGACCGGCATCCTTGGGCTGCGCGCTTGTGCCGTTGCTGCATGCGCTCATCCCGAGCGCCGCCACCGCGACGGCCGTCGCGGCGATCCCTTGCAGAACTCTCATCTGCACACTCCCATGTCGATGCTCTGACGAGCAGAGTCCCCCGGAAGCTCGAAAGATCATACTTATGATGTATGGGATGATACGTATAATGCTTATTTCCGACAAGACCATGCCGGTACGGCCACACCGGCGGCGCTAGCGCCGCGTGGCGGTCCCGCACCAGCGCAGTGCCGTCCGGCGAGCGCACCGAGGAGAGCACGTGGGTAGGCTCAGCGACCAGGTCGTGGCGCAACTGCGGCAGGCGATCGTGCACGAGAAGTACGCACCGGGCAGCCGGTTGCCCACCGCGGAGGCGCTCTCAGAGTCGCTCGGGGTCTCCCGGAGCGTCGTGCGCGACGCTTTGCGCACGCTGTCGTCCATGGGGCTCGTCGAGGTGCGGCATGGACACGGCATCTTCGTCGCCGTCCCGCGCGACGACATCCTCACCACCGCGTTGACCCTGCGGATGCAACGGTCGGAGGTCACCATCGGCGAGGTCCTGGCCGCGCGGGTCACGCTGGAGTCGACGCTCGCCGCCGAGGCCGCGCGAGTGGGCGACCATGAGACGTTGCAGCCGATTCGCGGGCACTTGCGGCGGTTTGAGGACGGGGTCCGGGCCAGGGACTGGTCGACGGCGCACCAGGAGCACCTGCAGTTCCACCTGTCGATCATCAAGGCACTGCAACTGCCGGCGCTGGAGTTGTTGATCGAACCCCTCCAGGAGCTGATCATCGTCAGCTCCATCCCCCCGGATCCGGAAAGCGGAGAACAGTGGGGCATCGGCTCGCATGACCCGATCGTCGAAGCGCTGGAGTCCGGGGACCCCGAGACCACGCGGGCCGCGGTACGTGATCACTTCCGGTACGCGGAGTCCGTCCCCTACCGTGACTACGGCCGGACCCTGTTCCGTGACGTCAGGTCCGCGCTGGAAGATCGCGCCGGGGCAGGCCCGGTCCTCCCCATCTGACGCCGGTGCCGGCCGACCCGTCAGATGTCGTGACCTGCGCTCGGTGGCCGGGGTCGGTGCGCAGCCGAGCCGAGGCCTCTGCCGGGGACTTTCGTAACCAAGTGGCGTTCGCCCGGGTCAATGCCCAGGCGAGCCGTGCCAGGACCGCCACAGCGCGGCGTAGGAGCCGTCCCGCGCGATCAGCTCCTGGTGACCGCCGAGCTCGATGATCCGGCCGTCCTCCACGACGGCGACGCGGTCGGCGTCGTGCGCGGTGTGCAGCCGGTGCGCGATGGCCACGACCGTGCGGCCGTCGAGCACCGCCGACAGGCTGCGCTCGAGGTGCCGTGCGGCGCGCGGGTCCAGCAGCGAGGTCGCCTCGTCCAGCACGAGCGTGTGGGGATCGGCCAGGACGAGACGGGCGAGCGCGAGCTGCTGCGCCTGGGCCGGTGACAGCGCCGTGTTGCCGGTGCCCACCTCGGTGTCCAGCATCGCCTGCGCCCACGACGCGTCCACCGCGTCCAGTGCCCGCGCCAGCTCCTCGTCGGTCGCGTCCGGCCGGGCCAGCACCAGGTTGTCGCGCACCGTACCCCGGAACACGTGGTGCTCCTGGGTGACCAGGGCGACGTTGCGGCGCAGGTCCTCCAGCGGCAGGTCCACCAGCGGGACCCCGCCGACGGTGACCGCCCCGGTGCGGGGCCGCAGCACGCCGGCGAGCAGGCGGCCGAGGGTGGACTTGCCCGCGCCGCTCGGCCCCACCATGGCGAGCCGTTCTCCCGGCCGCAGGCGCAGATCGACCCCGTGCAGCACGTCCTGGCCGTCCCGGTAGGAGTACCGCACCGCGTCGACCGCCATCCGCTCGCCGTCGGGCCGTTCGTCGCTCGGCACGCGGTCCGTCGGCACCTCGGCGACGCCCAGCAGCCGCGCCAGGGACGCGCCGCCGACCTGCAGCTCGTCGACCCAGGACAGGAACCGGTCGAGCGGGTCGATGAGCTGCTGGACGTACAGCGTGGCGGCGGTGACCTGGGCGAGCGACGCCAGGCCGTGGAGGTAGAACAGCCCGCCGATCAGCAGCGTCGCCGCGACCGGGAGCACGTAGCCGATCTCCACCAGCGGGAACCACACCAGGCGCAGCCCGAGGGTGTACCGCTCGGCCTTCCACGCGCCGGCGAGGTCGGCGTCGGTCCGCGCGACGCGGCGGCGCTCCAAGCGCAGCGCCTCGATGGTCCGCGCGCCGTCGACGGTCTCGGTGAGCCCGGAGGTCACGCCGCCCCACGCCTCGTTCTCCCAGAGGTACCCGTCGCGGGCGCGCTTGAGGTACCACCGGGTGCCGCACCACAGCAGCGGCACCCCGACGAGGCACGGCAGGGCCAGCAGCGGCCCGACGAGGACCAGCGCGCCGACCGCGAACGCGCCGGTGACCATCGCGATCAGCGTCTCGGGCACCGCGTGCCGCACCGTACGGGCGAGGGCGTCGACGTCGCGTGCCGTGCGGGTGACCAGGTCGCCGGTGCCGGCCCGCTCGACCGTGGACAGCGGCAGCTCCAGGACCCGGTCGACGAACTCCTCGCGCAACCGCGCCAGGACCTTCTCGCCGAGCCGCGCGGACATGAAGACGGCGTACCGCAGCAGCACGCCCTGCGCGACGACGAAGACCAGGATGGCGATCGCGATCCGGTCGACCGTCACGTGCGAGGACCCGTCGCGGACGTTCTGCACGAGCTCGCCCAGGAGACGCGGGGCGACCAGCCCGGCGATCGCGGAGAGGCCGTGCAGGCCTAGCACGACGGCGAGCTCCCGGGGGTAGGCGAGTGTCAGCCGCCGCGCGTACGCCCGCACCTGGGCCGCCGAGGCGACCGGCAGGATCCGCGTGGCCGCCCCAGTCACGTCGTGCGCCTCTCCCGGCCGCCGGGTCCCGTCATCGGTCCGGTCGCCGCGCTCTTCAGCCGCGTCGTGCCCCTCGCCCGGCCGCCGCGCTGCCTCCGGACGCCGAGTCCCCTCGCCGCCGCGCTGTTCGGCCGTGACGTTCTCCCCCTGGCTCGGCCGCTGCGTCTCCTCGACGATCTCCGTCGTGGCGTCGCGCCCCTCCGACACGATCATGGCTCCTCTCGGGTGACGGTGGTGGCGTAGGCGGGCTCGGCGGTGAGCAGCTCGTGGTGGCGGCCCGTCGCCGCGGCCTTGCCGTCCTGGACGAAGATCACCTCGTCCGCGTGGTCGAGCACGAGCGGGCTGGTCGTGCACACGACCGTCGTGCGCCCCTCGCGGTGCGCCCCGAGGCGGCCCGCGATCCGGGCCTCGGTGTGGGCGTCGACCGCCGACGTCGGCTCGACGAGGACGAGGACGTCCGGGTCGGCGGCGAGGGCGCGGGCGAGCCGGAGCCGCTGCTGCTGGCCGCCGGAGAACTCCCGGCCGCCCTCGGCGACCGCCGAGTGCAGGCCGTCCGGCAGCTCGTCGACGACGTCCTCCGCGCACGCCGTGCGCAGTGCCGCCCGGACGGCGGGCTCCGGTGCCCCGCCGGGGCCGCCGAGCTCGTCCAGCAGCCGCCCGGAGAACAGCCGCGCCTCGTTGTCGGCGACCAGGATCGCCTCGCGCACGGACGGCAGGGACAGCTCGCGCAGCGGGACGCCGCCCCAGGTGACCGCCCCGTCGGCGAAGCGGCCGAGCCGGTCCGCGATGGCCTGGGCGTCCTCCGGAGTGGTCGCGGCGATCGCGGTGAGGCGGCCGGGCCGTACGACGACGCCGGACTCCCCGTCGACCAGGTCGCCGTCGGCCGGGGAGCCGGTCCCCAGGTCGGGCGGCTCGGGGGTCATCCGGAGGATCCGCACGACCCGGCGCGCGGCGACGTGCGCCTTGGTGAGCTTGTCGGCCGCCTCGGTGAGGGTCCGCAGCGGGTCGACGAGGAAGACGGCGTATCCGTAGAAGGCGACCAGCTCGCCGGTCGTGATCTCGCCGTTCAGGGCGAACCGCGCCCCCGCCCAGGTGACCAGCGCGACGAGCAGGCCGGGCAGTAGCACCTGCGCGCCGTCCAGGAGTGACTCGGTGCGCGCGACGCGGACACCGGCCGCACGAACGGTCTGGGACTCCTCGCGGTACCGCGCGGCGAACACCTGCTCGCCGCCGATCCCGCGCAGCACGCGCAGTCCGGCGACGATGTCGCCCGCCCGGGTGGCCAGCTCGCCCTGCAGCTCGCGCTGGCGCTGCTGGTACCGGTGCAGCGGGCGCAGCAACGGGCCCACCACGAAGGCCAGCAGCGGCACTCCGGCGAGCACGATCAGGCCGAGCCGCCAGGAGGTCGTCAGCAGGACCGCGCCCGCCACGCCGATCGAGACGACCGCGCCGCTCCCGCGTCCGCAGATGTCCATCGCCGCGCCGATGTGGGAGATGTCAGCGATCCCGACGCTGACGACCTCGCCGCTCGCGAGCCGCTTCGGCAGCGTCGCGCCGAGCCGGGTGGCCTGGCGGGTCGTCACCTGGACCGTGCGGAACGCCGCGCCCAGCCAGTTGACCGTGGAGAAGCGGTGCCGCAGCACGCCGGTGATCGCCTGGATCACGCCGAGGGCCAGCAGCATTCCGGACCAGGTCAGCAGGGCCCCGGCGTCGCGGGAGGTCAGGCCCGCGTCGATCGCCCGGCCGATCACGGCGGGCATGAGGGCCTGGCTGGCCATCCACACCACGCCGGAACCGGCCGCGGCGGCCATCGTGCCGGCCTGGGCGCGTGCCGCCCACAGCAGGTAGCGCGCGGGCGACCGGTGGTCGGGCATGCCGGGGTCCGGCACGGGAAATGAGCGCATGGGAACCGCCGATCAGGAGACGGCAGATCCTTCGACGCTACCGAGCGCTCACGATCCGGCGCGAATGATTTTCTCGTCGGCGAAGTGGCAGGCGCTCGGATGGTGCGAGCCCGTCGTCCCCCCGTCCGGGCCCTCCTCGGGGCCGCGCGCGGCCCTGATCTCCAGGAGGGGCTCCTCCGTCGCGCAGACGTCCTGGGCCTTCCAGCAGCGCGTACGGAACCGGCAGCCGGACGGCGGGTTCGTCGGGCTCGGCACGTCGCCTTCGAGCACGATCGGGGTCCCGCGCCGCGTCGGGTCGGGCACCGGAACGGCCGACAGCAGCGCCTGCGTGTACGGGTGCGTCGGATGGTCGTAGATCTGTTCCTCGTCGCCGACCTCGACGATCTTCCCGAGGTACATCACCGCGACCCGGTCGGAGATGTGCCGGACGACGGCCAGGTCGTGCGCGATGAAGACGTACGACAGGCCGAACTCCTCCTGCAGCTCGGCGAGGAGGTTCATGACCTGCGCCTGGACCGAGACGTCCAGCGCGGACACCGGCTCGTCGCAGATGATCACATCGGGCCGGAGCGCGAGCGCGCGGGCGATACCGATCCGCTGCCGCTGCCCGCCGGAGAACTGGTGCGGGTAGCGGTTGACGTGGTCGGGGTCGAGGCCGACGATCTCCAACAGTTCCCCGACGCGGCGGCGGCGCCCGCCGTCGGGGTCGCCGTGGATCGCGAACGGCTCGCCGACGATGTCGCCGACGGTCATGCGCGGGTTCAGCGAGGTGTAGGGGTCCTGCAGCACCATCTGCACCCGGCGCCGCAGTCGTCGCAGCTCCGCCTTCGACAGCGCGAAGACGTCCCGGTCCTCGAACCGCACGGTGCCGGAGGTGGGGCGTTCGAGGGCCATGAGCAGCTTGGCGAGGGTGCTCTTGCCGCAGCCGGACTCCCCCACCAGGCCGAGCGTCTCGCCCTTGCGCAGCCCGAAGGAGACCCCGTCGACCGCCTTGACCTGCCCGATCTGGCGTTTGAGCACCACGCCCTGGGTGAGCGGGAAGTGCTTGACCAGGTTCTCGACCTGAAGGATCTCGTCAGCCACCGAGCACCTCCTCCGCGTAGTGACAGGCGCTCCCGTGCCCGGTGCCGGTGACGTCGCGCAGCTCGGGCACCTCGTCCGGGCAGCGCTCCTCCCGCGCCCGCGGGCAGCGCGGATGGAACGCGCAGCCGGAGGGGATCGCGGCCAGGTTCGGCGGCGCCCCCTTGATCGGCGTCAGCGCGCTCTCGCGTACGTCGACGCGCGGCACCGACGCCAGCAGCCCTTCGGTGTACGGGTGCGCGGGCCGGGCGTACAGCTCCTTGACCTCGGCCTGCTCGACCACCCGCCCGGCGTACATCACCACGATGCGGTCGGCGACGTCCGCCACGACGCCGAGGTCGTGGGTGATGAGGATCAGGCCCATCGCCATCTCGTCCTGCAGGTCCCGCAGCAGCTTCATGATCTGCGCCTGCACGGTGACGTCGAGGGCGGTGGTCGGCTCGTCGGCGATGAGCACGTCGGGTTCGAGGGCCAGCGCCATCGCGATCATCACGCGCTGCCGCATGCCGCCGGAGAACTGGTGCGGGTAGTCGGTCGCCCGGTCGGCGGCCGACGGGATCCGTACGCGGTCCATCAGCTCGATCGCCCGCTTCCGGGCGTCGCCGCGGGACATGCCCCGGTGGACGAGCAGCATCTCGGCGATCTGGTCGCCGACCCGGTGCACCGGGTTCAGCGCCGACAGCGCGTCCTGGAAGATCATCGCGATGTGCGCGCCCCGGTAGATCCGGCGCTTCTTCTCCGGCAGGCCGAGCAGCTCGGTCCCGCGGAACCGCACGGCGCCCTCGGTGACGTACGCGGGCGGGGTGTCGAGGATGCCCATCACGGCCTGCGCGCTCACGCTCTTGCCGGACCCGGACTCGCCCAGGATCGCGAGCGTCTCGCCCTCCTGGAGCTCGTAGGAGAGCCCGTTGACGGCGTGCACCGTCGATCCGCGCATGCGGAACTCGACGTGCAGATCCTCGACCTGGAGCAGCGGTGTCCCCGGAACGGGGTCGGGTGTGTTCATCAGCGCAGTTTCGGGTCCAGGGCGTCGCGTACGGCGTCGCCGAGCAGCAGGAAGCTCAGTACGGTCGCCGTCAGGAGTATCGCGGGATAGATGAGCAGGTAGGGATAATCGGTGAACAGCTCCTGGGCCTGGCTCAGCTGTAGCCCCCACGAGACGGTCGGATACCCCAGGCCGACGCCCAGATAGTCGAGCGTCGCCTCGTAACCGATGACCACGCCCACGTTGAGCATGGCGTAGACGAAGACGGGCGCGATGGCATTCGGCAGGATGTGCCGGGCCATGATCCTCACGTCTCCGGCACCGAGCATCCGGGCCGCCTGGACGTAGTCCGCGTCGCGGACCGCCAGGACCTGCCCGCGCATCAGCCGGGTCATCGTCGGCCACCACAGCACGCCCAGCACCAGCGACATCGTCCACACGCCATGGTCGGGGAACGCCGTCAGGATCACCAGCGCGCCGAGAACCAGAGGCAGCCCGAAGACGATGTCGGTGATCCGGGAGATCAGCGCGTCGAGCCAGCGCCCGAAGTACCCGGAGAGCGAGCCGAGCACGATCGCCAGCGTGAGCGCGATCCCGGTCACCACGAACCCGACGATCATCGGGGCGCGGGCGCCGTGCACGACCTGGGCCCAGTAGTCGCAGCCGTGCGTGTCGTACCCGAACGGGTGGCCGTCGGCCGCGAACGGGTTCCACGACGACGGTCCGTGCTTGGCCAGCTTCACGTCGCACCGGTCGTTGGACCCACGGTCGGTGAACAGCGCCGGGAACGCCGCCATCAGGCCCATCGCCAGGAGGATCACGACCGACACCCAGAAGATGACACGTCGCCGGAGCTCGCGCCACGCGTCACTCCACAGCGACGCGGACGCGCCGACGACCTCCGACCCGGTCTGGGCGACCGCGAGCGTGTCCGTCGTCTCACTCATACCGGATCCTCGGGTCCAGAGCGCCGTACAGGATGTCGACGACCAGGTTGGCCGCCAGGTAGATCAGGACCAGGAAGGTCGTGATCCCGACGACCGTCGGCCCGTCCTTGACCTGGATCGCCAGGAAGATCTGCTGGCCGATGCCGGGCAGGTTGAAGATGCCCTCGATGACGATCGCCCCGGCCAGGAGGTTCCCCAGGTCGATCCCGAGGAAGGTCACCACGGGGATCAGCGAATTGCGCAGCGTGTGCCGCACGACGATCCGCCGACGCGGCAACCCTTTGGCGAGGGCGGTCCGCACGTAGTCGGCCCGCATGTTCTCGATCAGGCTGGTGCGGGTGAGCCGGGCGATGTACGCCAGGCTCAACGAGCCGAGGATCATGCCGGGCAGCAGGTAGCTGTACGGCCAGCCGTCGTCGATGCCGACGGTCGGGAACCACCCGAGCTTGAGCCCGAAGATCAACTGCGCGGAGTAGCCGAGCACGAAGGCCGGGACCGCGATGACGAACGTCGTGCCGCTGAGCACCAGCGAGTCGACGATCCCGCCCTTGCGCAGCCCCGCCCACACGCCGAGGGAGATCCCCACGACCAGCTCGAAGATCCACGCGGTCAGGGCGAGCTGCACCGTCACCGTCCAGCTCGAGGCCATGAGGCTCGAGACGGACTGGCCGTTGAGCGTCTCGCCGAAGTCACCGCGGAAGAGCCCGAACAGGTACCGGCCGTACTGCGCGATCAGCGGCTCATCCAGGTGGTAGTGGTGCCGGAGCGCCTGGTAGACCGACGGCGGCATTGGCTTGTCGCCGCCCAGGACCCGGATCGGGTCACCGGGCAGCGCGAACACCAGCACGTAGATCAGGAAGGTCGTCCCGAGGACGACCGGCACCATCTGCAGCAGGCGCCGGAGAACGAAACGCCACACGCTACTTGACCGTCACCTTGTCCAGCCGCAGCAGAGGCATGGTGTACGGGTCGACCTCCACGTTCGAGACATGGTTCGAGTAGCCGGCCTGGTCCCGCCAGTTCCACAGCGGGGTGAGCGGCATGTCCTTCAGCACGACGTCCTCGGCCTGCTGGTAGAACTGCTGTGCCTGCTGCGGGTCACCGGCGGCGTTCCCCTTCTTGATCAGGTCGAGGCAGGCCGCACCCTCGTAGCCCGAGCGGATCGGCGGCGTGCAGCGCGGGGTGAGGTAGTCCTCCGCGCTCGGGTAGTCCATGATCCAGTTGCTGCGGTACGGGCCGGTCGCCTTGTGGTCGCTCAGCTTGGTCAGGTAGTCCGACACCTGCACCTTGTCGAAGACGATGTTCTTGATGCCGAGGTTCTGCTTGAGCTGGTTGGCGATGTCGGTCATCCACTGCTCGTACGTCGAGTCGGCGTTGGAGAACATCAGGTGCAGCGTGCCGTTGAAGCCGCCCGCCTTGTCGAACAGCTGCTTGGCCGCCTGCGGGTTGTACGTGCACGCCTGGCCGCAGGCGTTCTCCCGGTAGCCGGGGACGATCGGCGCGAGCAGCGACCCGACCGGTTTGAACGCGCCGTTGTAGACGGAGTCCACGATCGACTGCCGGTCGATGGCCATCGAGATGGCCTTGCGCAGGTCCGGGTTGGTGAACGCCTTGTCGTACAGCGGGAACTCGAGGAAGTCCATCGTGCCGCTCGGCACGCTCAGGAAGCGCTTGGCGAGCACCCGCTTGGCCTGCGGGACCTTGGCCGCCGGGATCTGGCTGTCGAAGTCGACCTTCCCGGCCTGCAGATCGGTGTACGCGGCGTCACGGCCGGCGTAGATCTTGAAGGTGAGCCCGTCGGCGTGGGCGGGTCGCGGCCCCTTGTAGCCCGGGAACTTCTTGAGCTTGAGCTGCCGGTTGTGCTCCCAGGCGCCGTCCAGCATGAACGGCCCGTTGCCGATCGGCTTCTGCTCGAACCCCTTGAGGTCGCTCAGCGCCGCCTTGGGCAGCGGCGCGGTGCCGGCGAAGGACAGCACCAGCGGCAGCTGGCTGAACGGCCTGGAGAGCGTGATCTGGAGGGTGTGGTCGTCGATGGCCTTCAGCCCGCGGAGCTTGTCGGCCTTGGGCTTGGCCTTCTCGTCCGACGGGTTCATGTCGTCGTAGCCGTCGATGGTGGCGAAGTAGGCGTTGTTGCCCCAGCCGTTGGGGCCGTACGCGGCCTGGTTCCACGCGTCGATGTAGCTCTGCGCGGTGACCGGCTCGCCGTTGTGGAAGGTGAGCCCTGGCTTGATCTTGGCGGTCCAGACCTTCTGGTCCGTGGAGGTGAGGGACTCGGCCTCCTGCGGCACGGGCTTGCCCGTCGGGTCGAGCGCCATGAGCCGGTCGAACAGCGCTTCGTCGACGTTGAGGCCCTGACCGTCGTTGGTGTTGCCCGGCGTGAGGTGCTCCGGCTCGGTGATGGCGAAGCTGAAGGACTTGTCCTTGGTACCGCCGGACCCGCCGCCGCCACAGGCGGAAGCCGCGAGCGCAACCGCGGTCAGGGAGATGAGCCAGCGGCTCTTTTTCACGGTCATCGGGCCGTCCACCTCCGGGATCGTACGGGGATCGGCCCTAGCGTGGGGCAATACGGCCCGGCGGTGGTAGATCTTTACGTCAACCGTTTTGATATTGAAATATACCTACCAACGATCCTCATCGTCCGGCGCCGACCGGCGACGGCGTCCGTACGGCTCGCGATTGGGCCGCAGGTCCCTGTCGGAGGGCATCCGTGAGTGCGAGGATCACCGCGCGGAGTGGATCATCCACCCGCATCACTCAAGATCATTTCCCTGCCGGAGCCGGTCCACACATGAGAACGCTCAGAGCCCTGCTGTCCGCCGGTGCGGTCACCGCCGCCCTGCTGTCCGCCGCCGGCCCCGCCGACGCCGCGACGGCCAACGTCACCGTCGCCTTCGGCCAGGCGGTCCGCTCCGTGCCGCCGGAGGCCTTCGGCATCGACATCTCCGGGTACGGCTACGGGAACTACATCACCAACGACGCGACCCAGCGGGCCATGCTCGGCGGTGGCCGGTACGGCCTGGCGCGCATGCAGCTCGTCTACAGCGTCCCCGGCGACACCACCAGCAAGATCGTGGCCGGTGGTGACGGCGCCGACCGTGGGCCGACCGGCGACGAGTGGGTGTCCTCGATCAAGGATCTCGGCGCGGCGCCGGTCGTGATCGCGCCCCTGGACCCCGTCGACGCCGCCGGGCTCGTCCGCCACTTCAACACGGGCGGCGCGCCGAACACGGTCACCCGCTGGATCCTCGGCAACGAGCCCGACGGGGCCAAGATGGACGCGGCGGACTACTCCGCGAAGTTCAACGCCGCCTACGACGCGATGAAGGCCGTCGACCCGACCATCACGATCGGTGGACCCGCCACGGCCTACCCGAACTGGGACTTCCTCCAGACCTTCCTGGACGGCAGTGGCTCACGGGCGGACTTCGTCGACTTCCACAAGTACGGCATGGGCGGCGACACGTTCCTCTGCGACGACCGGTTGCTGGCGAACACCGTCGAGTGGGAGAACGACATCACCCGCCTCCGTGGCATGATCCAGGCGACGGTCCCGAGCCGGGCGTCGTCGATCGGCGTCGAGGTCGGTGAGATGAACTCCGACTGGAGTGTGCACACCGCGCCGAGCAGCTGCGGGAACATCGGCACCGAGCCCGTGCAGTACCGCAACGCCGCCATCTGGTGGGCCGCCAGCGCCTTCGGCCACGTGGTCGACGCCGGCGGGACCGGCATGGCGTTCGCCGACAAGAACGGCGACCTCGGCCTGCTGTACGACCGGGCGAACGCGGACCGGCCGTCGTACGCCCAGAACGGCGCCGGCCTGGACGAGCGAATGCCGATCTACAGCGGCATGGGCTTCTTCACCGGCCAGCAGGGCACCGCGCTGAAGCACTTCGGCACCAGCTTGGTCTCCTCGTCGACGACCCTCCCGGACGTCGAGGTGTACGCGTCGGCGAACCCCAAGGTGATCGTGATCGTGAACAAGGGCGCGACGAGCCGGCAGGCCGTCATCGGAGTCGACGGCGGCACCACGGCCACCGGCCTCCAGAAGGACGGCGGTTCGGTCTCCTACGCCACGCCCGCGTCGCTCGGCTCGCTGCCCGTCCAGTCCGGGCAGATCAGCCTCACCCTGCCGGGGCCGTCGGTCACGCAGCTCGCGGTCGGCTGAATGTCCACGGCCCGAGCGGAAGGGGGGACGTACCTTCCGCCCGGGCCGTGAAGTCCGGGTCGCCGCCCGCTCAGCCGCGGACGGCCTTGAGCAGGTCGGCGTTGAGACGGGAGATCGTCTCGAACGGGATGCCCTTCGGGCAGACCGCGGTGCACTCGCCGGTGTTCGTGCAGCCGCCGAAGCCCTCGGCGTCCATCTGGTCCACCATCGCGGTGACGCGGTCGTACCGCTCCGGCTGGCCCTGCGGCACCAGGCCCAGGTGGGTGATCTTCGCCGCGGTGAACAGCATCGCGGAGGCGTTCGGGCAGGCCGCCACGCACGCACCGCAGCCGATGCACGTCGCGGCGTCGAACGCGTCGTTCGCGTCCTCCTTCGGCACCGGGAGGGCCGCGGCCTCGGGCGCCGAGCCGGTCGGGGCGCTGATGTAGCCGCCGGCCTGGATGATCCGGTCGAACGCCGACCGGTCCACCACCAGGTCCTTGATGACCGGGAACGCCCGCGCCCGCCACGGCTCGATCGTGATGGCGTCGCCGTCCCTGAACTTCCGCATGTGGAGCTGGCAGGTGGTCGTCGCCTTCTCCGGGCCGTGCGGCGTGCCGTCGATCACCAGCGAGCACATGCCGCAGATGCCCTCACGGCAGTCGTGGTCGAACGCGACCGGGTCCTCGCCGTCCAGGATCAGTCGCTCGTTGAGGACGTCGAGCATCTCCAGGAACGACATGTCCGGCGAGACGCCGTCGAGCTCGTACGAGGCCATCCGGCCCTCGTCGGCGGCGTTCTTCTGCCGCCAGATCTTCAGCGTGAGCTTCATTACTTGTACGACCTCTGGGTCATCTTGACGTACTCGTACTCGAGGTTCTCCTTGTGGAGGACGGGCGCGTGGCCCGTGTACTCCCACGCCGCCACGTAGGCGAACCTCTCGTCGTCGCGGAGCGCCTCGCCGTCGGGGGTCTGCGACTCGGCGCGGAAGTGGCCGCCGCAGGACTCCTCGCGGTGCAGGGCGTCGATGCACATCAGCTCGGCCAGCTCGAAGAAGTCGGCGATGCGGCCGGCCTTCTCCAGGTTCTGGTTGAGCTCCTCGTTCTCGCCGGGGACCTTGACGCGGGTCCAGAACTCCTGCCGGAGCTCGCGGATCCGGTCGATGGCCTTGCGCAGGCCGGCGTCGGTCCGCTCCATCCCGCAGTACTCCCACATGACCGCGCCGAGCTCGCGGTGGAAGGAGTCGGGCGTACGGTCGCCGTCGATGGACAGCAGCTTCTCGATGCGGTCCCGCACCGAGTCGCGGGCCTCGACGACGGCCTCGTGGTCGTCGCCGATCTTTTCGAGCGGGCCCTTGGCGAGGTAGTCGCTGATGGTGTTCGGCAGCACGAAGTAGCCGTCGGCCAGGCCCTGCATCAGCGCGGACGCGCCGAGGCGGTTCGCGCCGTGGTCGGAGAAGTTCGCCTCACCGATCACGAACAGGCCCGGGATGGTCGACTGCAGGTCGTAGTCGACCCACAGCCCGCCCATCGTGTAGTGCACCGCCGGGTAGATGCGCATCGGCACCTCGAACGGGTCCTCGCCGGTGATGCGCTCGTACATCTCGAAGAGGTTGCCGTACTTCGCGGCGACGGCGTCCCGGCCCAGCCGCGCGATCGCGTCGGCGAAGTCCAGGTAGACGCCCAGGCCGCCGGGGCCGACGCCGCGGCCCTCGTCGCAGACGTTCTTGGCGGCGCGGGAGGCGATGTCGCGCGGCACCAGGTTGCCGAAGGCCGGGTAGATGCGCTCGAGGTAGTAGTCGCGCTCGTCCTCGGGGATGTCGGCCGGCTTGCGGGTGTCGTCCTTCTTCACCGGGACCCAGACCCGACCGTCATTGCGCAGCGACTCCGACATCAGGGTCAGCTTCGACTGGTGCTCGCCGCTCTGCGGGATGCAGGTCGGGTGGATCTGCGTGTAGCAGGGGTTGGCGAACAGCGCGCCCTTGCGGTGCGCCCGCCACGTGGCGGTGACGTTGCAGCCCTTGGCGTTGGTCGACAGGAAGAAGACGTTGCCGTACCCGCCGGAGGCCAGCACGACCGCGTCGGCGGTGTGCGTCTCGATCTCGCCGGTGACCATGTCGCGGGCGATGATGCCGCGGGCCACGCCGTCGACCATGATCAGCTCGAGCATCTCGTGCCGGGCGAACATCTCCACGGTGCCGGCCGCGACCTGCCGCTCGAGGGCCTGGTACGCGCCGAGCAGCAGCTGCTGGCCCGTCTGGCCCCGGGCATAGAACGTCCGGGAGACCTGCACGCCGCCGAACGACCGGGTGTCCAGCAGGCCGCCGTAGTCGCGGGCGAACGGTACGCCCTGCGCCACGCACTGGTCGATGATCTCGACGCTGACCTGGGCGAGGCGGTAGACGTTCGACTCGCGGGAGCGGTAGTCGCCGCCCTTGACCGTGTCGTAGAAGAGGCGCTGGATGCTGTCGCCGTCGTTGCGGTAGTTCTTGGCCGCGTTGATGCCGCCCTGCGCGGCGATGCTGTGCGCGCGCCGGGGGCTGTCCTGGTAGCAGAACGACTTGACGTGGTAGCCCAGCTCGCCGAGCGTCGCGGCGGCCGAGCCGCCCGCCAGGCCGGTGCCCACCACGATGACCGACATCTTCCGGCGGTTGGCCGGGTTGACCAGCCTGCCGCCGAAGCGACGCTTGTCCCAGCGCTCCTCGATCGGGCCGGCGGGCGCCCTGTCGTCCTCGATCGAGGTGCCTTCGGTGAACAGTTCGCTCATGGCTACTTCACCACTCCGATCGTGACCATGACGGGAACGGACACGAAGCCGATCACCAGCAGCGCCGCGACGACGTCGGCGGCCAGGCGGACGGCGGGGTACCGGCCCTGGCGGCCCCAGCCCAGCGTCTGCACGGCGCTGAACAGGCCGTGGCGCAGGTGGAGGCCGACCAGGATGACGGCGACGACGTAGAAGAGCGATATGTACCAGCGGGAGGGGTCGAAGTCCGCGACGACCTTGTCGTACGCCTCGGCGTTCCCGCCCTTCGGGTTGACGGCGCCGAAGGTCAGGTCCAGCAGGTGCCAGATGACGAACAGCAGGATGACGATCCCGCCGTACCGCATGACGTGCGTGGCGTAGCGGTTCTCATGCGCCTTCGGCCGCGCGGCGTACCGGACGGGGCGGGCCCGGCGCGCCTGGCGGGCGAGGGAGACCGCCGCCCACATGTGCAGGATCACGGCGACGACGAGGACCGCTTCCAGAACGGTCAGGAAGACGCGGTGCGGGATCGCGGGCTCGCCGATCGTGCGCAGCCAGTGGGAGTAGTGGTCGAAGTCCTGGCGGCCCAGGAAGACCTTGAGGTTGCCGATCGCGTGGGCGATGAGGAACAGGACGAGGACGGCGCCGGTCACCGCCATGACGGCCTTCTTGCCGACGGACGAGCGGTACCGCTTCAGCGGACCGGCCGCGGGCGTCGGGGCCTTCGGGCGGGAGCGGGTGGCCACCGGCGTGGATCGAGTCACGGACGACACATGGCGGAAGGTATGTCCGATTCGATCGTGCGGTCCAAGACATGATGACGCTCGTTTCCATAGCCGTAGGCTATGAAGCGTGCAGCTACAGCAGCTTTCGTACTTCGTCGCGGTGGCCGAGGTGAGGCACTTCACACAAGCGGCGGAAACTCTGCGCGTCGCACAGCCGTCCCTGTCCAAGCAGATCAGGACCCTGGAAGCGGAGCTGGGCGCCCCCCTGTTCAGCCGGGCCCGCGGCAACATCACGCTGACCCCGGCCGGCGAGGCGCTGCTGCCGCTCGCACGGCGCATCCTCGCCGACGTCGAGACGGCCCGCCGCGAGGTGCAGGACCTGACGGGGCTGCGGCGCGGACGGGTGCGGCTGGGCGCGACCCCGTCGCTGTTCGCCGGGCTGCTCGCCGACGCGCTGATGCGCTTCCGCACCCGCTACCCCGGGATCGAGCTGCGCGTCGAGGAGGGCGGTTCCCGCGACCTCGTACGGGACCTCGCGCGCGGGCAGCTCGACCTGGCGCTGATCATCCTGCCGCTGCAGAGCACGGACCCGGCCCTGGAGACGACGCCGATCCTGCGCGAGGAGCTCGTCGTCGTGTCGTCGCACGCGGACGCGCCGAAGCGGTCCCGGCTGCGGATCGAGGACCTGCGGTCGCGGCCGCTGGTGATGTTCCGCCGCGGGTACGACCTGCGGGAGGCGACGCAGGCGGCCTGCCGGCAGGCGGGGTTCGAGCCGCGGTTCGCCGTCGAGGGCGGGGAGATGGACGCGGTGCTGCGGTTCGTCGAGGCCGGCCTCGGCGCGGCCGTCGTGCCGTCGATGGTCCTCGCCGGACGGCCCGGCCTCGTCGGCACTCCGCTGGCCCCGCCCGGGCTGCAGCGCACGATCGCGCTGGCCCACCGCAAGGACGTCGACCCGACGCACGCCGCGCGGGCGTTCCGCGAGACGCTGCTCGGCTTCCTGCGCGACGCCGAGGCCGGCGACGCGCTGCCGCCGGGCGTCCAGCGGCTCGACTAACGGCCCGTCCGTACGCTCACCATCTCGATCAACGGCTCGTCCCGACGCTCGTCATCTCGACCAACGGATCGTTCCGCACGCGCGTCATCTGAGCACTTCGACGTGCGGGGCGAACTCGCGAAGCGCCCGGACCAGCCGACGCCGGCCGATCCGCCAGCCGCCGAGGCGGGTGGAGACCAGGCGTGGGAGATCCTCGTCCGGCGGCGCGTACCCGAGCAGCGCCACAGCGCCATGGCCGGTGGAGCCGCCTTCGGCCGCGTGGAACTCGATCGCCGCGACGTCGTCCCACGAGAACCACTCGCCCTTGGCACGGTTCCCGGAGGGGCACCAGTAGACGCCGTCGCGCGCGATGGCGAACGCCACCCGGCCCCGTACGACACGGCGCAGGTAGACGGCCGCGAGCACGAAGAGGGCGATACCGGCGAGCGGCATCAGGCAGCGGGCCACGAAGTTGATCCAGTCGTCGACGCCCGGATGGACGGCCGGTCGCCAGCGCTCGTTCCCCGGACGCCGCAGCTCGACGATCAGGAATCCGGCGACGAGGGCCGCGCCCACGAGGGCAGGGACGAGCGGGCTCCACCACGCGTAGCGCACGACGTACGCGCCCTGGCCGAAGCTCGACCGTGTGCGCCGACCCGTCGTCCCGCGTGACCGCTGTCCCATGTGACGATCCTAGCCTCGCGAGTCACAACCGGACACTAGCGCAGCAAGCACTCATTAGATACCATAATTCGCATATGTCGATTTACGGCACATTAGGCGCATTATTTGCCCTGTTACTCACTGGTAAGTGGGCAGTTTCACATTGCGTGTTCGCGCCTCGTATCTTGCTCGTGACAACTCCCTAATAACGTAGTGCGCCCGCAGAGGAGAGGCTGGAGTATAAGCGGCCCTCCCAGGCGATGTGCCTTCGATGGAGACTCCGGATGACGCAGACGACGGTTGACGCGCCGGCCAAGGATCGGGCCCAGATCCCGGCGCGCACCCTACGAACGGATCGCTACTGGACCAGCCCGCTGACCACGTTCATCGTGTTCACGGCCTGGGTGATCTACGCGACCGTACGCTCGATGATGGGCAGCAGCTTTTGGGTCGAGAAGTACCACTACCTGACGCCGTTCTACTCGCCGTGCGTCAGCAAGGCGTGCCCGGCGGGTGCCGCGGACTTCGGCAGGTTCGTCCCTGCCCACCTGCCGTTCTTCATCCCGTACGCCTTGATCTCGCTGCCGTTCCTGCTCGGGTTCCGGCTGACCTGCTATTACTACCGCAAGTCGTACTACCGGGCGTTCTGGCTCACGCCGTCGGCGTGCGCGGTCCCGGACAAGAGCCCGGCCCGCAAGACCCCGGGCGCCTACTCCGGCGAGACGCGCCTCCCGCTCATCCTGCAGAACGCCCACCGTTACTTCTGGGTGATCGCCGCGCTGATCTCCATCGTCAACACCTGGGACGCCATCAACGCCTTCCACGGCAAGGACGGCGGCTTCGGCATCGGGCTCGGCACCATCATCCTGTGGGTCAATGTGATCCTGCTGTGGGCCTACACGCTGTCCTGCCACTCCTGCCGGCACGTCATGGGCGGGCGCCTGAAGAACTTCTCCAAGCACCCCGTCCGCTACTGGCTCTGGACGCAGATCAGCAGGCTGAACACCCGGCACGGGCAGTTCGCCCTGATCACGCTCGGCACGCTCGCGCTGGCCGACGCGTACGTCGCGCTCGTGGCGCACGGATCATTCTCCGACCTGCGGATCTTCAACTAAGGACGACCACAAGTGACTGACATCGAGAGGCTGCAGTACGACGTCGTCGTCATCGGCGCCGGCGGCGCCGGACTGCGCGCCGCGATCGAGGCGCGGCTGCAGGGCAAGAAGACCGCGATCATCTCCAAGTCGCTGTTCGGCAAGGCCCACACGGTCATGGCCGAGGGCGGCGCGGCCGCGGCCATGGGCAACGCCAACCCGAACGACAACTGGCAGGTCCACTACCGCGACACCATGCGCGGCGGGAAGTTCCTCAACAACTGGCGCATGGCCGAGCTGCACGCCAAGGAGGCCCCCGACCGCATCTGGGAGCTGGAGGCCTGGGGCGCGCTGTTCGACCGCACCAAGGAAGGCAAGATCAGCCAGCGCAACTTCGGCGGGCACGAGTACCCCCGTCTGGCGCACGTCGGCGACCGCACCGGCCTGGAGCTGATCCGCACCTGCCAGCAGAAGATCGTCGCCCTCCAGCAGGAGGACCACCGGGAGCTCGGCGACTACGACGCCCGGCTCAAGGTCTTCGCCGAGACCACCATCACCCGGCTCCTCAAGGACGAGCAGGGCAAGATCTGCGGCGCGTTCGGCTACATCCGCGAGACCGGCAAGTTCGTGGTCTTCGAAGCCCCCGCCGTGGTGCTGGCCACCGGCGGCATCGGCAAGTCCTTCAAGGTGACCTCCAACTCCTGGGAGTACACCGGGGACGGCCACGCTCTCGCGCTCCTCGCCGGGGCATCGCTGATCAACATGGAGTTCGTGCAGTTTCACCCGACCGGCATGGTCTGGCCGCCGTCGGTCAAGGGCATCCTCGTCACCGAGTCCGTACGCGGCGACGGCGGCGTGCTGAAGAACTCCGACGGCAAGCGGTTCATGTTCGAGTACATCCCCGACGTCTTCAAGGACAAGTACGCGACGTCGGAGGAAGAGGGCGACCGCTGGTACGAGGACCCGGACAACAACCGGCGCCCGCCCGAGCTGCTGCCCCGTGACGAGGTCGCCCGCGCGATCAACTCCGAGGTGAAGGCCGGCCGCGGATCCCCGCACGGCGGCGTCTTCCTCGACATCGCCTCCCGGCTCAAGCCCGAACAGATCATCAAGCGGCTGCCGTCGATGCACCACCAGTTCAAGGAGCTGGCCGACGTCGACATCACGGCCGAGCCCATGGAGGTCGGGCCGACCTGCCACTACGTCATGGGCGGCGTCGAGGTCGACCCCGACACCGGCGCCGCGCTCATACCCGGCCTGTTCGCGGCCGGCGAGGTCTCCGGCGGCATGCACGGGTCCAACCGCCTCGGCGGCAACTCCCTGTCCGACCTGCTCGTCTTCGGACGCCGGGCCGGCCTGGGCGCCTCCGAGTACGCCTCCGAGACCACCGTGTCGGTGCCCGAGTCCGAGGTCGAGGCCGCGATCGCCGAGGCCCTGGAGCCGTACGAGCGCGAGGCCGGGGAGAACCCCTACGCGGTCCACCAGGAGCTCCAGCAGACCATGAACGACCTCGTCGGCATCATCCGCCGCGAGGAGGAGCTCGAGCAGGCCATCGAGGCACTCGGCAAGCTCCGCGAGCGCGTGGCCAACGTCGCGGTCGCCCCCTCGGCCGGTGCGGTCGTGCGGGAAGGCCAGGGCCCCGCCTACCACCCCGGCTGGCACCTCGCCCTCGACCTGCGCAACATGCTGATCGTCTCGGAGTGCGTCGCCCGCGCCGCCCTCGAACGCCAGGAGAGCCGCGGCGGCCACACCCGCGACGACTACCCGAAGATGTCCGCCGACTGGCGCAAGCTCAACCTCGTGTGCCGCCTCACCGACGGTGTCGTCGAGCTCAAGCACCAGGACATGGAGCCGATGCGTGAGGACCTCCTCTCGCTCTTCGAACTCGACGAGCTGAAGAAGTACCTGACCGAGAGCGAGCTCCCCGCTGAGGAGAAGAACTGAGATGGGCTACAAGGCGAAGTTCCGAGTCTGGCGCGGCGACGCCGGCGAGGGCGAGCTCAAGGACTACACCGTCGAGGTCAACGAGGGCGAGGTCGTCCTCGACGTCATCCACCGGCTGCAGGCCACCGAGGCGCCCGACCTGGCCGTCCGCTGGAACTGCAAGGCCGGCAAGTGCGGCTCCTGTTCCGCGGAGATCAACGGCCGGCCGCGGCTGCTGTGCATGACGCGGATGTCGACGTTCACCGAGGACGAGACCGTCACGGTCACGCCGATGCGCACCTTCCCGGTCATCCGCGACCTGGTCACCGACGTCTCGTACAACTACGAGAAGGCCCGCGAGATCCCCGCCTTCGACGGCGGCGAGGTCGAGCCCGGCGAGTTCCGGATGCAGCAGGTGGACGTCGAGCGCTCGCAGGAGTTCCGCAAGTGCATCGAATGCTTCCTGTGCAACAACACCTGCCACGTCATCCGCGACCACGAGGAGAACAAGGAGCACTTCTCCGGCCCGCGCTTCCTCATGCGGGTCGCGGAGCTGGAGATGCACCCGGCCGACGTCGCCGACCGCCGGCAGATCGCGCAGGACGACTTCGGGCTCGGCTACTGCAACATCACCAAGTGCTGCACCGAGGTCTGCCCCGAGCACATCAAGATCACCGATAACGCGCTCATCCCCATGAAGGAGCGCGTCGTGGGCCGCCGCTACGACCCCCTGGTCTGGCTCGGCTCCAAGATCGGCGTCGTAAAGCGCACCAAGGAAACCCCCAAGGCCTGACCGACCGGTCCTCACCGCGCCCCGGCCCATCGGCCGGGGCGCGGCCGTATCCGGCGGAACCCGGAGAGCGTGGTGCCGCAAGGTGGCCGTCTTCCGGCCGGGTGGCGTACGAGGGTCGGCCGTTGATAGACCGAATGAAACGGACAAACGGGATCAGCACGGCCTGGTCATGTGAACTGAGACCCTCCGCGCTCTAGCCTTTGACAGGTGGAAGCCGAGGAGACCGAGATGTCCAACGCCCCCGACGATCCCGGGCACCGCCCCCCACCCCCGCGCCAGGGCGACCCCCAGCCTTACCAGGGCGATCCTCAACCGCACCAAGGCCCTCCTCAGCCGCCCCCCGACGGACAGCCACCGTACGGCGCATACGCACCACCCCCCAACCAGCCCCCGCCTCCGGCCGGCCCCTGGCAGGGCCCGCCGCCCGGCTACAGTCCTCCTCCCCAGGGCCCTCAGGGCTATCCACCCCGCCCCAGCGGCAAGGGTTTCTTCGGCTCGATCTTCGACATGAACTTCGACCACATGATCACGGTCAAGCTGGCCCGTGTGATCTATGTGATCTTCGTACTGTTGATCAGTCTCTTCGCCCTGGTCATCCTGTGGTACGGCTACTCGATCCTCCAGTGGAACGCATTGCTGGGGATCATGGTCAGTTTCGCCGCGCCACTGACCTGGCTCTTCAACGTGCTCGTCCTTCGCGTCTCCATGGAGTTCGTGATCAACCAGTTCAAGATCACTGAACACCTGAAGGCGATACGCGAACAAGGGAATCCGCGCTGAGCGCTGTGGCCCGCCGTGGCGAGGGCGTTAGGCTCTCGGAGGCACCTACTGACGGGGCGAGGAACGGGTAGTGGCGGACATCGAAGGGCCGTCCGAGACGCGGCGCGAGGGGTTCGAGACGCGCCGGGACACCGTTCCGTCCCAGCGCGACCCGGCCGGCCTCACCCGTCGTGACGGCGGCGCGCCCGGCCCGTCGCTCGTCCGGCTTCCCGCCGACCTCGCCGACCGCTTCACCGTCCTCGGCGAGCTCCCCGCTCAGGGGGCCGAATCCGACCTGCTGCACGTCCGCGACGCTGCGGGCACGGAGCTCGTCGTCAAGATCTTCCGGCGGGGCTTCACGGCCGACCGTTCGGTGTGGCGGGAACTGCCGACGCTCGACTCCCCGAATGTCGTGCACATCATCGAGACCGGGCACGCGGAGGGCCGCGACTACGAGGTCATCGAGTACGTCCCGGCGGGCAACCTGCGGGTACTCGGCGCCCAACTCCCTCCGGCCCTCGTCGCCGAGGTCGTCGCACAGCTCGCGGCCGGGCTGGACCGGCTGCACGCGGCCGGGATCGTGCACCGCGACCTGAAGCCGGAGAACGTCCTGGTTCGCGGGACCACTCCTCTCCGTCTCGCCATCACCGACTTCGGCCTGAGCCGAGTGATCGAGCAGAGCGTCGTGTTCGCGTCCTCGTCACGCACTCTCGCGTACGCCGCACCGGAGTCGCTGTCCGGCCAGGTCTCCCCCGCCCGCGACTGGTGGTCGCTCGGCATCATCGCGCGCGAGCTGCTGACCGGCCGCACCCCGTTCGCGGGCATGAGCGAGACGGCAGTCGTCGACCATCTCGCGACCCGCACCATCGACTGCGACGACATCGCCGATCCGCGGATGCGCCTGCTCTGTCAGGGCCTGCTGACCCGGGACCCACGTCGGCGATGGGGTGGCGAAGAGGTCAGGCAGTGGCTCGACGGGGCGAGCCCCGCGGTGGCCACGCCGACGCCGCCCGGCGCGTCGCCGCTCACCGCGGGCACCTCCGCGGGTGCACTGGCCTTCGGCGGCCGGACGTACACCGACCGCGGCGAGTCGGCGCGCGCGTTGCTCGCCGATTGGGAGTCCGCGGCACGCTACTTCTTCGGGACGATGTACACCCCCGTCGGTCCGAGCGAGGCCTGGCAGGCGCTCCGCGGCTGGCTGAACGGCTTCGACGACGATCCGGAAGGCCGCATCCGCCTCATCGACGAGCACCTGACCGGCGACCACTCGCCCGACGTCAAGCTGCTGTACCTACTGCGCTGGCTGGATCCCACCCTCGAACCCCACTTCCTCGGGCTGCGCCTGCTCCTCGACGACCTCCCGGTCCTCGCGGCCATCGTCGACGACCAGCACCACCCGGACCACCGCACGGCGGCGAGCGTGGCCCGCGCCCTGTGGGAGCATCGGCTGCTCCCCGTCCTGGCCGGCTTCGCCGGGACCGATGAACTGACCACCATCGACCATCGCTGGCAGGGACTGGTGACGTCCTGGAACCGGCAGGCCGAGTGGTTGCGTTCCCAGCTCCCCCGATCGGCCGGCCGCCTTCCCGACGCCGGGGCGAGGGGCCTGGACGAGCCTCCGGTCGTGCTGGCCACCCTGCTCGCCCTCGCCGGTCGGCCCGACCAGGCGCAGGAGTCACTGGTCACGGCGGCCGGTCGGGCCCGCGAATCGGTACGTGAACCAGTCCCCTGGTTCTCCTGGCTCTCCGATCAGACGGGTGACGATCCCCTCCGGATGTTCGCACTGGTCCGGGCGGCCCCCGATGCGGTACTGGAGGTCGAGGCCGCAGCTCGCCAGAGATACGAGTCGGAACAACGAGCCGCCGAGGGCCATCGGCGCTGGGAGGAACGCGAACGGCACCGGTTGTCCGGACGCCGGGCGGCCATGATCCGCGCCGTCCTGTGGACCCTCCCGCTGGCCGTCCTCTGGATCGGCGGTAGCTGGGTGATCTTGAGCATCGTCCGGCTCGCATCTTCGGAGCGGGGCAGCCAGGCAGTCGACACCTCCGCCTTCACTGCGCCATTTCTCCTGATCGGTGCCATTGCCTGGGCCGTCGATGCTGGATCCGAAGTCTTTCTCGCGTCAAAGCTGGGTGCCGACTACACCGCCTCCGGGCCGTGGTCAGGGCTGGCAAAAATCTTCGGCTCGACGAGCCGGGTATTGTCCGGTGCTTCTCAGGCGGTGTCGCAGAGGAGCCGGAGAACCGGCAACCGCGGCTGCGGACTCGCGGTTCTGCTCTGCGTCCTACCTCTCCTCATGCTTCTCGTTCTGATCCCCGCGCTGGTCTCCGTCTCGTGGCTGCTCTGGCTGGCGGTGCTGGTGCTGGTGCCGCTCGGGCACGTCGTCATGGTGGGGGTACGCATGCAGCGCTGGCGACAGGCACATGAACGGGCTCGGGAACAGGCTGTAGGAGGACGACTGTGAGCAGCGGTGTCGAGGCGGACATCGCCCTGGACGCGGCGGTGATCGCGTCTCTCGGGCTCGTGCGGGTGATGGGGGGTGCGGCCGGCCTGGCGGCGGCCGGGGCAGGCGCGCTCGCCGCTCTCGCGGAGGGGCGTGCCGAAGCGCGGGCGCAAGAACTGCAGGAGGCGCAGGAGCTGGAGAAGGCGGTGGGCGAGGCACTGGACCGGACCGCCCGGATCGCCTCGCTGGCACAGGCGGCTCGCCGTCACGGCGTGGCCGTCGAGCTCCCTGTTCCCGTGGAGTTCTCTGGCCGGTCCGCCGATGAGCTCGCCGCATGGATCACCGAGGCCGACGCACGGATCGCGGTGGCTGAGGAGTCGCTGGCGGAGGCGATCGCCGAAGCGGCCACCGGGCGGATCTTCGACGCCGTCTCGACGTCGATCCGGGCGAAACCGGCGGACGGCCGGTCGACGGCCGCCCCTCTTCCCACGGCGTCCCCGGCAGACCTCACCCGTCTCCTCAAACGACTTGCGCCGGACGCCACCGATGAGGATCGGCGGGCCGTTACCGAGGCCGCGGAACACTCCGCGAGCGCGTCCACCGCGTCAGAGGCCGAAGGACGGCTCACCGAGGTCCGTATTCGTATCCAGGAGGCCAACGAACGGGCTCGTGAGCGCCGTGACGGCAGGGCCGCCGCGCTGCGGTTCCTCCGAGAGCTGGAGGCGCATCCGGCCGCAGAAGACGTACGAGTCCGACTCCGCGAGGTCGCGGACGGCGTGCGTCTCTTCGACGAGGAGCTGCGTGCCGAGGCCGTTCGTCTCGTCGAGGACGTTCAGCGGCAGGCCGAGCAGGAGTACGTCGCCACGGTACTGCGCGAAGCGTTCGGCGAACTGGGCTACGAGGTCGGCGACGGATTCGAGACGCTCACCGCTCAGGACGGCGACGCGGTGCTCACGCGAGGCGACTGGCCGCAGCACGCCGTCAAGGTCCGCGTCGACGACGCGCTGCAGGTGCGGATGGCGTTGCTGCGCACCGAACCGGCGGAGAGCGACGAGCAGCGTCGTCTCGACGTCGAGCGGGAGGAGCAGTGGTGCGCGTCGTTCGACGAGGCGCGCCGGCGTCTGGCCGAGGCGGGCATCAACGCCGACGTACGCTGGCGGATCGAACCGGGGACGCAGCGTCTGCCCGTGGCACAGCGTCAGCGGTCGAGTCGGCAGCAGAACGAACGCCGTCGCGAACTCGGCAAGTGACCGGGTAGACGTCGTCCGGCCACTCGGTCACTCGCCGTACGGCTCAGGCCTGGCCGCGCTTGGCGCGGGCGCGGGTGCGCTCGCGTTCCTTCGAGTCGAGGATGACCTTGCGCAGGCGGATCGCGCCCGGGGTGAGCTCGACGCACTCGTCGTCGGCGACGAACTCCAGTGCGGCCTCCAGGCTGAGGACGCGCGGCGGGGTGAGCCGCTCGAACGTCTCCGCCGTCGAGGACCGGATGTTCGTCTTCTGCTTCTCCTTGGTGATGTTGACGTCCATGTCGTCGGCGCGGGAGTTCTCACCGACGATCATGCCTTCGTACACCTCGGTGCCGGGCTCGACGAAGAGAGAACCGCGCTCCTGCAGGTTGAACATGGCGTAGGCGGTGGCGGCACCGGTGCGGTCGGAGACGAGCGAGCCGGTCGGGCGGGTGCGCAGCTCGCCGAACCAGGGCTCGTAGCCCTCGAAGACCTGGTGCGCGATGCCCGTGCCCCGGGTCTCGGTGAGGAACTCGGTGCGGAATCCGATCAGGCCGCGGGCCGGGACGATGAACTCCATCCGGATCCAGCCGGTGCCGTGGTTGGTCATCTGCTCCATTCGGCCCTTGCGGACGGCGAGCAGCTGGGTGATCGCGCCGAGGTACTCCTCCGGGGCGTCGACGGTCAGGTGCTCGACGGGTTCGTGCAGCTTTCCGTCGATCTCCCTGGTGACGACCCGCGGCTTGCCGATCGTGAGCTCGTACCCCTCCCGGCGCATGGTCTCGACCAGGATGGCCAGCGCGAGCTCGCCGCGGCCCTGGACCTCCCAGGAGTCCGGACGGTCGGTCGCCAGCACGCGGATGGAGACGTTGCCGATGAGCTCGCGGTCGAGCCGGTCCTTGACCAGCCGGGCGGTGACCTTGGTGCCCTTCTCGCGGCCCGCCAGCGGGCCGGTGTTCGTGCCGAGGGTCATCGAGATGGCCGGCTCGTCGACCGTGATGAACGGGAGCGGCCGCGGGTCGTCCGGGTCCGCGAGCGTGTCACCGATCATGATGTCCGGGATGCCGGCGATGGCGATGATGTCGCCCGGACCGGCCTGCTCGGCCGCCTTGCGCTCTAGCGCCTCCGTCATGAGCAGCTCGGTGATCTTGACGCGCTCGATGGTGCCGTCGTGCTTGCACCAGGCGACCTGCTGGCCCTTCTTGATCGTCCCGGCGTGCACCCGGCACAGCGCGATACGGCCGAGGTAGGAGCTGGCGTCGAGGTTGGTCACGTGCGCCTGCAGCGGCGTGCTCGGCTCGTACGACGGCGCGGGGATCGTCTCCCGGATGACCTGGAACAGCGGCTCGAGGTCCTCGGCGTCCGGCAGGCCGCCGTCCTCCGGCTTGTTGAGGCTGGCCCGCCCGGCCTTCGCGGAGGCGTACACGATCGGGAAGTCGATCTGGTCCTCGGACGCGTCGAGGTCCATGAACAGCTCGTACGTCTCGTCGACCACTTCGGAGATGCGGGCGTCCGGTCGGTCGACCTTGTTGACCACGAGGATGACCGGCAGCTTGGCCGCGAGGGCCTTGCGCAGGACGAATCGGGTCTGCGGCAGCGGTCCCTCGGAGGCGTCGACGAGAAGGACCACACCGTCGACCATCGACAGGCCGCGTTCGACCTCGCCGCCGAAGTCGGCGTGGCCCGGGGTGTCGATGATGTTGATCGTCATGCCACCGTGCAGCACGGCGGTGTTCTTCGCGAGAATGGTGATGCCCTTCTCGCGTTCGAGGTCATTGGAATCCATGACCCGCTCATCGACGTCCTGGTTCTCACGGAACGCGCCGGACTGCCAGAGCATGGCGTCAACGAGCGTTGTCTTGCCGTGGTCGACGTGGGCGACGATCGCAACGTTACGGAGATCGTCCCGAGTGGCGATGGGCATGCGTGCGGGTCTCGCTTCGTGGTGTGGGAGTCGCCGCGGGATCCGCGCGGCAATCTCATTCTACTTGGCCCGCCGAGGCCCCCGATCGCGCCGCCGTCCGGCCCGTACGAGGACACGGACGCTGCGCGAGCGCACATCTTTTGATCCGTTCGGCCGCGATGGCAACCGGAGCACTGGGTCTCGCGTCGAATCATGGGTGGGACGCCTCGATCCTGGCCGGAGCATTCACCGAGGCGTCCCACCCTGTTGATCTTGCACGCCGCTGCCGTCGCGCCGCATGATGGGCCATCCGCGAGAGCGAGGAGCGTACGTGAGCCAGTGGACGGTGCCGGGCTACACCGCACTGGGCGAACTCGGCTCCGGTGGCTTCGGACGGGTCGTACTGGCCCGCCATGACCATTCCGGCACCATCGTCGCCATCAAATACCTGGACACCGACCGGCTTGGCGGCGAGGCCTTCCTGACCCGGTTCCGGGACGAGGCACGCGTCCTGGCGATGCTGGACAGCCCCCACGTGACCCGGTTGTACGAGTACGTCGAGGGAGAGGCCCAGGCGGCGATCGTCATGGAGGCCGTCGACGGCGCATCCCTCCGGGCGGTGCTGGACGTCCACGGCCCGGCGGGGCCGGAGGCGGCCCTGTCGGTGCTCAGGGGTTCTCTGCTCGGGCTCGCCGCGGCCCATGCCGCCTCGGTCGTGCACCGCGACTACAAGCCCGCGAACGTCCTGGTCGGGCAGAACGGCCAGAGCAAGGTCGCCGACTTCGGGATCGCCGTGTGGTCGGGGGAATCCGGCCGACCGGCCGGCACGCCGTCCTACATGTCACCGGAGCAGTGGGAAGGCGGGCCGGCCGGTCCCGCGACCGATGTCTACGCGGCGACCTGCGTCTTCTTCGAGTGCGTCACGGGCCATCGGCCGTACGACGGTGATCAGGCGGCGCTACGGCGTCAGCACGTGACCGCACCGCCTCCCCTCGACGACCTCCCCGAGCCGGTGCGGCCGCTCGTCATGCGCGGCATGGCGAAGGACCCGGCCGATCGGCCACCGGGAGCGCTCGAGTTCGTGGCCGAGCTGGAGGCCGCGGCCAGGGAGGCGTACGGCCCGGACTGGGAGCGCAACGGCTGGAGGCGCCTCGCCGAGGCCGTCGCGGGCCTGGCCGCGCTGTTGCCCTTCGCCCTCCTTCTCGGCACCACCCCAGGCGGCACCACCCCAGGCGGCATCGGCGCGGGTGGCGGAGGTGCGGGAGCGGGGAGCGGAGCAGGCGCGGCGGGGACGGGAACCGGTGCGGGCGCGGGCGGAACCACGAGTGCGGGAGGCGCCGGCGGGGCGGGCGGAACCGCCGGTCGTACGGTGGGCAGGACTCTGCTCGGCAAGACCGGCACCAAGGTCGGCGTCGGCGCCGTCGGGGCGATCATCGTGGGCATCGCCAGCACCGCTGCTCTGCTGCATCAAGGCAAGCACCATGAGAAGCGCCCCGCGCCGGTGGCCGTTCGGAAGCCGTTCACCATCTCTTACGCCTCCATGGAGCGGACGTACACGCACCCGGCGATGACGGTCGAAGGCAGATACGTCCACGTCGGCGGACTGCGGGACCCGGCCATCGAGCAGGCGGTCAACCAGGCCCTGCGGCTCCCTCTCGATCAGGAGCTGAAGAGATACGAGATCGCTCGTGAATCCAGCGTCCCGACCTCCGGCCATCCGACGGTGACGACGAAGGTGGAGCTGGGCATGCGGGGCCCCCGGCTGATGTCCGCCCGGTACGCCTTCCTCCCCCACGATGCGCCTCTCACCCCTTTCGACCTGACCACCACGCGAGCCGTCGTGGTCGACCTGGTCACCGGGCAACGGTTGAAGGCTCGGGACATCCTCCGCGACGCCGTCTTCAACAAGTCCGGGCTGAAAGATCTCGAAGGGCGGATCGACAAGGCCGCACCCGGTGGCGCGCTGTGCAATGGGGACCCGAAGGTCGATCCGAGCCATCTCAGTGCCGCCACCGTCGATGATGATGACAAGGACAAGCGCGTGCTGGACCTGATGCCCACCCGAGACGGGATCGAGTTCGACGTCACGCCGCCGATGCTGGGATATGCCTACTCGTGCCTCGAGACGGTGATCACGGTTCCCTACGCCAGGATCTCCGACCTCGTTCGGCCCGAGATTCTGGCGCTCATCCGCACGTCGTCCGCGGAGCCGGCGCCTTCACCTTCATGAGGTCTCACCCAAGTGCCGTTCGACCGCTTCGACCTTCGTGGTCAGGCCGTCGACGACTCCCTCCCGGATGTCCGCTTTCAGGACGAGGCTGACCCTTGGACTGCGGGCGGCGACCGCGTCGACGGCGCGCTTCACCACGTCCATCACCTCGTCCCACTCGCCCTCGACGCTGGTGAACATGGCGTCGGTCCGGTTGGGCAGTCCGCTCTCCCGGACGACCCGGACCGCTTCGGCGACGTACTCTCCGACGGACTCACCCACCCCGAGCGGGGTGATCGAAAAGGCGACGATCATCCAGATTCCTTCAGGTGTCTGCGCACGGCCTCGACCACGGGCAGGTCGGCCGGCAGCCAGGGTACGTCGAACAGCTCGGCCTCGCTCAGCCACCGAAGCTCGGAATGCTCGCGAGCCTCGGGCTCGCCGCGCACGAGCGAGGCGGTCCAGACCCGCATCACCATTCCGTTGTGAAGGGGACAGTCTTCACCGACCCGCTCGCCGACCACCACGTCGATCCCCAGCTCTTCACGGCATTCCCGGACGAGAGCGTCCTGCTCGGTCTCTCCAGTCTCGAGCTTCCCGCCCGGAAACTCCCATCCACCGGCCAGTTCCGGCGGCTCGGCGCGGCGCGCCGCCAGAAGCCGGCCCCGGTGAATGATCGCCGCTCCCACCACGAGACGCGGCATCCGCCGCTCACCGTGCACTCAGAGCCTCTTGGTCGGGCCGTTATGGCCGTTGTGAGCCGTGGGACGAGTGAAGCCGACGGCGCCACCGGGATAGGTCTTGTAGTTCTGGAGCTTGACGACGTCGCCGGTATGCGGCGCGACGATCATGATGCCTTTCTGAGGGTTGTAGACGATACCGACATGCCCCGGACCGGTATGCCCCGGCAGGTACTCGAAGTAGACGAGATCGCCCGGCTGCTCCTGTCCTCGGGGCACCGACGCCCCCCACCAATACTGATCATCCGAAAGCCGGGGGATGGTGACGCCGGCGCTCTTGTACGCGGACAGCGTCAGTCCGGAACAGTCGAAGCTGTTCGGTCCGGTCGCGCCGTAGACATAGGGTTTACCCAATTGTGCCTTGGCGAAGGCGATCACCGTCGCGGCCACCGCGCTCGGGGCGACCGGGGCACCGTTCATATCGGTACAGTTCGGGCCGTTGGCTTGGACCACGTCGAAACTGCCTGAAGCGTATTTCTTCGCCATGGACAGCACGTTGTTGACGTAGGACACCAAGTGGTTGTACATGAAGATGGCCGTGCGCATACGATCCGGCGCACCGTTGTGCTTCAGATACCGAGCGGCGGCGGGAATGGCATCCGCCGGATCATAACGGTCCTTCTTGCCGTCGCCGTTGCCGTCGACTCCGAACTCCGCCCACGTACCCGGAATGAACTGCATGGGGCCACCCGCGTGCATGGAATTCTCGCCGCTGAGGACACCGGGCGCCTTGAGCTGGCCGTGATGGGTCTCCACCCATCCGATTCCGGCGAGCACGTTCCAGGGGATGCCGTACTGCTGACCCGCCTTCTTGTAGAGCGCCAAGTAGTTGGACGGGATCCCGTTGGCGTCACTGGACTGCTGCGGCTGTGACGCCGCACCGGAGGTGTCCGTGCAGTTTCCGCCGCCACCGGCACTCTGGTAGAGGTTGTTGGCTCCGAAAAACAGAGGAATGGACACCAGGCTCATGAAGAACAGAGCCGCAGCGCCTCCGGCGATGATGATCGGCAGGCGGACCGCACCCCGATCCGATCGCGTGAAATGATGAAGAGAGACAATACGACGGCTACCACTCCGTCCCCCCAAGCCGACGCCGAGCTGCGAGTGCCGGCGAAGCCTCATCTCTTTCCCTTCACTTGTCCCCTACATTGGCCGGCTGGAAGGCGAAAACGACCCAGCCCCCACCAGACCTCGTCACCGTGACGGCGTACTGCTGACTGCTGTCGCTGGAGCTTCCTCCCTTGTTGATGTGCTGCGTTCCGGTGACCAGGAAGATGAACTGGTCTTTCTCCATGTCCCGGAGAGAGTCCAGATGCGCGTCGGAGGTCGAGACCTCCTTGTCCTGCTTCCGCTGATCGAGGACGCCCGGCGCCGACGAGTCACGCTGCAGTTGCGCCGAGAGATCGGCGGTCACCATGCCCTGCATCCGCCCGATAAAGGCGCCTGGCTGTTCGTCGTACCGATACGTGCCGTACGCGATGGTGAAGCGACGGGCCAGGTCCGCCGCCGCGCTGAAGTCCTTCTGCGTGAACGGCAGAAGTGAATAAATGTCGTACGAACCACCGCTCGGCGGAGGACCGGTCACTCCGGGCGCGGTCGCCGACGGCACGGACGGCGACGGGGACGAGGTCGCCCCGCCCCGCCGTGCCGAGCCCTTGTGCTTACCGCTTCCGGTGCCGAGCGTCAGGACCACTCCGGCCGCGACAAGGAGCACCACCAGCGCGGCGAACAGGAACTTGCGCTGGCGATCAGTCAGATCCATCGGCCCCTCATCGTTCGTCGTCCCCGTCTTCGCGCTTCACCGGGCGCAACCAGAACGGCATGGCCGGGCCGTCGTCCCGAGACCTTCCCGACCACAGTGGCGGCGGCGCCTTCCGCTCGGAAGGGCTCTCCTCACGCCGATTGGCCGCGGGCGCAGGGCCAGGCCTCGCTCCGGACGCTGCTCCGCGCGCCGGCGGATTCTGCTGCCGCTCCCCCGAACCACCGGAGTCTCGTCGCGGAGTCGTACGGCCGCCGGATCCGCCACCGAACCAGCTCCGGCCTCCACCAGCACCGCCACTCACCGCGCCGTCGTTCCCGCCGCCGCCGGGCCTGCCGCGGCCGCTCTCGCCTCCGCCAGCGGGTCTGCGAGGTGGTGTGCGGGTACCAGACCCCTGGTCCGCGCCGGTCTTCCCGGCAGCAGCCCGGCTCGGGCCGCTGGGCGCCGCAGGCGGACGCGAACCCCCACCTCCGGCGGCGGCGCTCGGTCGGCGCTCCTCGCGCGCCGGTGAATCCGCCGGCGGGCGCGGAGCCGGCGGACGGGCTGCCCCGGACGGACGCGAGCCCCACAGGCTGCCGCCGTTCGCCCTTCCGACCGGCGGTGATGCGGCGGCTTGGGCACGCGGGGACAGGTTCAGCGGAGGAGCACTGCCTCGCGCCGCACCAGCGGCCTTCGCGGCGAGTTGTGTGGCGCGCCCACGGCGGTCGGACGCACCGACCACCTCACGACCCGCCGTGTCGAAGTCGGCCGATTCGTCGCCTCTGAGCGCGGGTGCGCCCGCAAGGTTGCCGGTATCACGCTTCCCCCAGCGACCGAGCCGGTAGCCCGCCGCTCCGGGAACGGCCGCGGTCGCGACCGCGGTGGTCCGCTTCCGCGTCTCCCGGATCGCCTCCTCAACGTGCTGCTCGCCTTTACGGGAACCGATGGCGGAGTAGCCGACCGCGGCGAACAGGTGCTGGAACGGTTTCCGATAGACGAAGGCGGCCAGTGTGACCAGCGAGATGAGCAGAATCTGCAGGCCCCACGGCAGACTCTCGGCCATGACCAGCCCGTAGCACCACAGCAGGAGCGCCAACACTCCGATCAAGGCGGCCTGCTTCAGCAACGTTGACAGGAGCAACTCGAACCAGCGCACCGCGATGACCCGGCCGATGCCGGGATGGATGCCGATACCCAGGAAGATCGGTCCCGCGACAAGGAGCAGCAGGAACGAGATCTTCAAAATTATCAGCATGACCGAGACGACCAGGACGAGCAACCCGGCGACCAGGGCCGCGAGCAGCGCTCCGAATCCGACAGCGAGACGCGACGTCCAGTCCTTCCCCTGGAAGAGGGAGTACGCGCCAGGATAATTATCCTTGATGTTCTTCGTGACTGCTTTATAAGCGTCGGATTTTTTGCCGAGATCCGGCTTCTGCCCGCTGACACTCTCATGAAGATCGACAGCTTGAGAAGCCAGGAGGTTAGCCGCATTGTCCTGAACAATCTTAGCCTGCGGGTCATCGGAGCCGAACTCGCCCATCAGCCATGGTTTACAGACGAGCGTCACCCATAGGCCGTTGGCATTCCGAGTCGCCGCATCGTTCGACGCCGGTTGCTGCGGTTTTCCCTTCCCGTTCTGAGGAATGCACGTGGCGCTGTTGGCATCGCTCTGCGGGAGAGCGGCATTGAAGGCCGCAGTCGCCCCGTTCGAGACCTTCGTTCCCAATGTCGTGAAGTCGCCGGGTCTGCCGATCAACCAAATGAGAGCGACCATCGCCAGCACCATCCAGATGGTGCCTTCCGCTACCCGGCTGGCCCTCCTGCGAATCAACCCCCACCAGGCCAGCCACAGAGCGCCAAGGATGACGACCCACGACCAGTATTTGGCGCCGAATGTGTTCCCCATTCCGCGGATGACGCCATCGACCGTCTTCTTCAGCCACCCAAGGAGCGATTCAGAGGCCGCCGCCTGATAGATGGTGATGGTCGTCCGATCGATCGCCTGCGCGAAGACGAAGACAGTATTCGCGATGTTGTTCCCGATCATGGCGGGCATGTCGGAACAGCCCATATCCACGGCATGCCATGACTGACCGCGCGTTCCGTACCGGTCGTAGTAGGTCAGCTGCTCCGGTGATTTCTTTGCCGTCGCCTTCAGCTGGTTACTCGGATAGTCCGGAGGCTCGACCATCCCATCTATTCCCGAACCGTACTGCTCTGGGGCCGGGTGATCGGCGGGCGCGCAAACGTCGTTCGGGTTGGAGCCTGGCGCTGTGGGGATGGGATCGGCGCTGGCGATGCCCAGGGGGCTGAGGACCAGCAGGGCCATCAGGATGAGGACGAGAAGCGACCGGCGCTTCCCCCGTGGTCGGGCGGTTGCCGCTGTTCGTCGGCGGCGGATGCCTGGCACCCTCATCGGGGGACCTCCTGGGTGACCTCTGTGGCGGGGTCGCGGGGGGCGGTGGAGGGACGAGTTGGTCGCTCGTTCCCACTATGCGCGTCGGACAGCTCCTGCGCACCGGTTTCACCGGGCTTGGAGCGTGTCGGGTTGGTGTCGAGCCAGCGGAGCAGTTCCTCGGAGATGAGGTCCACGCCGATGCGGCCGGCGCGGCCGTCGAGGTCGCGGAAGATGCACTCGCCGTTGCCGAGGTTGCGGAGCACGGCGCGGTGTTCGTCGGAGTTCTCGACGCCGAGGAGGGCCATGACGTTGCCGACCTCGTTGCGCTCCGTCGAGCGGAACGAGTAGACGGACGAGAGGCAGTTGGTCACCTGTTCGTTCAGCAGGTCGCCGGCGTTCTGCGAGACGAGGATCAGGGCGGTGTTGCGGGAGCGGCCCATCCGGGAGACCTCGGGGATGAGCTTGGCGCCCTCGGGCGTCTGGGTGATCGCCCACGCCTCGTCGAGGAAGATGGTCTTCGGGAGGTGGCGGTCCAGGCCGTGCATCAGGCGGCGGGCGAACTGCGACACGAGGTACATCAGGGCGACGGAGAGCCGCTGCTCGTAGGAGTAGTCCTCACGGTTGATCGCGACGTCCGGCAGGGTGAGGCCGCCGAGGGTGAAGACGGTCGTCCAGCCGGCCGTGTCGATCCGCTCGCCGCCGGACGGGTCGAAGCAGAGCCGGGCGAGGCGCATCTCCGACATGGATCGCAGGACGGCGCCCAGGTTCTTCGACGCGGGGTCCTCGGAGGCGTCGAGGTAGTCGACGACCTTGCCGAGAGACGGCTGCGGCTGGTTCGCGACCGCGCCGACCGCCTGGATCATGGCGGACTCTCGCTCTTCGGACATGCGCGGGAGGAGCAGCCGAAGCGTCTCGGTGGCCATGGTCTTCTTGGCCGCGAGGTCGTCGCCGAAGCTGAACGGGTCGAGCAGGCCGGGCGCCGCGGAGCCCAACGGCAGCACGCGAGCGCGGCGTCCGCGCCGGCGCAGGAGCTCGACCAGGGACTCGGCGTCGCCCTTCGGGTCGATCGCCGCGATCGTCACCCCGCGCAGGGCCATCTGGTACAGCAGCAGGAGCGCGAGTGTCGTCTTTCCACCACCGGGCTCGCCGGTGATGGCGACGGCGGTGGGGCGGTTGCGCGCAGCGGCGACGAGGGGGTCGAAGTGCACGATGGAACGGGCGCGGCCGAGGGTCTCGCCGATGTACGGCCCGACCCAGCCGGAGGCGGTGTCGTCTCGCCGGTCCCCCAGGTCGACGGTCGCCGTGGGCATGCCGCCCGCGATCGTCCGGAGCGGCTGCCGCTGGGCATAGGCGTTGACGCGGATCCGATCGCCGGGCAGCGACTCGCAGAACAGCGAGAACTGGTCGCCGGTCGAGCAGACGATGTCGATGCCGAGGTCTCGGTAGTGCTCGACGACCGCGTCGACGCGCTGCTGCAGGAGCTCCTCGGTCGGTGCGGAGACGATGAGCCGGTGCCAGCCGTACACGAACGGCAGGCGCTCCTTGGTGATGCCGTGCTCGAGCATGCGCGCCGCGTCGATCTGCTCCGCCAGCGCGATGGGGGCCTCCGCTCCGGCCTCCCGGATGTGCTGGTCCATGTCCCGGGCGTGGGCGAGCTTGCGGGAGACGTCCTTGGACGCCTTCGCCGGCGGGACGAGCTTCATCCGTGCCGACACCTCGACCGGGAAGGGCAGCGCGTCGGCGAAGTGCATCCACGGCTCGCCGTCCGGGAACGGCATCAGGTCGGGGAAGCGCGCGAAGGACAGGTACGCGACGTGGGACGATCCGCTCGGCTGCTCCATGCGGAGGTTCGAGCGGCCGTTGACGATCGTGCCCTCGACGAGGCTCTCGATCTCGCCGGCGCCCCAGGTGCGGCGGGGGGTGGCCGAGGGCGGCGGGTCGGTCAGGGCGCCGGTCGCCGCGTGCTGGAACAGCCAGGCGAGCTCGGTGGACGAGGCGTGCCTGGCGTAGAGGGCGCTGCCGCCGAGGGAACGGCCGAGCCGCTCGGCCTGTTCGGTCCAGCGCGTGATCTCCTTCTCCGGGATCGCGTCGTCGTGCAGGCCGAGGACCTCCTCGCTGCGCTTGTAGAGCCCGAAGAGCTGCTTGAAAGCCCCGCCGGACAGCTGGGCGCCGACCCCGCGCTGGCCGAGGCGTACGCCGAGGTAGACCTCCTTGGTCCAGAAGTCCTTGGACCAGACGTGGGCGTACATCTCCTCGAGGTACTCGCGCCACCCGGAACCGCCGTCGGAGGTCTCGTCGAGGGCCAGCGCCCATTCCGCCGCCGGGTAGGTGCGGTGCGCGATCCGCAGGTGGATCTCGGCGTCCTGCATGCGGATGCCGGCCATCGCGATGGTGATGTTGGTGGCGAGCGCCTCACGCTCTTCGTTCGTCGTGAACTCGTACGAGACCGTGGGCAACCGGAAATATGCCCAGGCGGCGTTGTCGGTGAGGAGGATCCGGTCGTCGAAATACCGCACGGCCAGCCGGCTGCGGGCCTTGGATGCCCTGCTCATCGGTAACTCCCCGTCCTCACTGAACACGCTGATCGTGCACGGCCCGGTCGTCTCACGTCTCCGGCCCGTCGCCTGCGGGCCGCCTTCTCCGGGCCGCTTCGCGGCACCCCGCTCGGCGGCACGTCCCGCCGTAGCGGGTGAACGTCCGCCGGACGCTGCCGGCTCATCGGGAGACCTCCTGCTGTGGATAGCGGCCCGGCGTCTGGACGAGGCCGCCGGCGACGACGCCACCGAGCGCGATGTACGCCTTCCGGGTGGGCGCGCGCAGGGACCGCAGCTCGTTGCGCGGGGCGCGGTCGAGGCTGAGGTGGTCGTCCCAGGGGATGCGCACGAGCGCGCGGCACCGCCCGCGGGCCACCGCCTCGGCCTGCTCCACGTCGTCCATACTGCGGCGGCTCACTCCGTTGATCACGGTGACGGCCCGGGAGCGCAGGTCCTCGTAGCCGTGGCCGTCGAGCCACTCGAAGGTCATGGCCACCGCCCGCGGCGCGTCGGAACTGGCCGGAGCGACCAGCACGATCTGGTCGGCGTACGGCAATACGCGGGCGACCACGGCGGCCGCGGCGTCGAGCAGCGTGATCGAGTAGAACCGGTCGAGCGTCCGCATCGCGAGGGCGTAGTCGCGGTCGTCGAGGGCCTGGACCGGGTTCTTGCCGGCCGCGACGACCTCCAGCCCCGACTTGGAGATGGAGGTGTAGCGGCGCATCATCTGGTAGCCGGTGACCTGCTCGGCATGGGTGATCAGCGAGGTGAGCGTCTCCCGCGTCTCGGTCTTGGTGCGACGGGCCATGGCGCCCGGGCCGGGGTTGACGTCGACCGCCACGATCCGGTCGCCGCGGTGCTGGGCGAAGGTGTGACCGAGCATGAGGCCGGTGACCGTCTGCCCCGCTCCGCCGGTGCAGCCGAGCACGACGACGCGCCGCGCGCCCGCGAACGCGGTCCGTACGCGCTGCTCATAGTCGCCGTCGCCGCTGCCCCCGCCCGAGAAGATCCGCCGGCGGCCGCGGCCGTCGTCGCGTGCCTCGTCCTCGTGCCCGGTCTGGGGCATCGGCCCGGGACGCACCGGTGAGGCGGGGCCGGAGCGAACCGCGCGGGGCGGCGACTCCGGTGATGCCGCGGCGGCATCCGGCCGCGCCGGCCAGGCCTGCTGGTCCGCGCCCTGCCGTGGCGGCGTCGTGGGACGGGCGGGCCGTGCCGCCGGAACCTGCGCCGGCCTGGCCGGCGGCGTACGAGGCGGCTGGGCGGGTGCCTGCGGCGAGGTCGGCCGCGGTGACGCGGCGGGCGGCGATGCGGGCCCGGCCGCCGGCGCCCGCGGAGGCGCGGGCGGTGTCGCCGGGCGGGACGGAAGCACTCCGGGCGCGGGCGGCGTCCACCCTGGTGCCGGGGTGGACGTCTCGCGGGCGGCCGGTGGTCGCGCCTCGCGGGAAGGAGTCGCCTCTTCCCCATGCGACCGGCCTCGAGGGGCCGCCGCGAGCCTGCCCGGGCGGCCGGGAGAGGCGTCGCGCGGTGGGGTGGTGCCGGTGTCCGCCCGCGGTCGGGCGGTGTCCTTCTCCGGCTGAGCCGAAGCCGCACCCGCGTCCACCCGAGGCTGGGCGGGGCCCGTATCCGGTCGCGGTTGAGGGGTGCCCTCCTCCGGCCGAGGCGGAGCACTGCCCACGCGCGGTGGAGTGGTGGTGTCCGCGTCCGCCGGCGGTGGAGCGGCGTTGCCCGCGTCGGGTCGCGGCGCGCGGTTGCGCCGGGACGGCGTCGGCCACACGATCTGGTCGGTACGGGCCTCGGCGATGGCCTGCTCTTCGTCGCTCAGCGCCGCCGCGCCGTGGTCCGCCGGCGGCTCGGCCGGCCGTCCGCCGCCTGGCCGTGCCGGTCCGTCGGTCCCGGTCGGCGGCTCGGCGGAGCCATGGGCGGCGGGGTCGTCGGCGGGCTTGGCGTGCCGCCCGTGCGGCAGCGGGATCACCTGGGCCGGCAGCCCGCCCTGGTCGGCCTGCTCCGGCGCGGCGGGTCGGCCCGGCCGGGCCGGGCGGCCGGGCTCACCGGTCTCGGCCGGCCGGTCGGACCGGCCGGCCGCCGGGGGCCGCGCGGGCGTGGCGCCCGTAGGACGGGGCGTGCCGGCATCGTCTGAGGCGGTCGTCGGCGAAGCGCCGGGATGCGCCGCCGGTGGCCTCGGCGGAGCGGCGTGCCGGCCGAAGCCGGGCGACTCGTCCGGCTTCGCCGCAGTGTCGGCGCGAGTGGGCGTGTTCGGGGTGGCAGGCGTGTCAGGGCGAGCGGGCGCGTCGGGAGGTGCCAGCGCGTCCAGGCGTGCCGGCGCCTCAGGGCGAGCGGGAGTGGCCGGACCGGCGGGTTTGGCTGCGGGTGTGTCAGAGGACGGCCCCGTGGGGGCCGGCGGCAGGGTCGGCGTCGGCCGGGTGGTGGCCGCCGAGGCCTCCGGCTCGTGGGAGGCGCTGCGCTGCCGCGTCACGCGGCGTGGCACGTCGGCCTCTCGCCCCGGCCCCTGGGGAGCGATCTCGGGACCGCCCTCCGCGGGACGTCCGCGCTCGGTCGCACGCCGGTCCGCGCTGTCCGGCTCGGCGGACGCCGGACCGGTGGCGTGGGCGGCCGGCGCGGCCGGGAGCCCGGGCCTCGCCGGTGAGCCGGGCCGCGCGGGCGTGCCCGGCGTCGTGGGAGTACCCGGCGTCACCGGAGTGGCAGGAGTGCCGGCCGCCGGCAGGCCGCGGACCGGTTGGGGCGCCGTGGGCTGAGGACGGGGCGGCCGGATCGGCGTGGGCCGGGCCGTGGGCTCGGAGCGCACCGGCTGTGGCCGCGTCGGCTCGACGCGGGGCGGGGTGAGCCGACGCCCTCCGGCCGGTGGCACGGCCGCGGTGCCGTCGTGAGGTGTCGGTTGCAGGCTCGGAGCGGGCGGGCGCTGGGCGGCGGGACGGCGGGCCGCGCCGTGCGCCGCGTGTCCGGCACCGGCGCGCTCGGGTATGGGCGGAGCGGCCACCGCCGGCGTCGCCGTGGCCGCCAACGCGGGTGCGCGCTCGACCCGTTCGGGCGCGGGATGCGCGGCGTGCACCCGTTGGCCGGACAGGTGGCCGCGCCGCCACACGCGACCGACGACGGCGACCTCGCCCGGCTCGTGGATGGGCGTCAGCCGGGCCCAGGTGCGGGCCTCGGTGAGGTAGCGCACCTGGGAGATCAGCAGCTCGGTGAGGCGTTTGCCTTCGATGACGGGACGAGTGGCCAGCCAGGTCAGGACGCCGGGCGGCACGAGATAGACGACATGCCAGGGCGCGTGGAACGGCAGGCCGGCCACCTGGAGCAGGACGATCCAGGGTAGGAAGACGCCGACGAACACACCGATCTGCACCAGCGGCAACGGCATCGGCAGCCGCAGGTCGTAGAGCTTGTAAAGCCGCTTCTCGATGCGCCAGATATTGGTGTACGTAGGCAGATCCACCCGGGCCCCACTCCCCTAATTGAGACCAGCCATGACTAGACCGGCATGACACCGGCCGTGTTCAGGATGTTTTGATTCCAAGCGCCGTCGCAATCGCCTTGGCCGTCGTCTCGATGATATTGGGGACGTAGAAAATGACTCCGATGCCGATCGCCAACAGAATGAATTGGACGAATCGCGTTATCTCTCGCGTGAAGAGGAAGAAGATCGCGACAATGGAGACGACGACCAGGAACAGCGGTCCGAAGATATCCCGCAGCCATTTCGCGAGATTGTCGGTGTCCAGACCGTTGTTAGGCGCCGCGCCGACATGTTGAGGCAGCATCGCCAACATGTGTTGGATCATCGGGCTGGCCTTCCTTGGTCGGGGAGTGAAGCGTAACGTTCGGGACGGGGCGGCCGGGACGTCATGATCCGGCCGGAAGCGTAGAACCTTGAATGTCCCTGACGAACCAATATCCGCCTTTCTTCACCATTGTCAGCTGGTATGTCTGCTCGAGCGTGCCGCCCGCCGGCTTGGCCTGACCAGCGGGAATCTGCCAGACGACGGTCGCCGTCACCGTCCGGGATCCGACGTCGCCGCGCGGGGCGACGATGTCTTTCAACTGGCCGAAGGTGACGGTGTTACCCAGTCCGGTCGCGGGAGGATCGGAGTAGCGCTGAAGCGAACCGGCGTCGCTGGCCGCGTAGGCCTTGAAGAAGTCCGTCAGTGGTTGCTGAAGCTCGGTCTCCAGCCCGGAGTCACGCTCCTGGGCCACTGGGGGAACCGACGCCGTGGGAGGGGGCGGGAGCGTGGCGGGACGCCCCGTGATCGCCATCGCCCCGTCCTTGGCATAGACGGGGACGGCGAGCTGGAAGAACCGTCCGTTGGCCCGCGCGAGAAGGGTGACGACGCCGTGCGCATCGTCATTCGCGCGCACCGACGCGACATACGCGGACTGCAACACCGATTTACCGGTGCCGTCCCAGCCGAGCTGCGGATCGATCCCACCGGCGATGAACTGGGCGAGTTGTCTCGGCCGATCCTGCGCCGTCGTCTGGTCGTAATTCAGATAGACCTGGGCGAATGACAGGGCGAACGCGGACGCCGCCGTCTCTGGAAACCGCGGCTTGGCGGCGTCACCGCTCGCCGGGGTATTGGACCGCTCCGAGGTGAACCGCTCGAACGGCGCCCGGATGCCGTTGACCAGCACGACGATGAGGAACGCCCAGAGGATGGCCCGGCCGACGTAGATGAACCAGCGCCCACCGGAACCACCCCAGCCGGGACGGTCGCCGCCGTCACCACCGGAGCCGCCACGGCGCTTGCCTCGGCGCCCCTTGTCGTCCGGAGTATCCCAAGGGTCGGCGGGCGGGTAACCGCCCGGCGGGTAACCGGACGCGCCGGCGTCTACAACGCCGGACGACCTGCGAGCCATCATGCCTCCGCTCGCGCCTTCCCCCCGGATCGGCGCGCCGTCTTATCCGTCTGGTCGAGTTCGGTTTACCACCTTAACCACGGCGGTCAATTGTTCCAGTGCCGAGCGAGGATGCACAGTCCCGCCGCGCGGTTGTGGACAACTCGGTAGCCGGTGGAGCATTACCGGACAGCGAGGTTCGTCTCCCCTCCTACACGTTGAAGCGGAACTCGACCACGTCGCCGTCCTGCATGACGTACTCTTTGCCCTCCATCCTGGCCTTTCCGGCCGCGCGGGCGGCGGCGACGGACCTCTCGGCCACCAGGTCCTCGTACGACACGATCTCGGCCTTGATGAAGCCCTTCTGGAAGTCCGTGTGGATCACCCCGGCGGCCTCCGGAGCGGTGGAGCCCTTGCGGATGGTCCAGGCGCGGGCCTCTTTGGGGCCGGCGGTGAGGAACGTCTGCAGCCCAAGGGTGTCGAATCCCACACGGACGAGCTGCAGCAGGCCCGGCTCCTCCTGCCCGGTGGACCGCAGGAGCTCCAGGGCCTCCTCGTCGGGCAGCTCGATGAGCTCCGACTCGATCTTGGCGTCGAGGAAGATGGCCTCGGCGGGGGCGACGAGCTCCTGCAGCCGTGCGCGCAGCGCCTCGTCCCCGAGCTCGTCCTCGTCCACGTTGAAGACGTAGAGGAACGGCTTGGCGGTCAGCAGGTGCAGCTCGCGCAGCGGCACCGGGTCGAGACCGGAGGCGTAGATCGTGGTGCCGTCGTTGAGGGTCTTCTGCGCCGCCCGGGCCGCGTCGATGACGGCGAGCTTGTCGCGGTCCTTCGTCGTCCGCGCCTCCTTCTCCAGGCGCGGCAGGGCCTTGTCGAGGGTCTGGAGGTCGGCGAGGATCAGCTCGGTGTTGATGGTCTCGATGTCGCGCAGCGGAGCGACGTCGCCGTCGACGTGGGTGACGTCCGGATCGTCGAACACCCGGATGACCTGGCAGATCGCGTCGGTCTCCCGAATGTTGGCGAGGAACTGGTTGCCGAGCCCCTGCCCCTCGGACGCACCTTTCACGATGCCCGCGATGTCGACGAACTGCATGGTCGCGTGGACGATCTTGGCCGAGTCGTACAGCCTGGCCAGCTCGTCGAGGCGCGGGTCGGGCACGGCCACGACACCGACGTTCGGTTCGATCGTCGCGAACGGGTAGTTCGCCGCGAGTGCGGTGTTCTTGGTCAACGCGTTGAACAGGGTCGACTTGCCCACGTTGGGCAGCCCGACGATTCCGATGGACAGGCTCACGGACGCAGAGTCTACGGGCCCTCGGAGACTGGCCGGACGGCCCGAGGTCAACGGTCTTCCCCGCGCGTCGGGCCGACATTCGCGCACTGCTTTTGTCACGATGCGGACATGGACGTTCTCCTCGGACTGGTGATCGGTCTGGTCGTGGGTACGGCGCTCGGCGTCGCGTGGGCGCGGAGCCGAACCGCGGTGATCACCGCGCGGGCCAAGGCCGCCGAAGAGAAGCTCGCCTACGTCGAGGAGCGGCTGACCGAGCGGTTCCAGGCGTTGTCGGCGGAGGCGCTCGACGCGAGCAACCAGCGCTTCCTCGAACTCGCCGGGACCCGCCTGGCGACCGCCAACGCCGAGGCCGCCGGTGAGCTGGACAAGCGCATCGCGCCGCTCAGGGACACGCTGAACAAGGTCGAGGCGCAGCTGCGCGAGGTCGAGACCGGGCGGCGTGAGTCGCACGCCATGCTGGCCAAGCAGGTGGAGTTCGTACGCCAGAGTTCCGACCAGCTCCGCCGGGAGACGCAGACGCTCGTACGGGCACTGCAGCGGCCGGAGGCCCGCGGCCGGTGGGGGGAGCTCCAGCTGCGCCGGGTGGTGGAGATCTCCGGGATGACCCGGCACTGCGACTTCGACGAGCAGGCCACCGCCGGGAACGGCCTCCGGCCCGACATGGTCGTACGGCTGGCGGGCGGCAAGAACATCGTCGTCGACTCGAAGGTGTCCCTGGCCGCCTATCTGGACGCCGCCGGGGCGGACGACCCGGCGGCGTGGGAGGCGCGGCTGGACGCGCACGCGCGGCACCTGCGTGAGCATGTGGACCGCCTGGGGGCCAAGTCGTACTGGCAGGCGTTCAGCCCGGCCCCGGAGTTCGTGGTGCTGTTCGTGCCGGGCGAGGCGTTCCTGGCGCCGGCGCTGGACCGGGACCCCGGGCTGCTGGAGTACGCGATGCGCCGCCGCGTGCACATCGCGACGCCGACGACGCTGGTCAGCCTGCTGCGCACGGCCCACTACGCCTGGCAGCAGCAGGCGCTGTCGGAGAACGCCCGCGCGGTGTTCGACCTCGGCCGGGAGCTGTACGAGCGGCTCGGCACGCTCGGCCGCCACGTCGACCAGCTCGGCAAGTCCCTGACGAACGCCGTCGTCGCGTACAACCGGACCATCGGGTCGCTGGAGAGCCGGGTCCTGGTCACCGCGCGCCGGCTCAACGAGCTGGGCGTGACCGACGCCGACCTCGACCCGCCCGCCTCCGTGGACGAACCGGCCCGCTCGCCGTCCGCCGCGGAGCTCGCCGACGACGCCGAGGAACACCGTCAGATCCGCCTGCTGCCCTGACGTCGTGTCGCGAGACGCGGCGTACTGAACGGGTTACCGTGGAGGGAGGCACTGTCGACCCTGAGGCGGGCTGGTGGCAACGGACACGCGCGGAGATCCTGAGACGGTCTCCGCTCGGCGACGTGAGACGACGCGGCCTCCGGCCGCGCCCCCGGCGGAGCGCTCACGGGCCCGCTCGGCCGTCACGCTGACCGGCCGGGGCGGCACCGCCGTAGTGCTCGCGTGCACACTGCTCGGCGCGGTGATCGGCGGAATGTTCGGGCTGCGGTCGGCGCAGGGGCTCTTCTTCGTCGTCGGGTGCCTGCTGGCCGTGCTGGCGACCCGCCGTACGGACCTGCTGACGCTCGTCGTGAGCCCGCCGCTGCTGTTCTTCCTGGTGACGCTGGTGTCGGCGCTCATCGGGTCGGTCGGGGAGAAATCGTTCCTGCTGAGCACCGTGGTGGCCGTGGCGGCGAAGCTGACCTCGAGCGTGCCGTGGCTCTTCGTCGGCGCGGTGCTCGTCGTGCTGATCGCCGTTCCACGGGGGCTTCCCGCGAACCTGCGGGATCTGAGCGCCCGGGTCGCGGCCGACAACCCGTTCCGCGGCCGCACGTCGCTGCGCGGCCGGAAGAAGGACGAGGACGACGACCCGGTCCGGTGGGACGAGAGCCCCGGCCGGCTCCCGGCCGCGAAGGCCCCGCCCGCGGAGGAGTCCGCGGGCGAGTGACGCTCCCCTACGCCGAGCGCAGGTCGCGGCGGAGTTCGTGGGGCAGCGCGAAGACCATCCGCTCGCGCACGGACTCGACCTCTTCGACACTGTCGAAGCCGAACTCCGCGAGGCGGGCCAGCACGCCCTCGATCAGCTCCTCCGGCACCGACGCGCCGCTGGTCAGCCCGATGGTGTCGACCCCCTCGAGCCACGCCGCGTCGATCTGCTCGGCGTAGTCGACGAGGTACGCGGCGTCGGCGCCGTGGTCCTTGGCCACCTCGACGAGACGCTTGGAGTTGGAGGAGTTCTGCGAGCCGACCACGATGACCAGCTGCGACTCGGCGGCGATCTCCTTGACCGCGACCTGGCGGTTCTGCGTGGCGTAGCAGATGTCGTCGGACGGCGGGTCGAGAAGCTTCGGGAAGCGGGCGCGGAGGGCCTCGACCGTGGCGTTCGTCTCGTCGACCGACAGCGTGGTCTGGGAGAGCCACACGACCTTCTCCGGGTCGCGCACCTGGACGTTCGCGACGTCGTCGGGGCCGTCGACCAGCTGGATGTGCTCGGGGGCCTCGCCGCTGGTGCCGATGACCTCCTCATGCCCCTCGTGCCCGATCAGGAGGATGTCGTAGTCGTCGGTGGCGAACCGCCTGGCCTCCTTGTGGACCTTGGTGACCAGCGGGCAGGTCGCGTCGATCGTACGGAGCTTCAGACCGGCGGCCTCGTCGTGGACGACCGGGGCGACCCCGTGCGCGGAGAAGACGACGATGGCGCCCTCCGGCACCTCCTCGGTCTCCTCGACGAAGACGGCGCCGCGTTCTTCGAGGGTCTTCACCACGTGGACGTTGTGCACGATCTGCTTGCGGACGTAGATGGGCGCGCCATAGCGCTCGAGCGCCAGCTCCACCGTCTGCACCGCACGATCGACGCCCGCGCAGTAGCCGCGCGGCTTGGCCAGAAGAACCCGACGAGTCATGTGTTCCATGGTAGGTGTGATCGGAGTGCGCCGGTTTCGGGCGAAGAAAAACCCGGCCACGGCGCGTGAACGCCACTGCACCGTAGGGCAGAGTGGTGGATAACAGATCCGTCATACCGACCAGTCCGCGTCCGCGGGGCTGGAGGGAGCTGAAACAACGATGACACGATCGCCGCGCCGACTGAAGGAGCAAGTCCGGGAGACCGTCAGCGAGCTCCCCATCCACGCCGCCCGGCTGGCCGTGATGGGCGTCGGCCAGGCGCTGCTGCTCACGGACCGTGTCCGCAAGGACTACAAGGAGGCCCGTGAGGCGGGCCTTGGACCCGTGCTCGGTCGGCTTCGCGGCGACGCGGAGGACCTCACCGGCCGGATCGTGGGCAAGGTCACCGGACGCACCGCTCCCGATGAGCGGGCGGACGCCGAGGAAGGCCCCGCGCCGTCCGCGGCGAGCTCCGAGATCGCCGTGGGCAAGCCGAGCGGGTCCGCGCGCACACGCACGGCGGCGGGCCGTACGGGGCCGTCGGCCGCCTCGCGGGCCGAGTCCGCTCCGGCGAAGGGCAAGCCGGCCGCGGCCCGGGCGAAGGGCGCCACCACGCCGGCCTCGCGGTCCGGCACGGCCGCACGCCGGACCAAGGCGGCCGAGACGAAGACGACCGAGGCCAAGACGACCGAAGCGAAGCCGGCCAAGGCCGCGCCCGCCGCCGAGTCCGCGACGTCCGCGAAGACCACGGCGCCGACCGCGAAGGGCAAGACCGCGGCCGGCGCCGCGAAGGCGACGGCCGCGCCTGCGACTCCGGCCAAGGAGAAGGCCGCTCCGGCCAAGAGCGCGCCCGCCGCCCCGGCGAAGGGGGCGCCGGCCGCCCGGAGCGCGGGCACGACCGCGCCGAGCACCGGGTCGGTGTCCGGCAAGGAGCTGCCGATCCCCGACTACGACAGCGCCTCGATCGCGTCCGTACGGGCCCGGCTACGCAACCTCAACGCGCGTCAGGTCAACGAACTGCGCGACTACGAGCGGGCGCACGCCGCCCGCGCCGACTTCCTGCGAATGTACGAGAACCGCATCGCCAAACTGCGAAGCCAGAGCTGACCCGCATCGCGACGGGTTGTGATCACCGGCGCCTCCCCGAGGGCACTTTCAGCGCACTCGGGGAGGATGGGGCATACGCGACCTGGCCGTCGTACCGGGAGGGCCGCGGCCGGTCGGACCACCGCGGGAACCAGCGGCCCCGACTCGAGCTGACGGACACGCATCACCGGGAGGACCTCAGGCCCGGGCGCGGACACCTCGACGTGCCGTGACGATCATCGCGCCGACGAGCAGGGCCTGGACGCCCCAGAGCGCGGCCGCGAGCGCCGCCGGGCCGAGACCGCCGGCCATCGTGTGAAGGACGTAGGGGCCGGCGTTCGCCAGGAGGAAGAACGTCGCGGCAATCGACCAGCGCAGGTCCCGGGTGACCGCCGCCGCCCAGATCCCGCCCGACAGCAGGAGCATCGTCAGGGGGATGTAGACCTCCGCGAAGGTCGGAGCGTACGTGGTGACCCATCCCCCGGAACACCCGTCGCCGAGGGCGCAGAGCGTCTCGGAGAGGATGCCGGTCGGCATGCGCATGTACCGGGTCATGGACATGACCGCCAGGGTGGCGAGCCACCACCATGATCGGCTCCGCGGCCTGGGCGGGCGGCGCACGACGAGGACGATCAGGGCGGCCACCATGACGGCGTACGCGGTGAAGCCGATCACGCCGCCGTAGATCGAAGTGGACGGCAGGTCGCCGGCGAGCACCCCGCTGATCAGCCAGCGGCCGACCCCGAGCGCCTGGATCAGCGCCACGGCCAGCGCCACAGCGAGCGCCACCCGGAACCGGCCGCGCATGAGGGCTGCGACCAGCAGGAGCGAAGAAATCACCGCGAAGCCTTGGTTCGCGAGGTCCGCGACGAGGTTGTTCAGAGCGATGAGGAAGGCACCCAGGGCCAGGCCATCCGCCCACCATGGTGTGGGGTGCGCGGTGTGCTCGTGGAGGCGGGCCGCGAGACCGCCGCGCACCAGGCCGGCGGCCTCGCGGACGGACGGTCGCCCGCGCCCCGCCGAGACCTCCAGGAGTGTTCCGACGATCTCCTCTCCGTACGCGGCGCGATAGGCGAGCGGGTACGCCCGCAGCAGCCGGCGGTAGCACCGCTCCGCCACGCCTGGGCGCGCCTCGATCCGCTCGGCGTCGTGCGGCTCCGGGCCGTTCACGACAGCGCCGTCCCGGGCCGCCCGAACACGATCCTGGCCGCTCGGGCCATGCGCTTCGCCTCCTCGGTGACGGCGTCGGCGCCGTCCTCGGTGATCCGGAAGTAACGGCGGGGCCGCCCGCCGACGGTCTCCTCACGGTCCACGGTGATCAGGCCGGTGCCGGCGAGCCGGTCGAGCGCGCCGTACAGCGTGCCGACCGCGAGCCGCACCCGGCCGCCGGACTGTTCCTCGGCGCGCTTGATGATCGCGTAGCCGTGCAGGGGACCGTCGAGGAGCGCTGCCAGAATGAAGTACGTGGGTTCGCTCATCGACCGCATGACGCCGAACCATATATCGAGTGGCGAAGTATTGGCTAGGCTTCGGCCATGGCCTTGGAGACCTCACCGGAGTCGCCCACCCCGGTCCGCACCGTTCTGCAGCTGGTCGGCGGCTGGATCGCCAAGCTCGGCCGGATCTGGGTCGAGGGGCAGATCACCGAGCTGAACCGCCGGGCCGGCACGGTGTACTTCACGCTGCGCGACCCGGTCGCCAACGTCTCCGTGCGGGTGGTCTGCCCCCGTGCGGTCTGCGACAACGCCGGTCCGGCCGTCGTCGACGGCGCTCGCGTCGTCGTGCACGCCAAACCGGACTTCTACATCAACCGGGGTTCGTTCGCGCTCTCGGCGTTCGAGATCCGGCCGGTCGGCGTCGGCGAGTTGCTGGCCCGGCTCGAACGCCTCAAGCAGCTCCTCACCGCCGAAGGGGTGTTCAACGCCGAGCGGAAGCGGCCGCTGCCCTTCCTGCCCGGCACGATCGGGCTGATCTGCGGCCGCGACTCCGCCGCCGAGCGCGACGTGCTGGAGAACTCCCGGCGCCGCTGGCCCGCCGTCCGCTTCACGGTCGAGAACACCGCCGTGCAGGGGTCGTACGCGGTGAACGAGATCATCGACGCGCTGCACCGGCTGGACGCCGCCCCCGACGTCGATGTGATCATCATCGCCCGTGGCGGCGGATCTCTGGAGGATCTCCTGCCGTTCTCCGACGAGGCGCTGGTCCGCGCGGTGGCGGCCGCCCGTACGCCCGTGGTCTCGGCGATCGGCCATGAGCAGGACACGCCTCTGCTCGACTACGTCGCCGACCTGCGCGCCTCGACCCCGACGGACGCTGCCAAGAAGACCGTGCCCGACGTGCGCGAGCAGCTCGCGCTGATCGGGCAGCTGCGCGACCGGGGGCGCCGGTGCCTGTCCGGGCGGGTCGAGCGGGAGGTCCAGTGGCTGGCGGGGATGCGCTCCCGGCCCGCGCTGGCCGATCCGGCCCGCGAGATCGAACGTCAGGCGGAGGGTGTGGCGACGCTGCGGGACCGGTCCCGGCGCTGCCTGTCCGCGGCGCTGGACCGGGCGGAGGACGGCCTCTCCCACACCCGCGCGCGGCTCGTCGCCCTGTCTCCGGCGGCCACGCTCGAGCGGGGCTACGCGATCGCGCAGCGCCCCGACGAGTCCGTCGTACGCGCGGCGGCGGACGTGAGCAAGGACGACGAGCTGCTGCTGCGGTTCAAGGACGGCCGGGTAACGGTGCGGGTGGACGCGGTCTGACGAACGATTGCACACTCTTCGAAACGGGATGCGCACCGGTCACACGGGTCGCGAAGATAGGGTCTTGTCCCAGAATTCCCGCTTCGGGCCGATCGTGACAGCGGCAAGGGCCCGAGATCGTCGCTTAAGGACCTCCGTTGACCCAGCCTCCGCCGTACCAGCAGCCCTCCCCCGATCCCTACGGTCAGCAGGGCTACCAGCAGCCGTACCAGGGCCAGCAGCCCTATCAGGCGCCGCAGGGATACCCGCCCGCGCAGGGGCAACCGGCGGGATACCAGCAGCCGTACCCGGCCGGGCAGGGCTACCAGCAGCCCTACCAGGGACAGCCCCAGGGGTATCCGGGACCGCAACAGGGCTACCAAGGACAGCAGGGCTACCAGGGACAGCAGCAGGGCTTTCAAGCACAGCCCCAGGGATATCCGGCCGCCTACCAGCAGGCGCCGCAGGACTACCCGGCGGCGTCGTTCAACAATGGCGTGACCTGCCGCGTCTGCGGCAGCGCGCCCGCCGCGCACGCGACCTTCCGGGGTGTCGTGGGCGCCGTCGTCATGCACACGATCTGGACCGCGACCGGGCCGTACTGCCGTGACTGCGGTCTGGCGACGTTCCGCAAGCAGACGGCCAAGACGCTCGCCGGCGGCTGGTGCAGCATCGGTGCGCTGGTCCTGGCCCCGATCTTCCTGCTGATGAACATCATCGCCCGCGGCAAGGTCGCGAACCTGCCGGCCCCGCAGCCGCTCGCCGGCCGGGCGCCCCTGGACCCGGGCCCGCCGGTGTTCCAGCGGCCGACCGCCTACATCTATCCGGTGATCTTCGTTCTGTTCTGGATGCTCGTGATCATCGGGAACCTGTCGTCCCACTGACCGGAGGGCGCTCTACCGTTTGCGGCTGAGCGTCGGGGCAGGGTGCTCGGTGAAGCCGAGGGAGCGGTACAGCGGCTCGCCGTCCGGGCTGGCGTTCAGATTGACCCTGCGGACCTCCCGATCGGTGAACCAGCCGAGCAGCCCCTCCATGATCGCGCGGCTGTGGCCGCGCCGCCGGTACGCCGGGTCGGTGACCACGCCGTACACGTGCCCGATCAGGCCGGACAGGTTGTACGGGCCGGGCAACCGCCGGTCGATGGCGCCGATGCCGCACGCGGCCAGGCCGGTGTCCCCGTCGATGACCAGGATCTTCACCGAGTCGTCGGTGAGCTGCTCCCGCAGCGCGTCCGCGCACGCCCGCAGCCAGTCCTCGCCGGGAGGCGGGGCTTCCCAGCCGGTGGCGCCCAGGTCGCCGAAGAGCAGCGCCCTGAGCCGTATGAGCTCGGGGATATCGGAGACGACCGCGGCGCGTTCGGGGGGCATGGGCGGAATCCTAGGGCGGCCGCCCTTAGGGTGGAGAATGTGGCGGAGGAGAAACCGGAGCTGTCCTACGAACAGGCGCGCGACGAGCTGACGGACGTCGTGCGGCGGCTTGAGGCGGGCGGGCTCACACTGGAGGAGTCCCTGGCGCTCTGGGAGCGCGGCGAGAGACTGGCCGCGATCTGCGAGGAGTGGCTCGAGGGGGCCCGGGCCCGGCTCGCGGCCGCCATGGCCGAGCGCGCCGAGCCCGCGGAACGCCCGGAGAGCGCGCCGTTCTAACGCGGCGATCAGGAGCTCGCCGTGCCGAGCCAGCGGGCGATCGCCGCCGCCCTCGTCCGCACGCCTAGCTTCGCGTAGATGCGGCTGACGTGGTTCTTGACGGTCTTCTCGGAGAGGACGAGTTCGTCGGCGATCTCGACGTTCGAGCGTCCCTGCGTGATGAGCCGCATCACCTCGACCTCGCGTGTGGACAGGCCCAGGCACTCGTCGCCCGCCGGTGAGGCGCCCGACGCGGACTGCAGGGTCTGCACCACGACGCGGGCCGCCACCGCGGACAGCGGGTTGGCCCGGCCCGCGACCACGTCGCGGATCGCCACGACGAGTTCGTCCGGGGAGAAGGACCCGTGGATGAGGTAGCCGACGGCGCCGGCCTGGATGGACGAGCGGATCGACTCGGAGTCGTCGCTGTAGGAGAGCATCAGCACCTTGGTGATGGTGCTGAGCGTCCGCGCCGCCCGTACGCCGTCGACGTCGGGCATGCGCACGTCGAGGAGCACGAGGTCCGGGCGCAGCTGTCGCGCCAGGTCGATGGCCTGCCGGCCGTCTCCGGCCGTCGCGACCACCTTGACGTCGTCGGCGGTCTCGAGCAGGGCCACGAGCCCCATGAGGACCACCGGGTTGTCGTCCGCCACCAAGACGCTGATCATCGAACCGTCTCCCGTGCTCCGTGAACCTCCGGCAGGCTGACCGTGAGGGTGCTGCCCTTCCCGGGCGAGGACGCCAGCGTGAGTTCGCCGCCGACCCGCCTGGCTCGTTCTCCCATTCCGACGACCCCGTAGTGACCGCCCCGCGCCAGGTCGGTCGTCAGGTCCGCCATTTCGGGCGGGCATTCGAAGCCCTTCCCGTCGTCGCGCACCCACAGCCGCACGCCGCGGTCGTCCGTGGTCAGGCCGACCTGCACCGTCCTGGCGGCCGCGTGTCGTTCCACGTTGGTCAGCGCCTCTTTCAGGATCGCCAGCGTCTCCGCCCGCCGCACGGGCGGAAGCTCCACGTCGTCCTCGGTGACGACCACCACCGTGACGCCGGTGCCCGCCGCCCAGTCCTCCGCCATCTGGCGGACGGCCGCGGCGAGCGGCCGGCTCTGCCCGCCGTCCCGCAGGCCAGCGATGAGCTCGCGGGCCTCGGCCACCGCGACCTTCGCACCGGTGGCGATGTTCTGTGCCTCCTGCTCGGCGCGCTCCGGTGACTTGCGCACCCAGGCGGGCAGCGCGGCCGCCGAGAGCGCGACGCCGTGCAGCGTCTTGGCCAGTGAATCGTGCATGTCACGGGCGAGCCGCAGGCGTTCCTCCGCGGACGCCGCCACCACCTCGGCCCTGCGTCGGGCCTCCTCCGCCTCGGCGAACTGCACGAGCAGCCGGTGCACGGCGACGCCGATGCACCCCGCCACCGGGTAGAAGACGGGTAGCGCGACCACCGCCTGGAGGTTGACGCTCTCGATCGAGCGGGCCGCGAGGTCGTACAGGGCGATCTGCAGCGCGCAGACGAACAGCAGTCCCCGCCACTCGTACAGCACCCCGGCGAGCGCCGACGTGACCACGCTGAACAGGAAGTAAGGGCCGAAGGCCCCGGCGGCCTGCAGCACGAGGTAGGCCGCCGCGGCGTCCACGGCGAGCGCGAGCGGCCTGCGGGCCAGCGGCAGCAGCCGCCGGGGCATCTGGGCGACCGCGAGCGAGATCGCGGCCACGACGCCCATCGGGACGAGCACCGTGGGGGTGAACTGCTCGCTCGGCACGAGGACCACGGCCATCGCGAGCAACAGCAGACGCGCGTACATCAGCAGCCGGACGGTAACGCTCAGCCGCGAGGACAGAGTGCCGTTCATAGGTCACTGGGAACAGCGCAGGTCGTCCTTGACCCGCAGCGGGATGGCGCACCGGAACAACGTCATGATCTGCCGATCGTTCTGGATGTTGTAGGCGGCGCCCTGCGTGGCCTCGGCGATCTTCTTGAGCGGCGCCATCTTGATGCCGTTCCCGAAGGCGAGGAAGGTGATGTTCACCTGTTGTTCCGGGTCGAAGTCCTTCTTGAGCTCGGCCACCAGCCGGTCCAGTGAGATCTTGTCGTGCTCGCCGGTTGCGCCGCCGGTCAGGACGAGGACCTCGTTGAGCATGCCGGGCCGGTAGTCCCGCGACAGTTCGCGGTACGCGTCGAGGATCGCGTCGTACAGGCCTCCGTCTCTCCCCTTCTGCGGCCGCAGCCCGGAGATCTGCTTCTGCAGCCGTGCCCTGCGGGTGCCGCCGGTGCCGATCTCCTGCAGCCGGCCGACCTCGACCAGCCGCCGGTACGGGCGGGAACGGGCGCCGGGGAAGGACCACAGCCCGAACTCGGTGTCGTCGTCCAGCAGCGAGAAGCCGTTGTTCAGCGACGCCGCCATCATCTGCGTTCGCGTGCCCGACCCCATGCGGGCGAGCGTGGCGTCCGACACGTCGACGAGGGCGAGCGCCCGCAGACTCGTTCGCATCTTCCGCCACGTGTCGCGCATCGCGCGTGCCGCTCCCGGGCTCGTCACCGGGAGTACGCGCGGCGCGGCGGCCGGCAGGCCGGCGGAGACGAGCCGGCCCGCGGCGCCGTCCGGCGTGCGGAGCCAGGCGTCGTGCAGCCGGGCCGCTCCGTCGGGCGAGCGCAGCGCGGTGAGCAGGCCCGCCGCGATCCGCCTGCGCTGCCGGTCCGTGGTGAGGGCGACGTACGGGAAGTCGAGCACCGGCGCCGCCTGCGGGTAGACCGCCGCGACCTGGCGTCCCTGCTGCCGCTGCCGCCAGATCGCCTGCTCCGAGAGGGGCAGCACGGGCGGTTCGCCCTGGTCGCCGAGGGCGTTGACGGCCTCCGTGGCGTCGGACGACGGCTTGACGTCCTCCAGCATGCGGCTGAACGCCTGAAGGCCGGCCGTGCCGCTCCCGGCGGCGGACGAGAGCGCCAGCAGCGACGCCATCCCCGTCGCGGACGGCCCGGGGTCGAGCAACCGCAGACGGTAAGTGTCGTCACGGAAACCGCCCCAGCCCTGTTTCGCCAGGGCGGACCCGTAGTGCTCGGCGCCGGTCGGCGTCATGGCGAACACGACCGGAGACGAGGCCACGGACGTCGCGGAGCGGACCCCGGGATCCTTGACGCCGTCGAACCACAGCGAGGAGTCGGCGATCCAGACGTCGGGCCGGGCGTCGGCCGTCGTGTCACCGTCGGCGAGGCCCCGCGCCGTCTGCGCGGAGTCGCCGGTCACGACGTTCACGTCGGCGCACTTCGACGCGTTGTAGTGGGTCGCCACTTCGGTCACCGCCGCCGCGATGGCCGGATCGGCCGTCACGGTGAGAGTCCGGTCCTGACAGGCCGTGTGGTTGCGGTAGACGAGCCAGCCTCCACCGCCGAGGGCAAGTCCTACGACGAGGGCGACGGCCGCCGCCATGCTCGTGCGTTCGCGTCCGCTCAGGGACGTGAACCGCCCGCCCGCGGAATCCGAAAGCACTTCATGTTCTGCGAATGAGGAGTCCACCGTGGTGTGTCTCCATGGGGAGGTGTGTGCCTGCATTGCATTCCGCAAGCGCGAAGATCAGTAGGGTCCCCATAGCCCCACAAGTTACATGAATTTCCCCGCTACCGGGGGGTTACGGACATCCTAGGAGTGGCTCTTCGGCTGCGGTTTGAGCGAGCCCGCCAGCATGGCCAATTCCTCGTACGAGGCCGTACCGGTGACGACCAGCGTGACGCCGGGCAGCCGCCGCACCAGCGACCGCTGATGCTTGTCCTTCCGGAACGTCCTGTCCCAGGTCGCACCGGCCACCTGCAGGGAGCCGTCCGGCTTGCCCTGGCTCGTCATGCGGGACACGAACCCGGCGCTGCCGTCGGGGCCCTCATTGCTCTCCTCGAGCGCGGCGTACTGCTTGTCCGGCGTGTAGAAGCCGAGATGCCAGCCCACCGGGCCGTTCGCCCGGCCCGTCAGCCGCGAGCTCGTGGGATACCACTTCGGGCCCAGTCCCTGGGGCGCCTGCACGGTGAACGGCGCGGTCGCCACCAGGCCGTTCAGGTCGCCGCGGTAGTCCACCTGCGGCGTGGCGTTCTGGTTGCGCCGGGGAGTGACCAGCAGCACGAATCCGACGATCACCAGGCAGGAGAGCATCGCCATCGCGAATCCCGGAAACCCGGACGTGAGACGCCGGTAAACCGACGGCGACACGACGATGGGCCCCTCGCCGGCCGGCGCCTGTGACGCCTGCTCCTCCTGCTCCGGGGAGACGGTGCTCACCGGCGACTCCGGTGCATCCGCGGAGGTGACGGGGTCGTTCGTCACCGGGGCCGTCTCACGGCCTTCGCTCACGCCGGCCCTCCAGACTCGAAATGATCGCGAGCACGTCATCGGCCAGCCGCCGGGAGGCCTCCTCGTCCTCCGACAGGGCCACCTCCGCGACGGCGCCGGACACCGCACCGGTCAGCACCACCACGAGCGCCTCATCGACGTCGCCGTCGCCCACGTCGAAGAGCGCGGCGTTGCGCCGGGCCCAGGTCCGCAGCCGGTCGTGCAGCACCCGGTCGAACCCGGGCGGGCCGTCGCCGGACACGAACAACCGGGACAGGTCCGGCTCGGCGAGGCAGCCGTCGAGGTAGGCACGCGCCCCCGCGATGAACACGCGCATCGGGTCGGTCTCGCCCGCATCGCGGGCCGTGTGGACGGCCTCGCGCGTGCGCTCCTGCTGGCGGGCCTGGAACTCGCCGAACAGCGTCAGGTAGAGATCGGCCTTGCCGCTGAAGTGGTGGTAGAGGCTGCCGACGCTGGCCCCCGCCTTGGCGACGATGTCGGTGACCGCCGCCTGGGCGAACCCGGCCTCGGAGAACACGTCGCGGGCGGCCTGCAGCAGCGCGCTCCGCGTGGCGGCGCCTCGATCCGACATACGCGAAACCGGTTCGACGCTCACTGGCGCGCTCCTCGTCGGGTCGGGGCCACGCGGCGCATGTGCCCGCTGCCGGCGCGCTCCGCGCCCGGCGTCGGCCGCTCGCCGGCCTGCCACTCGATGTCGCTGCTCATGACGGCCCTAGATTACGCCCTGTCTGCTCGGAAATACGATCGGAGGAGACCCGCCGGGGTGACCCGTCAGGTAAAGCCCGCAGGAAAGGCCCGGATCGCCATGACTGAAGAAACGACCGTATCGTCCCCGCTGGCCACCGAAGCCCACGCCCCCGACCGCAACCTCGCCCTGGAACTGGTACGCGTGACGGAGGCGGCGGCGATGGCCGCGGCCCGATGGGTCGGGCGGGGTGACAAGAACGGCGCCGACGGGGCCGCCGTGAACGCCATGCGCCAGCTCATCAACACCGTGTCGATGAACGGCGTCGTGGTGATCGGTGAGGGTGAGAAGGACCACGCGCCGATGCTGTTCAACGGCGAGCAGGTCGGTGACGGCAGCGGCGCCGACTGCGACGTGGCCGTCGACCCGATCGACGGGACGCGGCTGACCGCGCTGGGACAGAACAACGCGATCGCCGTGATCGCGGTGGCGCCCCGGGGCACGATGTACGACCCGTCCGCCGTGTTCTACATGGAGAAGCTGGCGACCGGGCCGGAAGCGGCCGACGTGGTGAACATCGAGGCGCCCGTCGCCGACAACATCCACGCCGTCGCCCGGGCCAAGGGCTGCTCGGCCGGTGACGTGACGGTCGTGATCCTCGACCGGCCGCGGCACGAGGGCATCGTGAAGGAGATCCGCGAGGCGGGGGCGCGCATCAAGTTCATCACCGACGGCGACGTGGCCGGCGCGATCATGGCGGCGCGTGAAGGCACCGGCATCGACCTGATGCTCGGCATCGGCGGCACCCCGGAGGGCATCATCGCCGCCTGCGCGATCAAGGCCCTCGGCGGCATCCTCCAGGGCAAACTGTGGCCGAAGGACGACGCGGAGCGGCAGAAGGCGATCGACGCCGGGCACGACCTGTCGCGGGTGCTCACCACCGACGACCTGGTGACCTCCGACGACGTGTTCTTCGCGGCGACCGGCATCACCGACGGCGAGCTGGTCGAGGGCGTCCGGTACGGCAAGGGGATCACGTCCACGCACTCGCTGGTCATGCGCTCGCGCAGCGGGACGATCCGCCGGATCGACAGCGAGCACCGGCTGTCCAAGCTCCGGGCCTACTCCGCGATCGACTTCGACGCCGCCTCCTGAACGCACGGAGCGGGGGCACGACCGCCCCCGCTCCGTTCCCACGGCGGCTACTTCACCGAGCCGGCGGTGAGGCCGCCGATGAGGTAGCGCTCGATGAGGACGAACAGGACGACCACCGGCACGATCGCGATCAGCGAGGTCGCGAACAGGTACTGCCAGTGCTGCTGGTACGACGTGACGAATCCGGGGACGGCCACGGTCAGCGGCTGGCGGTCGGGCGACGACGTGATCGTCAGGGCGACCACGTACTCGTTCCACGCCCCGATGAACGTGTAGATCACCGCGGTGACCAGACCGGGTAGGGACAGCGGCAACGTCACCCGGGTCAGGGCCTTGATCTTCCCCGCGCCGTCCAGGTAGGCAGCCTCCTCCAGCGCCTTCGGAATGCTGGAGAAGTAGCCGTGCAGGATCCACACGCAGAACGGCAGGTTGAAGGCGGCGTTGACCAGGATCAGCCCGAACAGCGTGTCGGTCAGGTTGAGCGCCACCATCTCGCGGTAGATGCCGATCACCAGCGCGGTCGGCGCGAACATCTGGGTGACGAGCACGAGCAGCAGGAACGCGCCACGTCCGCGGAACCGGTTGCGGGCGGTGTAGTACGCCGCCGGCAGTGCCACCGCCAGTGCGATCAGCGTCGCCACGGCGGCGACGATGAGCGACACCTGCATGTTCTTCCAGATCGGCGCTGCTTTCCACACGTTGACGAAGTTGGCGAAGTCCCAGTGCTTCGGCAGGAACGTGGTCGGCGACTTGGTCAGCTCGCGATCGGGCTTGAGCGCCGTCAGCGCCATCTCCAGGTACGGCGCGACGAAGACGAACGCGACCAGGTAGCCGACACCGGCGAGGATGGTCCGGCGGGCCAGCTTCGACCAGTCGCGCCCGGCCGATCTTTTCCGACCAACCTGCCTTTCCCGACCAACCGACCCCGACCGGCCTTGCGGGCGTGGCGTGCTCAGGCTGCTCATGCTTCCGCCTCCCCGCGCCAGCCGACGACCCGCAGGTACACCAGCACCAGGATCAGGATCAGCGCGAAGTTCACGACCGCCATCGCGGCGGACTCCCCGACGTCACCGGTGCCGGTGAAGGCGAGCTTGTACATGAAGGTCGTGCTGGTGTCGGTCTTGCTCCCCGGCCCGCCCCCGGTCATCGCGTAGATGATCGGGAAGGAGTTGAAGACGTTGATCACGTTGATGATCGCCGCGACCAGCAGGGACGGCCGCAGCAGCGGCAGTGTGATGCGGAAGTACGTCCGTGCGCGGCCGGCGCCGTCGACCCGGGCCGCCTCGTAGACGTCGCCCGGGACGGTCTGCAGGCCGGCCAGGATGACGAACGAGGTGAACGGCAGCGAGACGAAGACCGCCACCCACATCATCCACATCAGCGCCTGCGTGGGGTGCGAGAGCCAGTTCACCGGGTGATCGATGAGCCCGAGGCCCTGCAGGACCTTGTTGACGACGCCGTAGTAGTAGTTGAGCATCCACTTCCACGTCAGCGCGGTCATCAGGACCGACGCGGCCCAGGGCACGATGACCGCCCAGCGGACCACGCGCCGCCCGGGGAAGCGGGCGTTGAGCAACTGCCCGAGCGCCAGCGACACCACGATCGTCACCACGACGACGCCGACCACCCACACCACGGTGCGCAGCAGCACGCTGACGAGGTCCGACTCGTCGAACAGGTCACGGTAGTTGCCGGTCCCACGGGTGCCGAGCGTCGCCCCGGACGAGCTGATCCTCAGCAGCGACGTCCGGACCATCTCGATCACCGGCCACAGGACCACGGCCCCGATCAAGATGACGGCGGGGCCGATCCAGGGAAGCGGGGCGAGCGCCCGGCCGAGCCGGCGGAGGGCGCTCGTCGACGGCGGCGCCGGCGCCGGGGTCGTGGCCCCGGCGCCGCGCGCCTCAACGGTGTCGTGCACGGGCGGTCCGTCAGCCGTTCTTCTGCGCGGTCTGCTGGAGGCCACTCAGGACGCTCTTCGGGTCGCCGGTGATGGCGGTGCCGAGCTTCTCCTTGATCGTGTTCGCCAGCGGTCCCCAGGCTGCGTTGCCCGTCGGGTAGAACTTCGCGTTCGGCAGCGCGTCGATGAAGGGCTTGTCGTACGGCACGGCGCCCGAGATCACGTCACCGGCCGACTTGGTCACCGGCAGGAAGCCTTCTTCCTTCTGGAAGTTGGCCACGTTGTTCGTCTGGTAGAAGAAGTTCAGGAACTTGGAGACGGCGTCCTTCTTCTTACCGCCGTTGTTCTTGAACGCCACCAGGAAGTCCTGCACACCGAGCGTGCTGGACGCCGAGCCGCTCTTGCTGGGCAGCGGCGCGATGCCGTACGGCAGCTTGGCGTTGACCTTGTTGATGAAGCCCGCGGGCATGAAGACCGCGCCGTTGAGCATGCCGATCTTGCCCTGCGCGAACTCGTTGAAGACGTCCTTACGGTCGGTCGTCTCCGGGTTCGGCTGGGTGAGGCCGCTCTTGGTCAGGCCCTTGAGGTAGTTGACCGTGTCCACGTTGGCCGGGCTGTCGATCGCCCAGTTGCCGGACTGGTCGACGTAGCCACCGCCGTTGTTCATCGCCCACATGAAGAACTCGGCCTGGGACTCCTCGGCACCGAGCGGCAGACCCAAGGGGAAGACGCCCTTCACCTTGTCCTTGATCTTCTGAGCGTCGGACTGAACGTCGGCCCACGTCTTGGGCGGCGTGGTGATGCCGGCCTTGGCGAAGACGTCCTTGTTGTAGAAGAACAGCCGGACGCTGGACAGCAGCGGCACGGCGTACTGCGTGCCCTTGTACTTGTCGCCGTCGACGAACGACGGGAGGATGTCGCTGGACACCTGCGAGGACAGCACGTCCGAGGCCTGGAAGAGCAGACCGTCGCGGGCGAAGTCGGCGAACGCGTTGTAGTTCAGAATGTCGGGCGTCTGCTTCGTCTGGACGTAGGTCTTCACCTTGGCGTCCATCTGGGTCCAGTCGACCATCTCCAGGTTGACCTTGTAACCCTTGTTCTGCGCCTCGAACGTCTTGATCAGACTGTCCCAGAGGCCCTTGGTCTTGTCATCGTAGATCGCGGCGACGAACCTGATCGTTTTATTGTCACCGCCGCCGCCGGACGAACTGCCCTTGCTGCATCCGCTCACACCGAGGGCCACCGTGAGACCCGCGGCGATGGCGCCCATGAGATGCCGTTTCACCTGTCCCCGCCTTCTGCTCCTGCATCGGCTCCGGGGCCACGCGGGTGCGCGCGACGTCCCCGGTCATTGTCTTCTGATGGGTTCGCCAATCCCCCGGCCCGACCCCTCGACCGTCACCCTTCGAGCAGCCGTTTGGCGTGGCACAGCTGTGCGGCTCGCGCCGCCGCCTCCTTTCACGGGCATGAAAGGTTCTGCACGATTGAGCCGCTCATTGAGCAAAATCGCGCATGGCTCTGAACGATAGGAGCTGGTCCGTACCAGTTCAAGAGGCGGCAAGGGGAGGAGTCTTAACCGTTATCGAACGGGCCATGACCTGCTGGTCTTGCCGCCGCCTCGTCACGGGCGGCGGCGGGTCACCCGCCAGCGCCGGCGCTGCTTGGGCGTACGGGCGCCCACCGACCCGAGGACGACCACGCCGCTGACCTCGACCACCGGGGCGTCGTCGGCGTACGGCGCCCGCACCCGCAGGTCCCGCGAACCGAGGACGGAGCGGCCGGTGAACTCCACGCGCACCCCCTCCGGGACGACGAGGCGGAGCCGCCCGCCGAACATCGCCGCCCGCACGACGACGTGCCGGCGCTGCAGCAGGGCCTCCCGAAGGTCGATCTCCACGGTGCCGAACAACGCGGACACCGGCAGGCTCACCGGCACCACCCAGCGCCCGCCGCGCCGTACGGTGCCGAAGAGGGCTATCAGGGGCCGGTGCTCGATCTGGATCGGCTGCTGCTCGGCGGGGATCAGATCGGCGGTCAGTTCGGCCAGTTCGCCCAGCGTACGGGCGGTGTACGCGCCTTCGACGCGCTCGGCGTGCTCGTCGACGGTCAGCCGGCCGTCGCCATGGGCGTCGCGCAGCAGCTCGACCACCCGTTCCCGGTCCGCGTCGGAGGCGCGCAGGTCACGCGCCGGCACGTGCTGCTCGTTCGGTTTCCACGGCAACTCCACGGCTCGACGATATTCGCTGGCGCGCAGTCGGGCGCGCTTCGTAGCGTGGGCTCATGGCGGACCTCCCGGCGATCATCCTGCGCGACGTCGTCAAGCGGTACCGCGACAAGGACGGATCGCAGATCACCGCGGTCGACGGGCTCACCTTGGAGGTCCCGGCCGGTGTCTGCTTCGGACTGCTCGGCCCGAACGGCGCGGGCAAGTCGACGACGATGCGGATGCTCACCGCCCAGTCCCGCGCCGACGAGGGCGAGATCACCGTCCTCGGCCATCCCGTCCCGGCCGGGTCCAAAGAGGCGCGCGCGCTCATGGGCGTCGTGCCGCAGACCGACAACCTCGACGAGGAGCTCACCGTCCGGCAGAACCTCGAGGTCTTCGCCCACCTGTACCGCGTGCCCCGGGCCGAGCGCCGCCCGGCCGTCGACCGCGCCCTGGAGATCGCCCAGCTCGCCGGCCGCGCCGGGACCCGCGTCGTGAACCTCTCGGGCGGCATGCGCCGGCGGCTCCTCGTCGCCCGCGGGCTCGTGCACTCGCCCCGCCTCGTCCTGCTCGACGAGCCCACCGTCGGCCTCGACCCGCAGGTCCGCGCCGACCTGTGGGGGCTGATCGCCGGGCTGCGCGACGAGGGCACCACCGTGCTGATGTCCACGCACTACATCGAGGAGGCCGAGCGGCTCGCCGACACCTGCGCGCTGATGTCCGGCGGCCGGATCGTCGCCGAGGGCAGCCCCGGAGACCTCATCGCCCACCACGCCGGCGGCAGCGTCGAGGAGCACCACGGCCCGCCCGACCGGCTCGCGGAGATCGAGGACCTCGTACGGCGGGCCGGCCTGCCCACCCGCCGCACCGGCCCGACCGTGTCGGTGCTGCGCGCCGAGCACATCCCGCCCTCGCTGGCCGACGCCCTCGGCAACGGGGATCGGGTCGTACGGCGGGCGGCCAACCTCGAGGACGTGTTCGTCGTCCTGACCGGAGAGAACGTTGGCTGACACGCGACTCCGCAGATTCGAGTGGGCGCCGGTGCGCGGTGTCTGGCGGCGGGAGCTGGCGCTGTTCCGGCGCTACTGGACCTCCACGTCGTTCGCCGCGACCGTCGAGCCGACGATCTACCTGCTGGCGTTCGGCTTCGGGTTCGGGTCGCTGCTGGGGAGCATCGCCGGCTACCGCTACGTCGACTTCGTCGGCACGGGCGTCGTGGCGACCGCGTCGCTGTTCACGTCGGCGTTCCCCGGGATGTTCAACACCTACATCAGGCGCACCTACCAGCACTCGTACGACGCGGTGCTGGCGGCGCCGGTGGACGTGCACGAGCTCGTGGCCGGCGAGACGTCGTGGATCGCGGTCAAGGGCGGGCTGTTCTCCTGCGTGCCGCTGCTGGTCGCGCTGGCCTTCGGCCTGCACCCGGCCGCCGGCATGCTCGTCGTGCCGGTCTTCACGATCCTCACGGCGATCGGGTTCGCGCTGTTCGGCGTCTGGATGTCCACGGTCGTCCCGTCGATCAACAGCTTCGACTATGTGATCACCGGGGTGCTCACCCCGATCTTCCTGGTCGCGGGCACGTTCTTCCCGATCGACGGGCTGCCGGGCTGGGCCCGCACGGCCGCCCGGATCAATCCGCTGTACCACTGCGTGGAGCTGGTCCGGCACGCGGCGTTCGGCTTCCGGCCGCTGGCCGACCTCGGCCACGTGGGCGCGCTCGCGCTGTTCGCCGCGCTCGTGTGGGTCCTCGCCGTACGCGGCATGCGCCGCCGCCTCATCGACTGACCGGATGGGAATGGCCGGGCCCACCGGAACCGGTGGGCCCGTGTGCGTCGCTCAGGGACGTTCTCCGGGCCTGTCGACGAAGGCCGCCGCGAGACGCACCGAGAACACGTCGATGGTGCCCTTCTTGACCGTCCAGGTGCCGTGCTCACCGGTGCCCGCGTCACCGGTGTGGTCCTTGATCGCGAGGCTCCGTTCGCCGAGATACGCGTAGGACGTGCGATCCAGCAGGACCTCCTGGCGGATCCAGCCCTCGATGACCCGGGAGACGGCCAGCGCCGGGCGTCCGGCGACGTCGACGGCGCTCTTGTTGAGGGTGACGCCGGGGATCTTGGCCATCGCGCGGTACACCGCTGCCTCCTGCCGAGGCGGCACGAGGTTGTTGTTCAGCAGTGAGGCGAGCATCTGGAAGGCGGTGTAGTTGCTCGACTCGACGGTGCTGCTGTTGGGCGCGTCCTTCTTCACCCAGGCCAGCAACGCGTCCGGAGCCAGCGGGATCTTCACCACGGAGGCGTAGTCCACCGGCGGCATGCCTCCGCCGGTCGGCGAGATCTCCAGCTTGCCATCGCGGTACTCGGCCAGCCGCGTGCCGTCGATCCGGATCCACATCCGGTCGACGCGGCTCTTCAGCGGCCACTTCGGCGTCTGTGTCTTACCGACCGGCGGGTTTCCCGGCGAGGTGTACCGGGTCTCGAGGTAGGTCCACTGGCCCGGCCGGGGTGGGGTGAACGCGCGAGCCTGCGCGCGCTCGGCCGCCTTGTAGAGCACGGTCTGGGCGTTGGCCACCGGGCCGCCGGGCAGGCCGGGCACGACCGGGCGGGGGTGGCCGTTCTTGTCCGTACCTCCGAGGTTCTGGGCGACGGTGACGCCGGCGGCGATCGTGACGGCCAGCGCGCCGACGGCGGCGAGCCGTACGCCCATCCGGGGCAGCCGGAACCGGCGGGCACGCCGGGGCGTCGTTCCGGCGGTACGGGCGGAGGCCCGGTCGAGGAGGGCGGCGCGGGCCGCCGCGTGCGCGGCCGCCGACGGGGGCGCCGGGCGGTCCCAGGCGTCGCGGAGCGTGGTGAGGTCGTCCATCGTCATCGGTCCTTTCGGGTGGTCGTCGGGTCGGTCCGGCCCAGGGCCGCGCGGATCCGCTTGCGGGCGCGGTGCAGCCGCGACCGTGCCGTTCCGGCGGGGATGCCGAGGGCCTCCCCCGCCTTCTCCGAGGTCAGGTCGGCCCAGGCGACCAGGAGGAGCACGTCCCGGTCGCCGTCGGAGATCTCGGCCAGTGCCTCCGCCAGCCGCCCGCGGTGGGCCTGCGCGTCGAGGCGGACCACGACGCGGTCCGCGTGGCCCTCGCTGACCTCGTCGACGCCCGTACGGGCCAGCGCGCGGTACTGCCGGACCTCCGCCCGGTGGTGCCTGGCGATCAGGTTGGAGGCGATCCCGTACAGCCACGGCCGGGCGTCCGCGCGGGACAGGTCGTACTTCGTCCGGTTGTCGAACGCGATCAGGAACGTCTCGGCGGCCACGTCGTCGGCCAGGCTCCCGCCGAGGCGGCGGGCGGCGTACCCGTGGATCAGCGCGTAATAGCGGTCGAAGATCGCTGCGAAGGTCTCCGGATCGCCCAAGGACTGCTCGATGATCGCGGCGTCGGTGGCCTCCTCCGTGGGGAGCGCTCGCATCACCGCGGCCATGTCCAGGTCCTTCGTCTCATCGTCTGCCTTCCACAGGGGGGATGGTCACCTCTCTTTCACCGATCGCCCGGGTAGTGTTCGGTCGCCTCGTTCACCTCGGGGCGGTCACAACCGCCGGATCGCTTCCCGGTCTATTGACCTGCCGAGATCCACTACCTACGCTGACGCGAACGTATTTCACGTTCCGGAGGACAGCGTGGCGGCGGACATCGATCAACGGACTCGGCGAGGTCGGCGCGCGGCGTACGCGGCGTTCGGGGTTCAGGGGCTCTCCTTCGCCGCCCTCGTGACCCGCATCCCGGAGATCCAGAAGGCGCACAACCTCAGCGACGGCACCCTCGCACTGGTGCTCCTTGCCGTGCCGGTGGTCGCCGGGCTGGGCAGCGTGCTCGCCGGCTCGCTCATGCCGCGGCACGGCAGCGGCCCGGTGCTGCGCATCGCCCAGCCGCTCGTCCTCCTGTCGATCGTCGCGATCGGGATCGCACCCGGGGACCTCGCGCTGTACGGGGCGACGGCCCTGTTCGGCCTGTTCGTCGGCGCGGTGGACGCGTCGATGAACGCCCAGGCGGTGACCGCCGAGACACGGTACGGCAAGAGCCTGCTCACCGGGTTCCACGCCGTGTGGAGCGCGGCGGGCATCCTCGCGGGCCTGTGGAGCGCACTCGCCAACAAGATCGACATGGGGCTGGGGACCGGCTTCGCCATCCCGGCGGCGCTCGGCCTCGTGGTGTCCGTGTTGGCCGGCCGCCGCCTGTACCCGAAGGCGATGGAGGCCACCGGGCCCAGCGACGAGCAGCTGAAGGCCGCGGCCAAGAGGGTGCCCTGGAAGCCGATCATCATCATCGGCGCGGCCGTGACCTGCATGTACATCGCGGACTCGGCGACCTCGAGCTACAGCGCGAAGTACCTCAAGGACGACCTGCACGCCTCCGGCTTCGTCGCTCCCCTGGGGTACGTCGCGTACCAGATCTTCATGATGCTGAGCCGGACCGGCGCGGACCTGCTCGTCCGCGCACGCGGCGCGGCGAAGGTCGTCGCGGCGGGTGGCCTCATCGGCGGTGTCGGGCTGCTCACCGCGGCCGCCGCTCCGAACCCCGCCGTCGCCATCGCCGGGTTCGCCGTCGCCGGGCTCGGCCTGTCCGTCGTGGTGCCCACGTCGTTCTCGGCGGCCGGCCGGCTCGATCCGACGGGGCTGGGCATCGCCGTATCCCGGGTCAACGTCTTCAACTACGCGGGCTTCGTGCTCGGGGCGGTGGTCGCGGGCGCGGTCGCCTCCGACCTGTGGATCGCGTACGCCATCGGCGCCGTACTCTGCCTCGTCGTCCTCGTGACGGCCCGGGGGTTCGAGCCGACACCGGTCGCCGGCGCGGGACCCAATCCGGCGGTCGCCGAACGCCCGGTCGTCTGAAGCCGGGGCGAGCGCTACCGAGCGCTCAGCCGGGCACCGGCCCGAGGATCCTGCCGTACCAGGCCGCCGGGTCGGTGTCGCGGACATGCCGGGTCAGGGCCCAGCGCTGCCCCTCCGGGTCGGCGACCACCGCCTGACGAACGCCCCAGGGCCGGTCCTCCGGCGGTTCTAGGATCACGCCTCCTCCGGCGACCGCCTGCTCGCACGCCCTGTCGAGGTCGTCGACGAAGACCTGAGTGAGGCTGGACGTGCCGGCGAACTGCCCTCCACGACGCCCGAGGAGGATGATCAGGCCGTCGCGTTCCACCTCCACGTGGCCGACCCAGCCATCCGGCAGCGACGCCCGGACCACCTCACGGACCCCGATGACGGCCGAGAGCCACCGAGCCGCCGCCGGCGGATCGTCGTACAGGACACAGGGCACGATGATCGGATAGCCGCGTCGCGGGTCGTACATGATCGATTCCCTTCTTCCGGACCGACGCGACGACCGTAGGAGGAGTCCGGCGTCCGGGTCTTGAAGAAAATCGACCGCTTACGCGGCCCACCGGCGGACGACGGCCGGGGTCGTGGCCGCGAACCGGGTGAACTCCCGCGTCAGATGGGCCTGGTCGGCGTACCCGCACACCACCGCGACGTGGGCCGGAGGCAGATCGCCGCGTGCCAACAGTCGCGCCGCGTGCTCGTAGCGCAGTACGCGCGCGGCGTTCTTGGGCGTCGTGCCGATCTGCTGCCGGAAGCGGGCGGCGAGGTACCGGTCGCTGCGCCCGGTCCGGGTGGCCAGCTCTGCGATCCTTACCGCGCCGTGGACGCGGCGCATCGCCTGCCACGCCGACGCGACCTCCGACGACGGCGCCGGGCCCGCCGCGATCCTCTCGGCGAGAAGCGCGTCGAGGAGCGCGAAGCGCGCTGGCCAGGATCGCAGATCCGCCAGGCGCTCCGTCCAGTGCTCAGCGGCCGCGCCGAACAGGTCCGACAGGGGAACGATCCGGTTGCTCAGCTCATGGGCGGGCACGCCGAACAGGGCGAAGGCGCCGAGAGGGTCGAGTCGGACCTGGAGGCCGAACTGGCCACCGTCGTGGCCGGTCAGAGTCGGCCGGTCGTGGAACCCGGCGATGAACGAGGTGAACGGGCGCAGGCCGTGGGCGTCCGGTGTCGGCTGCGCGTGGTGCGCTTTTCCGAACCCGAGGATGAGGATCACCTCGCCGGCGGGTGTCTCCCGCCGGCGGACCGATGTCGGGGCCGTCTCCCGGTAGCCCGTGTAGGCGAGGACGCGGCCACGCAGAGCCGGGGCTGGACGGCCGTCGACTGAGGCGCGGCGTCCGCCGGAGCTTTCCAAGGGCTGTGGTCCCACACGCACAAGGCGATCGTAGGCGGCCTCCAGAGGCGTGCGTAATGCTCGGTGAAGCCGCCGCCGTCATCTCATTGCCGTCGTTGTGCTCACATTGCCGCCGACGTTGACGGATGAATGATCGGTTCGCCAGGCCTGTGACGTCACTACCGGCGTCACAGTGGCTGATCGATCCGGCTGAAGGGCTCCGCGGATGCCGTCGCCGTCGCCGAGCGTTCCGGGTGGAGCGCCCGCGCGTCCCCTCTGTCCGCCGATTGCGGCCGGGCGCACCTGGCCGCCCGAGCATCGGGTAAGAGACGACCGCGTCCCGCTGGTGGTGACGCGGTCGACCGCGGGCTCTAGAGCTGGGAGGCGCGCGGGCTCGTCTCCCGCTGGAGGCGCTGTATGGCCTCCTCACCGGCGCGTTCGGCCTCCTCGGGGGTCTTCAGCTGGGTGAGGGCGATCCGCAGTGCGGCCTCGGCCGCGTCTGCCGCCGCGCGGGCGGTGATCGCATGGGTGTGGGCGCGTTCGATGTCACCGAGACCGATGCAGTCGAAAGCGACCTGTGTGTCGTGGGCGGCGAGTTCGAGCTGGCGGGCGGCTTCGTCAAGACTCATTGTCGTCCTCCTCATCGCAGCACGTCGTACCCGCGGATGAGCGATCGACACAGCCGATTCCCCGGTGACGTAAGGGACTGCAGAGGGCGCTGTGGCACCCGGTACGGCGAGCACCGCCCTCGGCCCGGGAACGGCGAGCACCGCCCTCGCCCCGGGAACGGCGAGCACCGCCCTCGCCCCAGGAACGGCGAGCACCGCCCTCGCCCCAGGAACGGCGAGCACCGCCCTCGCCCCAGGGGTGGTGGTCTCTTCGATCGGGGAGGAGCCGTCACCTGGGTCGGTCCGCCCGCGCCTCTCAGGTCGCGGGTTCGGGGCCGCCGGCGCCGGATACGGCGCGCGTGAGGAGGTTCACCGCCTCGGCGAGCCTGCGTTCCGGCACGCGGGCGTAGCCGACGACGATCGCGGGCGGCCCCGGGTGCCGCAGGCGCATCGGGGTGACGCCTTCGACGGCGACGCCGAGGGCCGCGGCCCGGGCGACGACCTCGGCCTCGTCGGTGCCCGCGGGAAGCTCGAGGTAGGCGTGCAGCCCCGCGGACACGCCGTGCACCCGGACCTCCGGCAGGCGGCGGGTCAGGGCGGAGATGAACGCGTCACGGCGGTCCCGGTAGCGGCGCCGCATGAGGCGCAGGTGCCGGTCGTACGCGCCGGTCGCGATCATCCGGGCGAGCACGTGCTGGTCCGGCACCGAAGAGCCGAGGTCGTACAGCGCCCGCGCGGCGCGCAGCCGGGTCGCCAGCCACGCCGGCGCGACCGCCCAGCCGAGCCGCAGCGCCGGTGACAGCGCCTTGCTCACCGACCCGGCGAGGACCACGCGCTCCGGAGCGAGGCCCTGCAGGCAGCCGACCGGCTCTCGGTCGTACCGGAACTCCCCGTCGTAGTCGTCCTCGATGATCAGCGCGTCGGCGGCCCGCGCCCACTCGACGAGGGCCGCGCGCCGCCCGGGCGACAGCACCACCCCGGTGGGGAACTGGTGCGCCGGGGTGATGAGCAGCGCCCGCGCCCGGGTCCGGGCCAGCGCGGCGACGTCGATGCCCTCCTCGTCCACCGGCACGCCGACCATGCGCACGCCGGTCGCGCGGATCAGCGGGAGCTGCTGGTGGGCGAGCGGGTCCTCGACCGCGAGCAGCCGGTGCCCCTCCTCCAGGAGGATCCGCGGGACGGTCGCCAGCGTGTGAGCGACCCCGGCGGTGACCACGACCGCCCCCGGTTCGGCCGCGGCGGCGCGGACGCGCGCCAGGTAGCCCGCGAGCTCCGTCCGCAGCACCCCGGTTCCGGCCGGGTCCGGATAGTTCAGCTCGGCGTGCGGGAGCTCGCGCAGCACGTCCCGCGTGACCGTCGCCCACCGTTCCCTCGGGAACGACGTCAGGTCGGGCTTGCCGGGGCGCAGGTCGTACGCGATGCCCGGCGGGTCGGCCGGTCCGGCGTCCGTGCCGGCGGCGAGCCGGAGCACGCGCCGGTGCGCCGCGCTGCCGGACGCCGGCGGAGGTTCGGCGACGGGGGCGCTGGCCACCCGCGTGCCGTCGCCCTGCCGCGAGACGAGGAACCCCTCGGCGACGAGCTGCTCGTACGCCGTGACCACGACGCCCCGGGAGACGTTCAGGTCACCGGCGAGGTCGCGGGTGGACGGCAGGCGGTGGCCGGGGACGAGCGCTCCGCGCCGTACGAGGTCGCGCAGCCGGTCGGCGAGCTGCCCGGCCAGCCGTCCGGCGGCGCGATCGAGCGTCAGATGCAGGTCCACCCCGCATCCCTCCTTCGCAATGGTCCTCATCCACAGTGTCCGATTGGTCCTCGTTCGCGGACCAATCAGTGCTTAGCGTCTCAGCCCATGGAGCAGACCACCAGTCCGCGCGGCGTCGTTCAGGCCGCCGTCGCGATGATCCTCGTCGGCACGCTGACCGCCGTGTCCGCGGCGATCGCCCGATATCCGGTGTACGGCGGCCAGGCCGTGCGTTACGCCGTCGCCGCGCTCATCCTCCTGGCCGTCGCACGACTGCGCGAGCGTGCCGCCGGCCGGCGGCCGGCGGGTCCGCCTCCGCCGGGGCACGGTACGGGGCGGCCCCGCTCCCGCCCCACGCTGCGGGAGTGGGCGCTCATCATCGCGCTCGCCGCGACCGGCCTCGCCGGGTTCAACATCTGCATCGTCGAGGGGACTCGGCACACCACTCCCGCGATGATCGGCACGGTGGTGGGCGCCGTCCCGGTCCTGCTGGCGGTCGTCGCGCCGCTGGCGGAACGCCGCCGTCCGACGCCGCGCCTGGTGGCCGCCGCGGTCGTCGTGGCGCTGGGCGCGGCGGCGGCCAACGGGCTCGGGGGCGGCAGCCTCACCGGGCTGCTGCTGGCCCTCGGCGCGCTCGCCGGCGAGATGGCCTTCTCGCTGCTGGCCGTGCCGCTCCTGCCCCGGCTCGGGCCGGTCCGGGTGTCGGCGTACTCGGCGGCGGCCGCCGCTCCGATGCTGCTCGCCGTCGGCCTTCTCGTGGACGGCACCGCCGTCGTGCGGACGCCGACGCCGGGCGAGGTGGCGGGATTCACCTACCTCGCGATCGTCGTCACGGTGGGGGCGTTCGTCCTGTGGTACGACGCGCTGGGCCGGATCGGCGCGGACCGGGCCGGGCTGTTCGCCGGCCTCATCCCGGTCAGCGCGGCGGTCACCACGATGGTGCTCGGGCTCGGCACGCCGAGCCGCGCGGAACTCGCCGGATCGCTCCTCGTCGGATGCGGTGTCGCGGCCGGTCTCGGAGGAGGAGCGGCGAGCCGCCGAGCGAACGGAGCGGCCGGTGAGGCACGAGCCGACGGCGGAGCGGGTGAGAGGGCGAGTGCGACCGGGGACCCCTCGGCGGTGGCCGTCACGCCGTCGGCGGATCAGGGACAAGTGCGTGTCGGCGACGCGTCGTGTTCGTGACGCGGGGGTGCGGGCGACGGGCCCTCCGCGGGCGCGATCGCGGGTGGGCGGCGGAGCGCGAGCGGCAGATCGCGGAAACCGAGCGGCGCGGGGCCGCGCCGGGCGGTCCGCCGACGCCGCCGAACGGCCTGACCAGGCTAAACCCCTGAATCAGGGGCACCGGCGCGGCGCGGCGTTCGAACACATGGCCCGCTGTAAAGATCTTCAGCCGACCCTCGCGAGAGGACCATTTGCTACTTAGCGTGCCTGTCATGGAACAGTCCGCAGCCCGTGCCCGTGGCATGGCGCAGGCAGCCCTCGCCATGGTCGCCACCGGAACCATCGCCGCCGTCGCGGCGGTGATCGCCCACTACCCCGTCTACGGCGGCCAGGCCATCCGCTATGCCGTGGCCACCGTCTTCCTCCTCGGTGTCGCCCAGTGGCGCAGGCGCCGCCAGGCGACGCGGTTCCCGTCCGTCGAACCCGATGCCCTCCTCGTCCGGCCGACCGTCCGCGAAGGACTGCTGTTCGCCGTCCTGGCCGCCACCGGACTTGCGGGATTCAACCTCTGCGTCGTCGACGCGACGCACTACACCAGCCCCGCGACGATCGGCACGGTGATCGGATCCGCCCCGGTCATCTTCGCGCTCATCGGGCCCTTGATGGAGCGTAGACGCCCGACCGCGCGGCTCGTCACCGCCGCCGTCATCGTCACCGCCGGCGCGGGGCTGACCAGCGGGCTCTGCGGGGACCGGCCGCTCGGCCTGCTGCTGGCCGTGGGCGCTCTCTTCGGCCAGGTGCTCTTCTCCCTGCTGGCCATCCCGCTGCTGCCGAAGTTCGGGCCGATCCTCGTGTCGGCGTACTCTTCGGCGGCGGCCGCGATGATCCTCTTCGCCATCGGGCTGGCTCTGGACGGCACCGCCGTGGTACGGCGTCCGAGCGTGAGTGAGGCTGTGAGCATCGGCTACCTGGCGACGTTCGTCGCCATCACCGCCTTCATCCTCTGGTACGACGCGATCAATCTGATCGGCGCGGACCTGGCCGGCCTGTTCTCCGGGCTGACCCCCGTGAGCGCCCTGGCCACCACGGTGTTCCTGGGCGTCCGCACGATCCGGCCGGCGGAGTTCGTCGGGTCCGTGCTCGTGGGCGTCGGGGTGGTCCTCGGCGTGGCGGACCTGGGGGCGCGCCGCTCCCGCAGCGCGCGCCCCGCAGCCTGAGCGTGATCAGTGGCCGGACCGACGATGATCAAGGCTTTGGATCAGGTCGCCGAGGTGATGGGTCTGGGCACGGCCGAGTTGGGCGCCGAGGCGCTGGTGCCAGCGCGCAGGTTGGCGGAGCTGGCCAAGTACGGGATACGGGCGGACGCCTCGCAGATCCGCCGCCATCCAAAGGGTCGGCGGCTGGCGACGCTGCTGGCCACGGTCCGGTTCCTGGAGGCCAAGTCGGTCGATGACACGCTGGAGCTGCTGGATTTGCTGACGGCCACCGAGCGGGTGCTGTTCGGCCTGGTCGCCAACCGGGCCCTGGCCCCCTCCTCCAAGCTGGCCGCCGCGAACTGGATCACCCATGACGTACACATCGACCGGCTGGCCGACGCCGACGAGCCCATCGCCGGCGATGAGCACGGCCGGCTCGAACCCCACCCCGATGCCGGCGACCGGCAGTGGGACGACAAGCGGGATGTGGGGTTCCGGATGTGGGACAACCCCAAGGACTCACGCGAGGATCTCCCGCAGATCGTGATCGGGATTGCCGTCACCCGCGACGGGATCCCGGTCCGCTACTGGTCCTGGCCCGGCGACACCAGCGACCAGAAACTGATCCGGCAGGTCAAAGAGAGAACGCCGGTCCCGACGACCAGCCGCGCGCTCCAGTGCCCGAGGTAGCCGAAGGCCCGCCACCGTTCCCGGCCAAGGTATGGATCAATCAGCCACACTCGACACCGCAAAAGGACATTTTCCACAAAACACGCGAGCGACCTGACGTCTCAACCGGTTTGACCGCTTCCGCGACGGTGCAGCCGGCGCTCTGATGGAATATGTCAGACATTAGTGTTCTTTTGTAATGAGCGGAGGCTTGGGGTGCAGGTTGGGTGGGAGCTGGCCGGGCGGTACCGGCTGGAGGCGCTGCTGGGCCGGGGCGGCATGGGTGAGGTGTGGCGGGGAGTCGATCTGCGGCTGCGGCGTCCGGTCGCGGTCAAGAGCCTGCGGCTGACGGCCGCGGCCGATGAGGCCGGGGTGGCCCGTTTCCGCCGCGAAGCCGAGATCGCCGCCACACTGAACCATCCGGGTATCACCACGGTCTTCGACATCGACGAGCATCATCATGACAGTGAGCGCCTGTTGTTCTTGGTGATGGAGTTGATGCAGGGCCAGGACCTCTCTGTGGCGCTGGCCGGACATCCCTCCGGGATGCCGATCGAGCAGGTGACGGATCTGGCCGTGCAGATCGTCGAGGCGTTGGCGGTCGCACACGAGCAGGGTGTCGTGCATCGTGACATCAAACCGGCCAACCTGTTCCTGGTGACGGGTGGGCGGGTGAAGATCTGCGACTTCGGGATCGCCCGCCTGGCGGATGCCACGAAGATCACCGCTACCGGCGGGATGTCGGGGACTCCGCTGTACATGTCGCCCGAGCAGATCCAGGGCCAGACCCCGGATCGGCGCACCGACCTGTACGCCTTCGGCTGCGTGCTGTACCAGATGCTCACCGGGACCACCTGGGTCGACGCCGGTGCCGAAAAGGGGGTTGGCGCGATCCTCTACCAGCACCTCAACGAGCCTCCGAGACCGCCACGGGCCATACGACCGCAGGTTCCCGGTCATCTCAGCACGCTGGTGCTGGACCTGCTTGCCAAACAACCGGAGGACCGGCCCCAGGACGCGTCCACTGTCGCCGATCGTCTGCGCCCGGTCACCAGCGAACCACCTCAAGGGCGACAGAACCCGTCCGTCCGGGCAGCCGTGGCCGATACCCCGGGCAAAACCGCGACCGGCACCGCACCGCGACGCCCCTCGCGACCGGTGGCGCCGCGAGAGCAGACCGCCGCCCCCCGTGGGCAGACCACGGTGGGCCACGCCGGGCCGCCGCCGACCCGGGTGTCCACCCCCTGGCCGACGACGCCGCCCCAGGCCGACCGACGTCGGATCAACCGCCGGACCCTTCTGCTCGGCGGTCTCGGGGCAACCGCCGTCGCCGGTATCTCAGCGATGGTGATGCTGCCGGATTCCGGAAAGCACCACTCAGGCTCGGGGCCGAAGCACTCCTCAGGCCCGGTGTCGAAGCAGTCACCGAACCCGGTGCAGCTACCCGGCGGCGGCCGCATCATCTCGGTGGCGTTCAGCCCGAACGGCAAGACTCTCGCCGCCGCCAGCGACGCGTGCTACGCGGAGTTCTGGGACGTGGCCACCGGCCGCGGCATCGCCACCATCCCCAGGCGGGGCTACGATTCCCCGACCTCGGTGGCCTTCAGCCCGAACGGCAAGATCCTTGCCACCGGCGTCTACGACCAGACCGCCCGGTTGTGGGATGTGGCCACGCACCGCAGCATTGCCACTCTCAACGGCCATACCGACGGTGTCACCGCGGTGGCGTTCAGTCCGGACGGCAAGACTCTCGCCACCGCCAGCATCGACCACACCGCCCGGTTGTGGGATGTCGCCACCCACCACAGCATCGCCACCCTCACCGGCCACACCGGCAGTGTCAACGCCGTGGCATTCAGCCCGGACGGCAAGACCTTGGCCACCGGCAGCGGCGACCACACCGCCCGGCTGTGGGATGTCGCCACCCACCACCACATCGCCACCCTCACCGGCCACACCGACAATCTCGGCGCACTGGCGTTCAGCCGCGGCGGCAAGACTCTCGTCACCGGCAGCGGCGACCATACCGCCCGGCTGTGGGATGTGGCCACCCGCCGAACCACCGCCACCTTCACCCATAGCGACACTGTCGAAGCGGTGGCGTTCAGCCCGGACGGCAAGACCTTGGCCACCGGCAGCTCCGACCACACCGCCTGTGTGTGGGAGGTGGCCACCCAACATTGCATCGCCACCTTCACCCACAGCGACACTGTCGAAGCGGTGGCGTTCAGCCCGGACGGCAAGACCTTGGCAACCGGCTGCTTCGACTACAAGGCCCGGCTGTGGAAAGTCCAATGATCGCCAATCGGCCTTGTCTGCCACACATCCCCTGTGACTGAGGTCGGAGGCACCCCCAGGTCACGAGCACTGTCGGACGCTCTCCTACATGCCTTCGTGCTGGGCCTTGTGTCGGGACCGTACGCCTCGAAACAGACCACAGCCCGGCGCCGCCTCGTCGAGTGCGGCGCCGTGGTCGTCGCCGCGGATCAGCGGATCGGCCACTCGCGGTTGATGTTCCGCAGCACCAGCAGGAGCAGGCTCACGACGATGCCGGCGACGAACGCCACACCGACGATCGCGAGCACGATGTAGAAGATGCTCGGGTGGTGGAACGTTCCCGCTGGCCCGGCATAGACGTTGAGCAGCATGACTTCCCCCTTTTGCCGTCATACCTCCGCCGGCGGGCCAGGGCAAGGGGCGCTCCGCGCCGAGGCGCGTTCGGCACCGTCGGCACGCCGCTCTAGTCTTGGGGACCACACCCATGACCGCGTCATCAGCGAGGAAGCCGATGCCCGAATTCGCCTTCACCGAGCTTCTCCCCCAGGGCCCGGACGAGACCGAGTACCGCCTGCTGACGAGCGACGGGATCAGCGAGTTCGAGGCAGGTGGCCGCAGTTTCCTCCAGGTCGAGCCCGAGGTGCTCCGGCTGCTCACCGAGACCGCGATCCACGACATCTCGCATCTGCTCCGGCCCGCCCACCTGACCCAGCTCCGGAAGATCCTGGACGACCCGGAGTCGTCGCCGAACGACCGGTTCGTGGCGCTCGACCTACTCAAGAACGCCAACATCGCGGCGGCCGGCGTCCTGCCCATGTGCCAGGACACCGGCACGGCGATCGTCATGGGCAAGCGCGGCCAGCACGTCCTGACCGACGGCGACGACGAACGCCACATCGCGCGCGGCGTGTACGACGCGTACACGCGGCTGAACCTCCGTTACTCCCAGATGGCGCCGCTGACCATGTGGGAGGAGAAGAACACCGGCAGCAACCTGCCCGCCCAGATCGAGCTGTACGCCGCGCCCGGCGAGGCGTACAAGTTCCTGTTCATGGCCAAGGGCGGCGGCAGCGCGAACAAGTCCTTCCTGTACCAGGAGACCAAGGCCGTCCTGAACCCGAACCGGATGCTGACCTTCCTGGAGGAGAAGATCCGGTCGCTGGGCACCGCCGCCTGCCCGCCGTACCACCTCGCAATCGTCGTGGGCGGCACGAGCGCCGAGTACGCCCTCAAGACCGCCAAGTACGCCTCCGCGCACTACCTCGACACGCTGCCGGCCGAGGGGAGCCCCACCGGACACGGGTTCCGCGACCTGGAGCTGGAGCAGCAGGTCTTCGAGCTCACGCAGAAGCTCGGGATCGGCGCGCAGTTCGGCGGTAAGTACTTCTGCCACGACGTCCGCGTGGTGCGGCTGCCGCGCCACGGCGCGTCCTGCCCGGTGGCGATCGCCGTGTCCTGCAGCGCCGACCGGCAGGCCCTCGCGAAGATCACCCGGGACGGCGTCTTCCTGGAGCAGCTCGAGCCCGACCCGGCGCGGTACCTCCCCGAGACCACCGACGACGACCTCGACGGCGACGTGGTCCGCATCGACCTGAACCGCCCGATGGACGAGATCCGCGCCGAGCTCGGCCGGTACCCCGTCAAGACGCGGCTCGCCCTGACCGGGCCGCTCGTGGTCGCCCGGGACATCGCCCACGCCAAGATCAAGGAGCGGCTGGACGCCGGCGAGCCGATGCCGCAGTACCTCCGCGACCACGCCGTCTACTACGCCGGCCCGGCCAAGACCCCGGAGGGGTACGCGAGCGGGTCGTTCGGCCCGACGACGGCCGGCCGGATGGACTCCTACGTCGAGCAGTTCCAGGCGGCCGGGGGCTCCTTCGTGATGCTCGCCAAGGGCAACCGCAGCAAGCAGGTGACCGAGGCGTGCAAGAAGCACGGCGGCTTCTACCTCGGGTCGATCGGCGGCCCGGCCGCCCGCCTGGCCCAGGACTGCATCAAGAAGGTCGAGGTGCTGGAGTACCCCGAGCTGGGCATGGAGGCGGTCTGGAAGATCGAGGTCGAGGACTTCCCGGCCTTCATCGTCGTGAACGACAAGGGAGACGACTTCTTCCATGAGGGGACACAGGTCACCCTCTGGCCCACCAAGCGCCCCTGACGCCACGGGAGATAGGTCCAGTCCTAGGCTCCACGCATGGTCGTGTGCAGGCAGTCCAGCCGCCTGCACGCGGCCCCAGATATTCCATATCGCGAATATTCCAGTTGCCGTTGACCGCAGGAATTTAGCCTCTTAGCGTCGCCGACAGACGGCTTCCCTGAGGAGGGTTCAGCGATGACGGCACAGAACCTCAACGACAAGCCCGAGATCATCGCGGGAGACTGCAAGTCGGACGACTGCCCGAAGGTCTACCGGCCTACCGGCGGCATGGTGCCGGTACAGGGCTACCGGCGAGCCGATATCAACGCCCCTGAGGGTGAAGCAGTCATAGAGATCCCGGTAAGCATCCTCTTGGAGGCTGCCCGTGTTCTTGAAGGCTGAGGACTGGGTCAAGTACACCGCCAGCTTCCAACACTCCGCATTCCGGCTGGAGTTGCACTCCGTCTACACCATGGCGGATGAGCAAGAAGAGTTCCAACGGTTCCTATCCGGAGAGAAACCGCCCGCCGACCTCCATTACCCATGGCTCGACAAGGTTGCTAATGCAGTCCAGTCCGGTAAGTCCATGCAACGTGTCCATGTCGTCAAGCAGCCCCTCTCGGATTACCTCCGATACGAGTTCGAATGGGGCTATGCCTTCAACGTCCAGGCAGGCGAAGATATTCGCATTCTCGATGTCACCGGAAGGCAGGTCGCCGGCCTGCCTGATCATGACTTCTGGATGTTCGATGAAGAAACCGTCGTACGGATGCTCTACCGAGAAGACGGCACACAGGTCGGGCGCGATCTAGTCGAGAATCCAGATATTGAAGAGTACAAGAGATACCGAGACATTGCACTCTATGGTGCCATCCCGTTCCAAACCTACTGGCACGGCTGATCCCGAACCTAAAGGCTACGTCACCACAGGAGACCTTCTATGGGCTTTGCCAGCGGGGGGCTTACGGAGTCCAGGAGGCAGGCGAGAAGCCTACCTAACTCCTGATTTCGATCGTCGGCTGACCGGATATATCATCCAGACTTATCACGATAGCCGGATGCTTCGCGTTACGGATTTCGCTTCCCGCCGGATTGATCTTCTGCCCCAGCGCGTCTTCTACCGAGATACTTTTTAGATGTTCCGGCATGTTGACGTCTACAACGATGATGTCTGATTCCAAGGCGTCACGAACGCCAACATTGGTCATCATCCTAGGGATGTCAGGTATCTCTATTTTGATGTGAGGCTTTTTCGTTCCCCTCTTCGACTTCCAGACGAGCACTCTGACATCGTGCTCGATAAGAAATGAACGACGTTCCTCTACCCCCTTCTCAGCCCATACTTCCTTGAACGTCTTTCCTGTGCCTACGTATTCCGAAGCCGGAAGCTGGGCGATTTGCGCCGAAAGCGCTACCTTCTTCTTGGTAATCATCTCATGCATTCGCAGGTAAGATTCGTCTTGGCCCTCACCATCGCACTTTCCGGCCACATAGTCGGCCTCAAGCTTACTAAGTCGCCCAGAAATCCGCGCTAGTTCGGCTTCAAGCTCCCGTTGCGGCGTAACTGTTCGCTCATAAACCTCGGAGTCACCCGTGGCTATTAGAAGCGCATTCTCGATGGCCTCGTCGAGAACTGTCTCATCGCAGGCCGTACGACACTCCTCCGAGACTCCGGAATAAGCGTGCCTACAGGTGTAGACCCGGTAGACGTCCGGCTCGTCTTTATAGGAACGCTTAACCGCGTTCCGCTTGACGTATAGAGATCCACCATCGATCCCGCATTTGGCGACACCGGTGAGAAGGTACGGCTCCTTCGGGGTTCGAGTGGCAGGCTTCTTAATTGCCGTCAGCTTCTTAACGACTTGTTGCCATTCAGCGATACCGAGGATTGGCTCGTCGGTAATGAACACAGGCTCTCCGTCGTCACCTTCGACGACCTCACCATTGTGAAGGAGGTAGCCAACAGTTCGTGGGCTCATCAACGCCTGCTGGATCGCTTTCGACGACCAGAGCGTCCCTCTGGATTCCTTCCCTGACTCGATGCGAAGGTGATCACGCCACGTCGGAGTACCTGACGCATTGAGTTCCTTCATTAGTCGATGGACTGGCGTGCCGTCCATGACTCGCTTGTACAACTCTCGCAGAAGAGGGCCATACTTGGGATCTTGAATGAGCCCCTTCCCTCCGTCATCGCGGTCGGTGAAGCGAAAACCGAACGGTAGCACCCCACCGAACCAAGCTCCTTTCTCCCGGAGTTTTCGAGAGGCGTCCAGCGCCCTCGCCTGGATGGTATCCAGCTCACCTTCTGCGAACGCAGCGATGATTTGCGCGAACATCTTGCCCATTGGCGTGGACAAGTCGAGCGATTCCGATGTAGAGACGATTGCCTTGCCACGCTCGCGACACCAGTCCACAAGTCGACTTCTTCGCCGACACGACCGGGCCACTGCTGACCATCGGGCGCCGCTGACACGCCCGCGGCCGTCGTCCGGCGCGCTCTCCGGGGCGCGCCGGACGACGAGATCAGATCGACGGTGAGTTCCAGTGCACGGCGCCCTTGCCGTCGCGGTCGATGTCGTACTGGCGGCTACTTGACCTTGACCTTCTTGCCGCCGCCGTTTCCCTTGCCCCTGCCCTTGCCCTTGTCGCCGGTCTGACCGTTGCCGGTCTGGCCGTTGCCGGTCTGGCCGGTCTTGGCGGCCTTGGTCGTCGGGGCGGTCACGGCCGGGCTCGTCCTCGCCGGCGTGTGCGACGCGGTGGGGTGAGTGGGCGGCGGGGTACGGGCGGCCTCGGGCCCTGGCGGCAGACGGCCGCCGGGGTGGAGGCTGGGGGTGCCGCGGTGCGGCGAGGTGACGGTGCCGTTGCCGGGAGCCGGCCGCTTCTGCTTCTCGTCGGGTCCGGATCCGACCGTTGCCGTGACGGCCACCGCCACCGCCGCGGCCGCGAACGCGACGGCGGCCAGGGTCGGCACCATCGGCCGCCGCGCGTGGCGGATCTCGGTGGGCGTCGTGACATCGCCCCCGAGCCTCGCCAGCAGCTCCGCGGTCCGCGGCCGTTCCGCCGGGTCCTTCGCGAGCGCCTCCGCGACCAGAGGGCGGAGCGGCTCGTGCAGCCCGTCGAGGTCGGGCGGGTCGTGGATCGTCCGCCCCGCCACTTCGTCGCCGTCGCCCTCGCCGAACGGGTTGCGGCTGGTCCCGGCGTAGGCCACGAGACAGCCCCAGCCGAAGATGTCAGACGCGCTGGTCGCGGGCCGTCCGGTCAGCCGCTCGGGCGGAATCCAGCCGGGGCTGCCCATCACCACCCCGTCCTTCGTGGGCCCACCCGACGCGGGGAGGCGCTGCGCGATGCCGAAGTCGATGATGCGCGGCCCCGTCGGGGTCAGCAGCACATTGGCGGGCTTGAGGTCCCGGTGCACCAGTCCGGCCCCGTGGATCGCGGCCAGCGCCCGCGCGACGCCCGTGGCGAGCGCGCGCAGCTGCTCGGGTCGCAGCGGGCCGTCGGTGTCGACGATGTGCGCCAGCGAGGGACCGTCGACGTACTCGGTGATCAGGTAGGGCGGCCTCTCGGCGGTCCCGTCGGCGAGCACCCGTGCCGTCCAGCCCGCCGGGACCCGCCGCGCGCAGTTCGCCTCGCTCTGGAAGCGGAGACGCACGTCGGGGTCGTCGGCGTCCTCGGGGCGCGCGGTCTTGACCGCGACGAGCCTGCCGTTCTGGTCGCGTCCCAGGTAGACGACGCCCATGCCGCCCGAGCCCAGCCTCGCGACCAGGCTGTGCCCCCCGACGGACACGGGGTCGTCGATCTCGAGCGGCAGCACACCAGAGGCGACGACCGTGGGTCCGCCGAGCCCCGAAGCCGAAAAGGTTTCCATCCCCACGCCTCTTCCGATGGCGTCGACACAAGACCTGCCTGTCAGCTCCGATCTTGCAGCGGTGCCGACCTGAGTGCAAGATCACGGTAAGGATCCGCGTGCCGCGACCGCCGCACGCGGGTATCTTGCGCTTCGTGGCCGAGTCCCGGGATCGCTTGCTCTCCGGTCGTTACCGGCTGATCGAGGAGATCGGCCGAGGCGGCATGGGCACGGTCTGGTGGGCGTACGACGAGGCCGAAGAGTGTGAAGTCGCTGTCAAGGAGGTCCACCTCCCGCCCAGCCTGCGGCCCCGAGAGCGGATCAACCTCATCAAGCGGACGAACCGTGAGGCGATGTCCGCGGGCCGGCTGGACCACCCGAACCTCATCGCCATGTACGACGTGGTGGTCGAGGACGACCGCCCATGGCTGGTCATGGAGTACGTCGCGGCCCGGTCGCTGGAGGACGTCTTCGTCGACGACGGCCCGATCTCCCCCGTACGCGTCGCGGAGATCGGCCGGCAACTGCTCGACGCGCTGCGGGCGGCGCACGAGGCCGGCATCGTCCACCGTGACGTCAAGCCCAGCAACGTCCTGCTGGAGACCTCCGGGCGGGTGGTGCTGACCGACTTCGGCATCGCGACGTACGACGGCGCCACGACGCTCACCCAGGCGGGCACGTTCATGGGCTCGCCCGCGTACGTCGCTCCGGAGGTGGCCCGGGGCGAGCGGGCGTCGCCGGCGTCCGACCTGTGGTCGCTCGGCGCCACCCTCTACGCCGCAGTCGAAGGACGGCCCCCATACGACTTCGAGACGGCGATGGCCACCCTCAGCGCGCTCGTCACCGCGGAGCCCGACCCTCCGGTGCGCGCCGGGCCGTTGCGCCCGCTGCTCGAGGGACTCCTGCAGAAGGACGCGGCACGGCGGCTCACCTCCGAACGCGCCGCCGCCCTGCTGACCGCCTCCACGGCCCCACCGCTGCCGCCCCGCCCGGCCGAGTCCTCGCGGACGCGGTCGAGCCGGCGGGCCAGTCACGAGTGGTCGAGCCGGGAGCTGTCCGGCCCCCGGCGGCCCGGACGGGCCCAGCCCGCGCCTCCCGGTCTCGGCCGGTCCGGACGATCCCGGTCCGTACCGCCCGACCTCGACCCGTCGCGGCGATCCGAGCCGCCCGCTCCCGGCCTTGACCCGTCGCAGCGATCCGAACCGACCCCACCCGGCCACCACCCGTCGCAGCTGTCCCAGCCGCCCCCTCCCGGCCACGACCCGTCACGCCGATCCGAACCGACCCCACCCCGCCACGACCCGTCACGGCGATCCGAGCCGACCCCTCCCAGCCGCGACCCGGCGCGGCGGTCGGGGCGGGCTTCCGCCGGCCTCGACCGGTCCGGGTCCGCCCAGGCCACCCCGCCCGGCTTCGGGCGGTCCGGCCAGAACCGCACGCGTCAGGACCGCGCGGCGGGCGAAGGGACGCAGGGCGGACCGGCGGAACGACCGCCGGCGCGGCAGACGGCCGGATGGCTGCCGCCTCCGCGGCCGGAGGTCTCCGATGCGCCGGGTTCGGGATCGGCACGGCGCCGGCGGCTGCTGGACCGGCCAGGCATGCTCCCCGCCGTGACGGCCGCCGTGCTGGCGCTCGCGGTCGGGGCCGGCGTGTTCGCCGGGCTCAACGGCTGGGGTGCCGGCCGCCGTGACGCGCCGTCGGACGGCCGTTCGCCCGCCGTCGGCACGTCGGCGCCGAGCACCCCCTCCGTCGTGTCCTCCGCGCCGCCTCCCATCGCCACACGGTCGCAGGGCGTCCTTCCCACCACGCTGCTGGACGCGTCGGACCGGCCGGTGTCGCGCCGGGTCGCGAAGAAGAGCGGCGCCTGGCCGGGCACCGCGGCCATCACGCTCAGCGTTCCCGACCGCGGTCGCCGCATCGGTGTCCTTGTCGTCTGCCGGTCCGGTGCACGACGGCTGTCCTTCACGGCCTATGCGCTGGGCACCCCCGGCCGGACGGTGAGCGGCGACTGCGCCGCGAGCGGGCACCGGATCACGATGCCGGCCACGCTGAGCCTTCCCTCCGGCACCTCCCGCGCCCAGATCCGGGTGCGCCTGCGCCGCGGTCCGGAGGCCGCCACCGGCCCGATCGAGTGGCTCGTCGGAGCGTACGAGTCCCTGGCACGCTGAGCCCCCCTGCGCGCCGCCACCGCCGAGCGCCAGGACTCGCCGGGCGTTCGAGTCCCTGGCACGCTGAGGTCTCCCGGTGCCGCCACCACGAAGCGCCGGGACCCGTCCGGGACGCACGAATCCCTCGCTCACTGAGGCCTCCCCGCTGCGCCACCACGAAGCACCGGGACCCGCCGGGCGTACGAGTCTCCGGCACGCCGAAGCCTCCCCGGCGTCACCACCACCAAGCACCGGAACCCGCCCGGGACGCACGAATCCCTCGCTCGCTAAGGCCTCCCCGGCAACGCACCACGGAGCCGCCAGGACTCGCCGGAGCGTATGAGAATCCCTCGCTCGCCGGCGCCCCGGGTGCCCCGCCGATCCGTGGAGCGCCGCCGTCTCTAAAGTCGGTAGCGACGGGGACGAATCGACCGGCTCGGGAGAGGGCGATGAGCGAAGAGCAGGAGTTCCGGATCGAGCACGACTCCATGGGGGAGGTACGCGTGCCCGCGTGGGCGAAGTGGCGGGCCCAGACCCAGCGGGCGGTGGAGAACTTCCCCATCTCGGGGCAGCGGCTGGACCGCGCGCACATCGCCGCGCTCGGCCACGTCAAGGCCGCCGCCGCCAAGGTCAACGCCGAGCTCGAGGTGATCGACAAGGGGATGGCCGACGCGATCGCGGCGGCCGCCCTGGAGGTCGCGGGCGGCGAGCACGACGCGCACTTCCCGGTCGACGTGTTCCAGACCGGGTCCGGCACCTCGTCGAACATGAACACCAACGAGGTCATCGCCACCCTCGGCCAGGAGCGGCTGGGCCGGCCCGTGCATCCCAACGACCACGTCAACGCCTCGCAGTCGTCCAACGACGTGTTCCCCTCGTCCATCCACATCGCGGCGACCGGCCTGGTCGTGCGGGAACTCATCCCCGCCCTGTGTCATCTCGAGGGCGTGCTGAATCGCAAGGCCGAGGAGTTCGCGTCCGTCGTGAAGGCGGGGCGGACGCACCTGATGGACGCCACCCCGGTCACTCTGGGCCAGGAGTTCGGCGGCTACGCCGCGCAGGTGCGGTACGGCGTCGAGCGGTTGGAGGCCGTGCTGCCGCGGCTCGCCGAGCTGCCGCTCGGCGGCACCGCGGTGGGCACCGGTATCAACACCCCCTCGGGCTTCGCCGAGCGCGTCATCGCCGAGCTGGCGCGGGCCACCGGCCTGCCGCTCACCGAGGCCCGGAACCACTTCGAGGCGCAGGGGGCGCGCGACGCCCTCGTGGAGACCAGCGGCGCGGTCAAGACGATCGCGGTCGGCCTGACGAAGATCGCCAATGACCTTCGCTGGATGGGTTCGGGGCCGCGTGCGGGGCTGGGTGAGATCCGGCTGCCCGACCTTCAGCCCGGCTCGTCGATCATGCCGGGCAAGGTGAACCCGGTGATCCCCGAGGCGGTGTGCCAGGTCGCCGCGCAGGTGATCGGCAATGACGCCGCCATCGCGTTCGGCGGCGCGGCGGGCAACTTCGAGCTCAACGTGATGCTGCCGATGTTCGCCCGGAACCTCCTGGAGTCGATCCGCCTGCTGGCGAATGTCTCCCGGCTCTTCGCCGACCGGTGCGTCGACGGCATCGAGGCCGACGCGGACCGCTGTCGCGAGTACGCCGAGTCATCGCCGTCGATCGTCACGCCGCTCAACCGCTACATCGGCTATGAGGAGGCTGCGGCCGTCGCCAAGCAGGCGCTGCGCGAGCGCAAGACCATCCGCGAGGTCGTCCTCGAGCGCGGGCACGTCGACGCGGGCCGGTTGACGATCGAGCAACTCGACGCCGCTCTCGACGTTCTGGCGATGACCCGTCCCGCCGGTTCTTGACCGCTTTCCGGCCGGCCCGTTCCAGGGCCGGCCGGGAAGGGACGCCTGGATCAGTACCAGCCGGCGGAGCCGGAGTGGCCCAATGCCGCGCAGGGATTTCCGTACCGGCTCTGAATGTAGCCAAGGCCCCACTTGATCTGGGTGGCCGGGCTGGTCTTCCAGTCCGCCCCGGCGGTGCGCATCTTCGCCGCCGGGAGGGCCTGCGGGATGCCGTACGCGCCCGACCACGGGTTGCGGGCCCGGTGGTTCCAGCTGCTCTCGCGCGTCCACAGCCGGTCCAGGCACTGGTACTGCCGGTACGACCAGCCGTGTTCGACGAGGAACGGCAGGGCGAGGATCCTGTTGCGCTCGGTGATGGTCAGCTCCGGTGGCCGAGGCGGCACCATCGCGGGCCACGCGTGGGCGGTCACGGCGCCGCGGGCGGGTGACTCCCCCGCCAGGCCGGAGATGAGGGCGGCGGCGCTGCCGAGCGCGGCCACGCTCCTCCGGGAGAGTCCCGTCAGTCTGAGATCCAAGTCGGCTCTTCCGTCAGCCGGAGCGCCGGTCGCGCTCCGCGCAGGCCTTCACTCCGCCGTTCGGCTGCCCGAGGGCGACCGGGCCGTCGGACGGCGGCCCCCTCAGGGGCCGCCGTACGCGAGGTCTCGCGCTTCGGAGTGACGGTGACGGTCCGTCACCGAGATGAGCGGTCCGTCACCACGCCATGACACGTTCCGTGCCGTGCGGGGTTCGACACCGCTCCCGGCCGCGTTTGTGCCGTTGTTTTACCGACTCCTTGCCGCCGATCAGGAGTGTCGAGGTGAATCGGCGGCCTTTGGCCCTAGTAGTAGCCGTGGTGGCGCGAGTACAACCAGGCGCCGCACGCCGTCTTGTAGCGGCCCTTGATGTACTTCAGACCCCATTTGATCTGGGTCGCCGGGTTCGTCTGCCAGTCCTTGCCGACGGTGCGCATCTTCTTTCCGGGCAGTGCCTGCGGGATGCCGTAGGCACCCGACCAGGGGTTGTGCGCCCGGTGGTTCCAGTTGCTCTCGCGGTCCCACAGCTTGGCGAGGCATTTGAACTGCGCGGCGTACCAGAGGGAGGAGTGGTGAGGCCAGCGCTTCTTCAGGAGCGGCTTGGCGATGCGCTGATTCCGCTGCTTGCGGGTCAGCTTCTTCTGCGCGCTGACGGCGACGACGCGTTCGGCCGCCGTGGTCGGCGACGCGGCCTGGACCGGTGCCTCGGCTGCGAGGCCGATGGTGAGGCACATGCCGAGTGCGAGTGCTCCGGCCTTGACCGCGGAAAGCCCACGTGGGCGTTTGGGGAACAATAAGGGCCTTTCATCGGCCACCGCGCCGGTCGCGCGACGAGCGGTGTCCGCCTCGGCCGGAGCTGCCTTCGTGGAGCGGGGGTGAAGGCGACCGGGCGACCGGTCGGCGTCCCTGCGGGACGCCGTGTCCGGCCGTGTCGAACGGCCGGGCATCCGAGGCGGTGCGGCGGTGATCCGCCGCGGTCGGCTCCCGCGAGGTGTCTCACGACCCGCGGGAAGGCCCGGCGGCCGGTGGCCGCCGGGCCGGAGAGGGTCTGTCAGTACCAGCCGGTGGACTGGGAGTGGCCCCAGGCGCCGCAGGGGCTGCTGTAGCGGTCCTTGATGTAGCCGAGGCCCCACTTGATCTGGGTGGTGGCGTTGTTCTGCCAGTCGGACCCGGCGCTGGCCATCTTCGAACCGGGGAGCGCCTGCGGGATGCCGTACGCGCCCGAGGGGTTGGCCGCGTGGGTGTTCCAGCCGCTCTCGCGGTTCCACAGGTTGACCAGGCAGCCGAACTGGGAGCTCGGGCTCCAGCCGAAGCTCGACAGCATCGACCGGGCGATCTTCTGGGCGTCGCCGGCCGGAACCGGGTCGCCGGCGCCTCCACCGCCGCCGCTGCCCGGGTCGGTGGTCGGCGTCTTGGTCGGGATCGGCTCGCCCTTCGCCAGCAGCTTCGGCCGGTCGTTCTCGTCGCGGGCGGCACGCAGGGCGCGCTGCTTCAGCACCTTTTGGCGCTGGCTCTCGATGTTCTTGCGCTGCGCGTCGGTGAGCGGGGCCGGCTGCTGCGCCTGGGTCTGCACCGACGTGGACGGGTCGGCGGCCTTCGCGGTGGGCTTGGAACCACCGCCACCGGTGAGGGCGAAGGCGGCGGTGCCACCGCCGACCACGACGGCCGCGGCCGCGGCGATCGCGCCGATCTTGAGGAGCTTGTTCGAGGAGCGGGAGTTACGGCGCATCGACTCGAAGTCGTCGTCTCCGGACCCGGAGGGGGTCGGCGGCGGCGGACCGCCGGGAGGAGGAGCGCCGAAGTCGTGGCGGGTGGCCTCGAATTCGTCCCCGTGGGCGGTTTCGGCCATCCCGGCGACGGGCATGGCGGAAGTGGCACCCGAAAGATCAGGCCGCTCGGGCTCCGGCGCGATGGGAGTACCCGCCACCTTCACGTCCTCGGATGAGGGCTGGTTCTGGGGGAAACGAGCGTCGTCCCACGGCCCGTGAGGCTCCGTGCCGTCTTGTCGATCGTCTCGCCCGGGGGACCCGAAACGGTCTCCGTACAAGGCGGTCCTTCCGACGGTCGCACGCGCATGGGCACGCGTACGAGTGCCTTCACCCCGGTGCCGTCGTCGTACTCACGGCACCCTGGGCGGGACAGCCTCTCCCGGTACATGGCGTAGGGGGATCACGCCGGGGACCGGGGGGCGTCCCGCAGGAGTGCTTACGGCGGACAACACTGCATTAAGACGGGGGGTACTCCGCAACCGGAACGGCGTGACTGATCTCACGACTAATCACGTCACACTGGGCACAGACACCCGAATGTGCACTCCTAGCAGGGTTTTCCGAAGTGCCACTATCGTTATGTGATGTTGGTCACACCATGACAGTGGTCATTCAAGTGACTCCGGCACGTGACGAAAAAGGGCTCCCCCGATCGGATCGAGGGAGCCCCGTGGTTTGCCGTACGCGGATCAGACGCCGACGTCGCCGAGCGTCTCGGTGACGAGAGCGGCGATCGGCGAGCGCTCGGACCGGGTGAGGGTCACGTGCGCGAACAGCGGGTGGCCCTTGAGCTTCTCGACCACCGCGACGACGCCGTCGTGCCGGCCGACCCGCAGATTGTCCCGCTGGGCGATGTCATGGGTGAGCACCACGCGCGAGCCGGTGCCGATGCGCGAGAGCACGGTGAGCAGCACACCGCGTTCGAGGGACTGCGCCTCGTCGACGATCACGAAGGAGTCGTGCAGCGAGCGGCCGCGGATGTGGGTCAGCGGGAGCACCTCGAGCATGCCCCGGTCGAGGACCTCCTCGACGACGTCCGGCGTCGTCATCGCGGACAGGGTGTCGTACACCGCCTGCCCCCACGGCGACATCTTCTCGTTCTCCGTTCCGGGGAGGTAGCCGAGCTCCTGCCCGCCGACGGCGTACAGCGGCCGGAACACTACGACCTTGCGGTGGCTGCGGCGCTCGAGGACGGCCTCCAGGCCCGCGCAGAGCGCCAGCGCGGACTTGCCGGTGCCGGCCCGCCCGCCGAGCGAGATGATGCCGATCTCCTCGTCCATCAGCAGGTCCAGTGCCACCCGCTGCTCCGCCGACCGTCCGTGCAGGCCGAAGACCTCCCGGTCGCCCCGGACGAGGTGCACTGACTTGTCGGGCATCACCCGCCCGAGCGCGGAGCCGCCCGCCGAGATCAGCCGGAGACCCGTGTGGCACAGCAGATCCCGCGCCTCCTCCAGGTCGAGCCGGCCGCTGTCGTACAGATCCTCCAGCTGCTCGGAGCCGATCTCGAGCTCCGCCATGCCCGTGTGGCCGGTCTCGACCACCGACTCGGCGCGGTACTCCTCCGCCGCGAGGCCGACCGATGCCGCCTTGACCCGCAGCGGCAGGTCCTTGGACACGAGCACGACGTCGTGGCCCTCGTGGGACAGCGACAGCGCCACCGAGAGGATCCGGGTGTCGTTGTCCCCGAGCCGGAATCCGGCCGGCAGGACGGACGGGTCCGAGTGGTTGAGCTCGACTCGGACCGTTCCACCCTGATCACCGACGGGGAGCGGCTCGTCCAAGCGGCCGTGGGCGACCCGTAGGTCGTCCAGCGTGCGCAGGGCGTTCCGCGCGAAGTAGCCGAGCTCCGGGTGGTGGCGCTTGGCCTCGAGTTCGGTGATCACGACGATCGGAAGCACGACCTCGTGCTCGGCGAACCGGGTCAACGCCCCCGGGTCCGCGAGCAGAACGCTGGTGTCGAGGACGTACGTGCGCCGGGTGGCGGAAGGTGTGGCCACTCGTTCTCCTTCGGGCACCAACCCAGGCGAGTCGCCCGGGAGAGCGCCCTTTCCTCGGGGGGACCTGGTACGACGCTAGGCCGATGGAACCGCCCGAGAACAGATGCGCACCGATTCCTAACAGGGCCGTAACCGGCCTGTCGGAGATGCGTAACAGACGGTTCAGGAGCCGTAGCGCCGATGCCGCGCGGCGTAGGCACGAATCGCCCGCAGGAAGTCGACCTTGCGGAAGTCAGGCCAGAAGGCCTCGCAGAAGTAGAACTCCGAGTGGGCGCTCTGCCAGAGCATGAAGCCGGACAGGCGTTGCTCTCCCGACGTCCGGATGACGAGGTCCGGGTCGGGCTGGCCGCGGGTGTACAGATGCTCCGCGATGTGCTCGACATCGAGGATCTCGGCCAGTTCCTCGATGCTGGTGCCCCTGCTGGCGTGCTCGTGCAGGAGTGAGCGCACCGCATCAGCGATCTCACGTCTACCTCCATACCCAACCGCGACGTTCACAATCAGACCAGGAGCGTCAGATGTGCTTTCGGCGGCCTGCTTCAGCACACGTGCGGTTTTGTCGGGCAGGAGGTCGAGCGCGCCGACAGGCTGGACGCGCCAGCCCTGGCCGGCCAGGTCCTCAACGGTGTTCTCGATGATCCCCAGCAGGGGGTCCAACTCATCCGCCGGGCGGGAGAGGTTGTCCGTCGACAGCAGCCACAGGGTGACCACCTGGACGCCCGTCTCCTGCGACCACTGAACCAGCTCGGAGATCTTGTCGGCGCCCCGCTGGTGGCCCCTGGCGACGTCGGCGTGGCCCATCGACCGCGCCCACCGGCGGTTGCCGTCGAGGATCACGCCGATGTGCCGCGGTGTGGTGTCGGGGCTGAGCCTCGTCTCGAGCCGTCGCTCGTAAAGCTTGTAGACCAGGTCTCGCAAGCCCATATGCCGCACCTTCTTCATCGACGCCAGGGGGGATCAGCAGTCAATTATCGCCCCGGAGGGCGCATGCCGGGCGCGTACCGGTGAACTCGCGAAGACGTCTCGGTAATCGGCGCCCACCCGGCGCGCCTCGTACACCAGGGCCGCCAGGAAGCCGGCGAGCTCCTCGGAGGTCAGGACGGCGCGCACGCCGTGGCCGTCCGAACCCCAGGCCTCCACGACGGCCCTGCGGGACCGCCGCCACTCTCCGCCGCGGTCCCCCGGGCCGGACAGCCAGGTGCAGGAGGTACGGAGCGTGCAGCGAAGCTCGCCCGCGCCGGCCGTGTCCGTGCGTTCCCGGTGCCGGAACGCGAAGAGCTCGGGTTCGCGGGAGACGAGCCGGTCCCGTCCCGGCGTGCCCGAGTCCGCGGGGACCGGATCGGGAAAGCGATCGTCCTCGTCGGGCCAGGAGCGGGCCTCCGGCGAGCCGTCGACGCGCGCGGCGGTCACCCGGCGTGCGAGCGTGGCCAGGAAGTACCCGCAGCGCTCGCCCACCGCGCCGAACGATCGCCCGTCGCGCCGGAGTTCGAGTGTCACCTCGTACGGGGTGCCGCCCCGGTCCCGGGCCGGGACCATGATCACCTCGAGCCGCGATCCGTCGACGCAGCGTAGTTCTGCCACATGGGTAAGCGTAGATTGCTGTTTTGGAGCAAATCGAGAGCTCACGGGATACTTGACCGGACGTTCAATCTGACTTCGCGCCACCGGCGGTTGTGAAACGTCTGGGGGCGGGTGCTCTGCCGCCGGCCGTGAAACGCCCCGGTGGCGGTGCTCCGCCACCGGGGCCACCCATCCGCGGGATTGGTCAGCCGATCGATTTGACGATCGCCTCGTCCAGGCCGGTGAAGGATGAAAGGTATTCCCGCCGCTCCGCTTTCAAACGCTCGACCATGGCGTCATACTCCTCCATCCGGCCCTGCCGCTCGTACAGCCGCCGGGGCTGGAGGATCTCGAGGTCGTCGACGCCCGGCAGGGACGACGCGATCTCGTACCCGAAGTCGGGGTCGTCCTCCCACTCGATCGTGTCCTGCACGATGGCCTGCACGATCGCCGACGAGTGCGGGATCGTCACCTTCTTGGCACGGTCGTCACCCTCGCCACCGCCGACGCGGCCGGTGTTGAGCACGAACACCTTCAGCTCGTGGCTGTCGAGCAGCTCGAGCATCCGGTTGCCCATGTCAGCCATGTCGCGCGGGAAGAACGGGTTGGTGCCGGGCACCCGCAGGAACCTGCCCTCTTCGTCCTTGCCGCCGGCGCTCGTGCCCGTCGTCTCGCCGAGCATGAAGTACGCGGCCGCCTGTGCGCGGTCGAGCCGGGCCACGCCCGGGACGATGTTCTCGTTGCGGTTGAGGATCAGCAGGAACTCGGCGGGCTCCACCTGGTCGGCCGGCCACGGGTCGACGTACTTGAACGGCCAGGTCGTCCGCCCGTTCTTGGTGTAGGAGGTGTCGAAGAAGTCGACCTTGCCGCCGGCGTCGACCGAGACGTTCTCAAGATAGGCGTCGGGCTTCACCGTGGCGTTGTAGATCGTCGGCTCGAATTTCGGGTCCAGGCCGAATGTCTTGGCGAAACAGCCGTTCTCGGTGGTGTAGACACGACCTTCCGGCATCAACGCGAGGAAGTCGTCCTGGACCGGCTTACTGCCGAGCTGGGTGGTGAAAGTCGTCGTCGTCTTGCCCGTGCCGGACAGGCCGACGATGAGGACCGTCTTGTTGTCACCGCCCACCGGGATCACTTTGCAGCCCGCATGCAGGGAAAGGCCGCCGCGCTCATAAACGATGTTGTTCCACATCCGCAGGCCGCCCTTCTTGGACTCCCCGAAGTAGTCCGAATTGAAGACCCGCGTGATGTTCGCATTGAGGTCGACCGCGATGAGCCGGTCGTTCGGGTAGCCCTCCATCGGGAGGTTCGGTGTATACACGACGGTCGTGTCGGGGTCCCAGGTCGCCGGGTCGTAGGCTTCCCCGGCCGGGTAGTAGAGCTGCTTCTGCATCCCGGCGATGTTGGCGTTCGCGGCCTCGATGACCAGCCGCGCCTTCGTGCGGAAGGCGGGGTCGCTGCCGATGTAGCCGTCCACCACGACCACGTCCCGCCCGGCGAGGTGGCCGTCCTGGGCGGCCGCGACGCGGTCGTACTCGTCGCGGGTGATCGTCTGCTTGGTGGTGTTGGTGGAGTCCTCGACGATGTAGGTGGACTTGGCGCTCCGGCTGTCCACCCGCGCCTTCACCACCACGTTGCCGAACTCGGTCAGCCGGGAGTTGGGCATCTTCTCGGTGAGTTCACGCAGTCGGGCCGCGGTCGGATTCCACTCGACGGACCTGGCCTTGACCTCGTACGCCACGATCGCTCCTTCGCACGGGGACACCCGATGGGTTGTTGGTCGGGATTTCGTGAGTGTACCCACGTACGGCATTTTGAACATCCCCCCGTCAAGCACTTGTCAGCGGAAGGAAGGTCGTTTATGGCGAATTGGTATAGACCTTTGGATTAGACCACTGGATTAGACCTTTGGTCTGGACCGAACGGCGTCTCTTGATCGGCCTTCTCGACAATTCCTCATTGTTTCAAGTGTGTTTCGGACTTTCTCGAATGCGGGAGCCGCTGGGCGCGCCTCGGCAGTCTCAGGCAGAGGCGCGCGATCGGCGCCGGCGGCCCCGCGCCCACCCGGTGTCAGGCCTGGGATCGGCGCCCCCGTCGGCTCCACGTCAGACCTGGGGGCCGGCGGCCCTCGCCCGCTCCACATGCAGCAGCGCGTCACGCAACTCGGCCAGCCACTCGTCGGCGTTCTTGCCAACGAGACGGACACACCAGGCGAGCGCGTCACTACGGCTGCGCGCCACCCCGGCGTCGACCAGCGTGTCGAGGACGCGGCGCTCGGACTGGCGGAGCCGGGTCATCACCGGCACCGACAGCGTGGTGAACATGACCTTCTCGTCGCCGCACTCGACGCCCCAGGAGACCTTGCGGGCGAAGCGGTGCTCGGCCTCGCGCGCGATGCCGATCCGCTGATCACGGGTCTCCTCGCGGAAGCGCTGGATCTGCCCGGCGACAGCCTCCGCCCGCTCGGCGTCGGACGCGCCCTCGGCGAGATCCGGCTCGGCGAGCCGGCCGATGACGCTGATCTCCTCCCGGTCGAGCACGACGCTGGGCGGGCCGTCGAACCAATCCTCGGGCAGGCGGCCGGAGAACCACCCGCGGAGCTTCTCTTCCGCAGCTTCTGTCGTAGTCATGTAATCATGATTACACGGTATCGAGGCCGCGCCAAGAGGTGCGACAGGTTGACAAGAGGACGTTTTTGACAGTTACTTTCTTTTTATAGGAACCACCATTGAGGAGAAGCTGTCATGACCTCTCTCGGATCCCGGCGGTGGTGGGTGCTCGGCGCCCTCGTCGTCATCCTCCTCGCGGTCGGCCTCGACCTGACCGCGCTCAACGTCGCCCTCCCGACCCTCGCCGCCCAGTTGAACGCCAGCACCAGCGCGCTCCAGTGGATCGTCGCGTCGTACACCCTCGTCTCCGCGACCCTCCTCATCCCCGCCGGTCTGATCGGCGACCGGTACGGCCGCAAGAAGACGCTGCTCGCCGGTCTGGCGCTGTTCCTGGCCGGCTCCGTGCTCGCCACACTCGTCTCCAGTCCCGCCGGCCTGATCACCGCCCGTACGCTCATGGGCGTCGGCTCGGCGGCCATCACGCCGCTCGCCATGTCGGTGCTGCTCGTCGTCTTCCCGCCCGAAGAGCGGCCGAAGGCGCTCGCCGCGTGGGCCGGCGCGTCGTTCCTGGGCCTGCCGCTCGGTCCGATCATCGGCGGCTACCTGCTCGACCACTTCTGGTGGGGGTCGATCTTCTTCATCAACATCCCCGTCTCGGCGGTGGCCCTGGTGCTCGGTCTCGTCCTGATCCCCGAGTCCCGGTCCTCCACCGCGCCCCGGCCGGACTTCGCCGGCCTCGTGCTGTCGACCGGCGGCCTCATCGCCCTCGTGTACGGCACCATCCAGGAGGAGGACTACGGCTGGTCGAGCCCTGGCGTGTGGGGCGTGATGACCGCCAGCGCCGTCGCCCTCGTGGCCTTCGTGGCGTGGACCCGGCGCGTCCGCCACCCGCTGATCGACCTGAGCCTCTTCGCCGACCGGAGCTTCACCGGGGGCATCGTTCCGGCCACGCTGATGACCTTCGCCATGTTCGGCGTGCTCTTCGTCGCCCCGCAGTACTTCCAGGCCGTGCTCGGGACGAACCCGCTGGGATCCGGGGTCCGGCTCCTGCCCCTCATCGGCGGTCTGCTGGCGGCCTCCCGGCTGAGCGCGCTGCTCGTCAAGCGGCTCGGCGCCCGCGTCACCATCGCCGCCGGCGGGCTGGTGATGGCCGCCGCCATGGTCGCCGGCGCCACCACCACCGCCGGATCGGGGTACGGCCTGGCCGCCGCCTGGCTGACCGTCGCGGGCCTCGGCATGGGCCTGATGCTGCCCGCCTCGATGACGGCGGCCATGGGCGCGCTGTCGGCCGAACGGGCGGGCGTCGGCTCCGCCGTGCTCATGACCGTCCGGCTCGTCGGAGGGGCGTTCGGAGCCGCCGTCCTTGGCAGCCTGCTGTCCGGCGGCTACCGCGGGCACGTGGACGTGGCCGGGCTGCCGCCCGCGGCCGCCGAGGCGGCGCGGGCCGGGGTCGGCGGCGGGCTCGCGGTGGCCGGGCGCCTGCACGACCCGCACCTGCTCCACTCGGCGCGGGCGGCGTTCACCCACGGCATGGACCTCACCCTCCTGGCCGGAGCGGGGATCATGGTGGCCGCGGCGGTCCTCGCCGTCATCCTCCTGCCGCGCCGAGGTGCCACCGCCCCCCTGGGTAACGGACAATCGACGCATGAGTACGCCTCCGCTTGAACGGTCGCTCGAACAACGCCTCGGCCTGCGCGAACGGAAGAAGCTGAAGACCCGGCGTTCCATCCAGGAGCACGCGCTCCGGCTCTTTCAGGAACAGGGGTACGACGCGACGACCGTCGAGCAGATCGCCGAGGCGGCGGAGGTCTCACCGAGCACGTTCTTCCGGTACTTCCCCACCAAGGAGGACACCGTGCTCACCGACGAGTACGACGCGTTGATCGTCGACGCCGTCCGCGCGCAGCCGCCGGAGCTGCCTCCCGTGGAGGCGCTGCGCAACGTCATGCACGAGATGGTGGGCGAGATGGTGGCGACCGACCGGCAGCGGATGTTCGACCGGTCGCGGCTGATGCTGTCCGTCCCGGCCCTGAGGTCCCGGCAGTGGGACCAGACGAAGGTCACCCAGCACGCGATCATCGAGGCGCTCGCCGACCGGCTCGGCCGGTCCGCGAGCGACTTCGAGCTTCAGGCGTTCGGCGCGGCCGTCATCGCGGTCTTGGAGACGGCCATGCTCAGCTGGGTGGAGACCGACGGCAGGACCGACATCGTCGAGCTGCTCGACCGCGGCGTCGACTTCCTCATCGCGGGCTGCCCCCTGTGACACGCCGTGCGCCGCTCACGCGGCGTACGGCGGGGTGTCACTTGGTGGCGGCGAGCTGGGGGTTGACGCGGATGGCACCCCAGAAGTTGTTCAGGTAGACGTCCTGGATCTGGATCAGGGTGCCGGTGTGCCGCGCGACGACCATCTTGTTGTTGCCGAGGTAGATCGCGATGTGCGAGACGCCGTTGAAGGTCGGGTCGTTCTTCCACGTCAGCAGGTCGCCCGGTTGGGCCTGGTTGTACGGCAGCCGCCAGCCGGTGAACGCCTGGATGTCGGCCGTGCGCGGCATCTTGATACCGGCCTGGGCGAAGGCGTACTGCACGAGCCCGGAGCAGTCGTAGCCGCCTTCGCGGTCCGACTCGCCACCCCAGACGTACGGCATGCCGATCTTGGACTCGGCGGCCCGGATGACGGTGCTGACCTGCGTGGCGGTCAGCACCCGGCCGGGAGCGCCGGCCCCGCCGCCGGGCACGGTCGGGCCGTCGAACCGCGACTCGAGCGTGGCCATCTTCGTGCCCTTGGGCAGGAGCTCGGCCAGCTGCTTGCGGAGCTTGACGAGGTTCGCGTGCGGAGCGCTGACGAGCAGGGCGTTGCCGGACGGCATGCCGATCGTCTGCGCGGTGTAGTGCGACACCACCGCGTCGACCTGGTCGATGCCCATCGTGGCGTAGGCGCCGACGCGCACGGACGTCTGGTGGCTCTGGCCGCCGATCTGCGTCTGGGACGCCAGCGGGATGCCGCCGTCCTGGCCCATCGTGAAGGAGATCGCGACGTCGCCGCCCGCGATGTTGTTCCACAGGGCGTCGGACTTGGCGCTCGCCTCGGGCGTGTAGGCGCGGAACGTCGACGGCTCGACGCCCAGAACGCCCACGCGTTTGCCGCCCACGAGCGCGCGCGCCGCGTCGACGACCTCTACGGCCTTGACGCCCTTCGCCTGGCGGACCTTCTCGATGGCGTCCGCGGGAAGGGACTGCGGGGAGGCGATCAGGAGGTGCGGGGTGATGGTCTTCTGGAGCCCCGCCACCCGGTAACTCGTGCTGTCCGCCGCGGCGACATAGCGCCCTGCGGCGAGCTGCGTCACGGGCTTCAACGGCCCGGCCAGCACGATCGCGAAATCGGCGGCGATGGTGGTGGCCAGTGAAACACCCACGACCGTCGGCAGCATGCGGCGGCTCGCCCAGCGCACGGCGCCCTCCCTCGTCCCCAGTGCGTTGTACGACTATGACCTACGACCGCGATGGTCGTCCAGATGCCCACGCGCCTCGTCGGCCACTGTTGTCCGCCCGTTCGGCACGCCGTGCGGGCGCTCGTTCTGAGGTAACACTGCCGTAACCCAAAGATCAAGCCCGCATCGGCGCAATATTGACAGAGATTCCAATGAGTCCCGCCGCGAAATAGACGGAACACGACGTTATGGACCGACCGGATCCACCTCCGGTGTCCGCCGGCCGTGATCAGCGCTTCGCCGCGGCCCGGATCTGCTCCTGCAGGGCACCGACCTCCGTGACCGGAAGCCGGCACGTGAAGTCGCGGCAGACGTACGCGGCGGGCCTCCCGTCGACGGGTGTCCGGCCCTCCAGCAGCGGCACTCCGGTTCCGGCGGCGACGACCGCGGGCAGCGCGCCGAGCAGCGCCGCCCGGTGCAGATCACGCGTGCGCGGATCGTCCGCCGGGCCGGCGATGGCGATCTCCAGCGGTCCGGCGACGACCGCCTCCGCCACGGCGAGCCCCCACCCGGCGAAGCGAGAGTGCTGCCGGGCGAGCGGCGTCACGGGGCCGAGGGCGCCGAGGGCGGCCTCCCGGTGCCGGGCCGAACCGGTGAGCGCGGCGTACGACAGCAGCGCGCCCGCCACCGCGAACCGGCCGGAAGGGGTGGCGTTGTCGGTGGGATCCTGCGGGCGCTTCCACAGGCGCTCGGCGTCGTCGGCGGTGTCGTAGAAGCCGCCGTGCCCGTCGGCGAACCGCTCCAGGACGACGTCCAGGAGCTCTCCGGCGAACCGCGCGTGGGCCGCCTCACCCGTCACGCCGTACAGCGCGATCAGGCCCTCGGCCAGGTCCGCGTAGTCCTCGAGGACGCCCGCGTTGGTCCCGGCCTCCCCCGCGCGCGAGGTGCGCAGCAGCCGCCCGCCCCGCCAGTGCGTCTCCCGCAGCAGCCGGACCGCGTCCTCCGCCGCGGCGACGAGATCCGGGCGGTCGAAGTACGCGCCGCACTCCGCCAGCGCGGCGATCGCCAGACCGTTCCAGGCGGCGACCACCTTGTCGTCGCGGCCCGGCGGGACCCGCCGGGACCGCACGTCCAGCAGCGCGGCCCGGATCCGCGCGTACCGCTCCTCGTCCTCGGGGTCCGCGCGCAGCTGCAGGACGGACGTGCCGTGCTCGAACGTGCCGGCGCCGGTCACCTGGAACAGCGCCGCCGCGTACGCCCCGTCGTCCTCGCCGAGGACCTCGGCCAGTTCGCCGGGCGTCCAGACGTAGTACGCGCCCTCCTCGTGGCGGCCCTCGGCGTTCTCGCTGTCCGCGTCGAGGGCACTGGCGAACCCGCCCTCCGGCGTGCGCAGGTCCCGGAGCATCCAGTCGCACGTCTCCAGGGCGACGCGGCGGGCGAGCGGGCCGCCGGACAGCCGCCACCAGTGCGCGTACACGCGCGCCAGCAGGGCGTTGTCGTACAGCATCTTCTCGAAGTGCGGCACGGCCCAGTGGGCGTCCACGGAGTAGCGGGCGAACCCTCCGCCGAGCTGGTCGTACATGCCGCCCCGCGCCATCGCCTCGAGCGTGCCCTCGGCCATCGCCAGGCCGTCGCCGCCCCGGGCGGCGTGGCGGAGCAGGAACTCCAGCACCATCGACGGCGGGAACTTCGGCGCCGCGCCGAACCCGCCGTTCGCCCCGTCGTACGACCGCGCCAGGTCGCGTTCGGCGGCGTCGAGCACCTCCGGCTCCGGGGCGCTCTCTCCCCCGATGGCGGCCTGGTCGGCGAGCGCGCCGACGACCTTCCGCCCCTGGGCGATCACGTCGTCGCGCTTGTCCCGCCAGGCCTGGTCGACCGCGCGCAGGAGCTGCTGGAAGTGCGGCCGGGGGAAGTAGGTGCCGCAGTAGAACGGCTCGCCGCCGGGCGTCATGAAGACGGTCATCGGCCAGCCGCCCTGACCCGTCATCGCCTGAGTGGCCTCCATGTAGACCGCGTCGACGTCGGGGCGCTCCTCGCGGTCCACCTTGACGCTGACGAACAGCTCGTTCATCAGCCGCGCGGTCTGCTCGTCCTCGAAGGACTCGTGCGCCATCACGTGACACCAATGGCAGGCGGAGTAGCCGACGCTCAGCAGGATGGGCACGTCCCTGCGCCGGGCCTCCTCGAACGCCTCGTCCCCCCACGGGAACCAGTGGACGGGATTGTCCGCGTGCTGCAGCAGGTACGGGCTCGTGGCGTCCTTCAGTCGATTCATCAATGGTCCCGCCGTCGATCGGTGCGTCCGTACATCCGGGTGCGGGCGCGGCTCCGCGGCACGTCGCCCGTCGCGCGTTCAGTGCATCGTCCGTCCGCTCTCTGCGCGCGTCTCGCGCCTCGATGCGTCCCCTGCCCGGAGTGCGGGCCGTGAACCCACCGTATTGGTACAGCGTGGCCGGTTCACGGGCAGCGGGTCACCATAAGACTTAGTCTGTCGGCATAGTCCCGAACGTCGGAGGGCGCACAGTGGATCCGGTATCGGTGTCGGCGCTCGTCACTCTCCTGTCGAAGATCTTCGACGGGACGACCGGCAAGGTCGGTGAGCAGCTCTGGGACAACCTGACCTCGGTCGTACGGCGCGCGTTCGGCCGCCGTAGCACGTCCGTCGAGGCCGCCAAGCGCCTCGGAGAGCGCCCCGGCGACGCCGACTCGATCAGGTCCCTGGCCGAGGCCCTGGTCGCCGACTCGGCCCGCGACCCGCAGGGGGCGGTCCAGGTCCGCCACTGGGTGGCCCGGGCCGAGCGCGAGCTGGTCGACGCCGGGAGCATCAGCAGCACCATCCCCGGCGACGTCCACCGGAATGTCGTCCAGGCTCGCGACATCCACGGCGACATCACCTTCTAACCGGAACGGCGCGATCCACGAGGACACGCCCGCCGCGCGCAAGGCAAGGTCGCACCCGCGTCAACGAACAGCCATCGCCTCCTAAGTCGGCCTGGCTAGCCGATGATGCCTGGAACCGCCCCGTCGTCGAACCACGGATCTGAACGCCAGTTCTCGGTCGCCGGGCCCTGAAGCGATCCGCCGATCACCGGCGGCGTGAGTGAGGTCCGTACGTCGGCGAACGTCGGGGACGTCGGCCCCGGCGTCTTAGGCGTCGGTCCGTGCGGGGAGACCGGAGGAGCACCCGGAGGAGATCCCGGAGGCGCACCCGGAGGAGATCCACCCAGCAGCCGAGCGGGAAGTCCGCCGAAGGGCAGGTCATACGCCAGCGTCCGAGGACGCCAATGGTCGACTTGGCGGTAGCGCTCGTTCAGTCGGTCGAAGGCGTCCGTCACGGCGTTGGCGCGGCCGCTGGGAAACAGCTTGAGAAGACCTTTCAGCTGGATCGGCGCAACGATCTCTTCGATCGCCTTCCCCGATTCCTCAGCGGTGGTGGAGAGTGAGCGGGCGAAACCTCCCAGGCTCCGCACGGTGCCCTCGATTCGCCACAGAGCCGTCTGTGCCGCCAACGCGGCGGTGCCGCGCCATGACCTGCTCAGCTCGACCGCTACCCGGTAGATCTCCGAACCCAGCGAATCGAGGTGATCGGCCATACCACGCCACATCAGGCTGAGCGAATAATGCTCGCCCCACGCCGGGGTCCGCTGCAGAACGCGGAGGCGCTCCGCGATCTCTTCGACGTGGAGGAATGGAGGCTCGCTGCCGGGCAGCGCGACGGATGATGTGAGAATCCCTCGCATATGCCCGGACGGCAGCGTGACATCCGAGCCGGGCAGCGGGATGTCCGGAATGGTGCTCTCCGCCGGATCGCTCGACCGAGGCACCCACCTTTCCGTACTTGTCACCTTTTGCCACTCATGCATCTCGTGGCCGCCCCATCCCTGGGCGAAGTCCCGGCCGAGTTCGGCGATCGCCGCCTCGATCACTCGCTCGTGATCACGATAGCTCGCGGCGTTCCCCTCAAGACGGCGCGCCGCAGTCGCCAGGTTTCCTGCCACCGCCGCAAAGACCGCGGAAGCATGTTCTAGAGACTGTCGGTATGCGATCCAGAGGGCGGATGCCATATACCACTCGCCGAATGCGCGATTTCTCACAATGGGGTGGCCGAAGGCGAAAGAAGCGGCGTGAACCGAAGCGAGAGCTCCCGGGGCCGACGACGACCGAAGGTGGGCGACGAGGCCCGCCAACTCTCCGGCTCCAGCGATGAGGCGACCATAGTTCCATGTCGCCCTGCTATGGCCCCCCGAGCTCGGCCAATCAGGACGGTACGGCACATTGGCCATCAATGTCCCCGCCAATCGCTCCGAGCACATCCCGCCACCACCCGAAGGTGATGAGTCAACTCCCCTTACCTCCAAAAGGCCAACTTCTTCTAATTCACATGGATAAACTGCGCCACCGTGAGTAACGGTAGCGTAACCGAAGCCGAACTGCGTGCACGTATGGCAAAACATGAGGTCATCCATTTTTCGGACACCCTTCCGGCCGAAAAACGGACAATCCGTAATTCGATCCTCCGCGAGCTGCTCCTGGAACTCGATAAGAACAAGATCGATCCTCGCGGAATAGAGATCACCGGCGCGCGCCTCACCGGCGATCTCGATCTGGTCGACGTCACCCTGCCGGTCGGGCTTCATCTGATCCGCTGCGAACTGACCGGCTCCCTTTGCCTGCAGGGGGCCCAGCTCATCCGTCTCATCCTCCGGGGTTCCCGCATCCGCGGCCTGAGAGCCGACGGCGTCCAGGTCCAGAAAGGGATCAACGCTCAGGACGTCCACTGCGACGGCGCATTCCGGCTGATCGGCTCGACGATCGAAGGCCAGCTCAACCTGACCGGGGCCACGATCACCGGAGACGGTCACTCCGGTCTGCTCGCTGATGGCATGCGGGTCGGCGGGGACGCCCTGCTCCGACAGGCACCATCGGGGCGTCCCTTCGTCGCGCGGGGAGACAAGGACGGAGCGGTGCGTCTGCTGGCCGCCGAGATCGGTGGCAACCTGGACTGCGAAAGGGCCGTGTTCAGCTCCGCCCAGGCAACGGCGTTCGACGGCGAACGCGCCCGCGTAGGCGGCAACATCATCCTCCGGTCGATACGGTCCCGGGGCGACGTCATACTCCAAAGAGCGTCGGTGCGCGGCCAGTTGAACTGCAAGAACGCCGAGCTCGGCGGCCTCGTAGCCGACGGACTTCAGACCGATGACGACGTCATCCTCTCCGGACTGCGCGCCGGCCGTGCCGGGCCGGACGCGACGGTATCCCTCATCGGCGCGCGGGTCGGCGGGCATCTCATCTGCGATAAGGGTGAGGTCGCCGGCCCAGGCCTGTCCCTCGACCTCAGATTCGTGTCGGTAGGCAAGGCGCTCAGCCTGCGACCTGACTTCTTCGCCGCGCGGAATGGAGGCACGGTCGTCTTGGACGGGCTGACCTATCCGGCCATCCCTCACGGGATGGAACGCGACGAATGGCTGGCATTCCTCCGCCACCGGACCGAGGGGCACGCGGCCCAGCCGTACCAGCAACTCGCCACCGCCTATCGATCGGCGGGGCGAGAGGACGACGCGCGAGTGGTACTGATCGCGCAGCAGGATCACAGGTCGGCCGATCCTCGGCTGGCACGACGCACCCGGCTGCGGTTGCGTCTGCTGAGGCTGACCCTCGGATACGGCTACCAGTCGTGGCGGGCGCTGATCGGTCTCCTGCTCAACCTCGCACTCGCGGTGGTCGTCGTGCTCGGGGCCGCGAATTGGTCGGCAGCCGTGCATAAACCGGCGACCGAGAACAGCCGGCCAACGCCATGCCTCTTCGTCTACCGGGTCGGCCTGGGCGTCGACCTGGCCCTCCCCCTCATCAAGACGGGCTCCCGACACCGCTGCGACCTGGCGGCGACAAAATGGAGCGAAGAATGGATCGTCGCCGTCGGCTGGGTGTTTCAAATCCTCGGATGGGCCCTGGCCACCCTCTTCGTCGCCGGGTACACCGGTCTGGTCCGCAAAGACTGAGGATCAGCGATACGCCACGGCGCCAAGCGACATTCCGGAACCGGCCTCGGCAAACGGCGGCGCGGTCCACGTCCTCGTCGTGCGCGTGGCGGAGGGCCGGATCGTCCAGCCCCACCGGGGGCTGGACGACGTGGGTACCAGCGAGCCGACCTCGACCGCCGATCGGTCGGGGCGGTCGGCATATTCAGCGTTTGACGCAGGTGTAGGCCCCGTACAGCGACCCGCGGAACTCGACGCCGACGATCTCGAAGCCGGCCCGGGTGAGCATCGGCTCGAGCAGCCAGCGGAACGTACTGTGCTCGGTCCGGATGTGCTCGGCGTAGTCCTCCCGGGTGTACCCACGCGTCGGATCGTCGGCCGCCCCGTCGAGCCACCGGGCGAAGATCTCCTCCGCCTCCGCCGGGGCGAAGTCGTAGATCAGGTCGCGCAGTAGGAGCACACCACCCGGCCGCAGCATCCGGGCGAGGCGGTCGAGCGCGACCGCCTTCCAGAAGTCGGGCAGCTGATGCAGGGCATGACGGGTGTACGCCCCGTCGAGGAGCGGCCCTCGGTGCTCATAGCTCAGGAAGCCCGCCCGAACGCAGTCCAGGTTGCGCACCCCGGCCTCGGCGGCACGGTCCGTCAGGAACTCCACCATCGCCGGTGAGACGTCGACGGCGGTGACGTGGCCGAAGCGACGCGCGGCGGCCAGCGCGAACGTCCCCGTCCCAGCGCCGAGGTCGGCGATGGTCGAGGTTCCGCCGAGTCCGTGAGCGGCGAACACCGCGAGATCGCCTGCGGGGTCGGGATATCCCTGTTTCCGGTCGAACCCGGCCACGAAGCCGGCGTCGAGGTGCTCCGGGCCGGCGTGCGCCGTTTCGTCGAGCGTCCATGGCCTGTCCACGTGTGGATTCTGCGCCGGGAGGCCGCCGGCGTCATCCGGTTTTACGGGCGCGCGGAGCCGGGCGTTCGGTCGGTTCTACGGACGCACGGAGCCGGGAGCGGGATCCCGGAGTCCGGCCGGTTTCACTGGCGCACCGTGCCGGGCGCGGGATGCCGGAGTTCGGTGAACGGCTCGGCGAAGTGCGCCGTGCCCAGGGTGCCGGAGCGTTCACGGATTCGTGTCAGCAGCGCGGTACGGGTCGCCGAGGCAAGGTCGGCGTCCTCGTCGTGCGCGTAGCGGATGGACGGGTCGACCAGCTGGACCGGGTGCAGGACGACGTCGCCGCCGAGCACGAGCGGGCCGACCTCGACCGACTGATGTCCCGGCGTGTGGCCGGGCGTGGGGACGAGGGTTATCCCCGAGGCCATCTCCACCAGGCCGTCGACGACCTGGAGGGAGTCGCCCAACGGGCGTACGACCTGGTCCAGCACCGGCCCGCGGACCCAGTCGAGCTCGTCACGCTGGAGGAGGTAGCGCGCGTCGGGGAAGGCGGGGGCACCGTCCACGACGGCTCCTCCGGCATGGTCGCTGTGCAGGTGGGTCAGCACGACGACGTCGACGTCCTCCGGACGGAGCCCGGCCGCCGCGACCTCCGCCATCAGCCTGCCGGGCACGGGCGCCCACGTGGCCGCCGGACCGTCGGTCCCGCCGATCCCGGTGTCGACCAGGATCGTCCGGTCCGCGCGGTCGCGCAGCAGGTAACAGTGGAAGTGCAGCACCCAGTCCGCGGCGTCCACCGCCGCCCAGTGCTCGGCCGTCGCTCCGGGGAAGGTCTCGTCGAGCGGTCTGCGCAGGGCGGGGCCCATGGGGCCCACCGCGTCGCACAGCGGGGTCACTTCGACGTCGGCGAACACCTTCGGCGGATGGGGCATCAGCGGGCTCCTGGGCGAGGCGGAAGCGTCACCCACGCACGATAACGAGAAGGGCGGAGTACGACCGACGGCCAAGTGGGTTCGACGACACGACACGACACGACACAGCACGGGCGGCGGGCGGCGGGCGGCGGGCGGCGGGCGGCGGGCGGCGGGCGGCGGGCGGCGGGCGGCGGGCGGCGGGCGGCGGGCGGCGGGGTGATGGTCCCGCGCGGGCGTGGTCCGGGCGGGCGGCATTGGGCAATCTCTCAGCTGCGCCGAAGGCGGGCTCCAGGAAGCTCGGCCATCATGGCGCCCCATGCGAACTCTCCATGGCGGGGCGCTGCTGGCGTCGGCGGCCACACTGCTGCTCTGCGCCGCCTGCGGATCCTCCGGCGGCAAGACGGCTGCGGCCTCGCCCTCCGGGTCGGCCGGGTCCGGCCGGAACGGCTTCGCGGCGTACGCCGCCTGTCTGCGCAGTCACGGCGTGAACATCCCGACGGCCCGCCCCAGCGGCCGGCCGACCGGTCAGGCCGGGCGGCGCGGCGGTGGGTTCGGCGCCTTCGGCGAGGTGCCCCAGGCGGCGCGTGACGCGTGCCGGTCGGTCGCCCCGCAGGGACAGCGCCAGGGGATGCAGCAGATCCAGGCGTTCCGCAGCTGCCTGGGCGATCACGGCGTGACGCTGCCGACCCCGACACCCGGGGCCGTACGCTCGCCGGGCGCGGCCCGTACACCGGGGGCGCGGCGCGGCATGGGCTTCCTCGGCGGGCTCCAGACCTCGGACCCGAAGGTCGCCAAGGCGTTGAAGGTCTGCCGCCCGCTGCTGCCGACCTTCTCCCCGCGGCCGTCGCCGAACTGAGCCCGCGCGGGCGGGCGCCGGTGCCCCAAGACGGAACGGACCGAGGCCTGCACCCCCAAGCCGATGCGGGCGGGCGCCGGTGCCCAAAGCGGAACGGACCGAGGCCTGCACCCCCAAGCCGATGCGGCCGGGCGCCGGTGCCCAAGGCGGAACGGGCCGGGGCCTGCGCCCCAAGCCGATGCGGGCAGGGGCCGGTGACCTACGGCGGAACGGACCGAGGGCTGCGCCCAAGCCAACGCGGGCAGGGGCAGGTGACCCAAGACGGATCGGTGCCCCAAGGCGGGAACGGACCGGGGGCGGTGCCCCTGGACGGCCGCCGGTCGTGGTCGAAGTAGTCCCCTCTGTAGGACCCCGGCACGTGGCCCACAGCGGCCCCCAGCGCAGCCGTGCGCCGGGGGCTCACTCAGGGCAGGCGCCCCGTCTCAGTGGTTCTGGGTCACCGTGGTGGCGGTCACGCTGCCGTCCTGGCCGGGCGTGCCCTGGACGACGACGGGCGCGCCGGTCTTGAGGTCGGTGAGCTTCGCGCTCTTGATGACGGAGACCTTGGTGGAGCCGGTCGTCTTCACGCGCACGATCCCGTTGGCCGTCTGGACGTAGATGACGTCGCCGTCGACGAGTTTGACCGTGCCGGTCGTGCCCGCTCCGCCGGAGGCGGCACCGCCGCCCGCGCCCGGGGCGGTACCGGGCGCCGCGCCGCCCTGGCCCGTCCCTCCCTGGCCGAAGCCGCCCTGGCCGAACGCGCCGCGCTGGCCCGTTCCCCCGCCGAAGCCGGGGTAGCCGCCCCCGCCCTGGCCGGATCCACGCGCGAACTGGGCGAACCCGGCGGGCGACTGCTTCGTGCCCCACTGCTTGTCCGCCTGCACTCCACCGACGAAGCCGGCGACGACCAGCACTCCGGCCGCGAGGAACGCGGTGGCCGAGGGAATCCGGCGGGCCGGCCGAGGCTCGGCGGCCGCGAGTTCCTCGGCCAGGTCCCCGTCGAACGGCGAGGTGCGCAGCAACTCTTCCGGCGGCACGTCATCGAGCGGTGCGTCACTGCCCTTGCGCCGTGTACCAGGCATGGTTCTTCCTTATTCGCTATTCGTGGCGGAGTGCTTCGATGGGCCGGAGCTTGGCCGCGCGGTTGGCCGGGTAGCTGCCGAAGAACAGGCCGATCGCGACCGATACGCCGAGCGCCAGCGCGATCGAGGACGGCACGATCACTGGCTGCACACCGACGACCTTGAACTGGCTGCCGATCACGCCGGCGGCGACCCCGAGGAGCCCGCCCAGGAGGCTGAGCACGGTCGCCTCGACGAGGAACTGGCCGAGGATGGCGCCGCGCGGCGCTCCGATGGCCTTGCGGATGCCGATCTCGCGGGTCCGTTCGGTGACGGTCACCAGCATGATGTTGGTGATGCCGATGCCACCGACCAGCAGGCTGATGGCCGCGACCGCGCCGAGCAGCACGGTGAACGTCCGGCTGCTGCTGCTGATCGCCGACTGCAGGCTCGCCTGGTTCAGGATCTGGAAGTCGGCGGTGTTGGAACCGGTGATGTCGTGCCGCTGGTTCAGGATGTCGGTGACCTCGGTCTGCGCGGTGTCCACCGCCTTGGGCGTCTTGGCCTGGACGACGATCTGGTTCAGCGCCCCGTAGCCGGTCAGGCTCTGCTGAACGACCGGCAGCGGCGCGATCGCGACGTCGTCGGCGTCCTGGAAGCCGGACGAGCCCTTGGTCTTCAGGACCCCGACGACGGTGAAGTTCACCCCGCTGACGGTGATCTGTTTGCCCACCGGGTCGACCGTGCCGAACAGGTCCTCGGCCACCGTGTTCCCGATGACCACGACCTTGCGGCCGTTCAGTACGTCGTCGTCGGTGAAGTACGTCCCCCGGGCCACGGGGTCGTTGGAGGCCTCGAAGTACGCCGGGTAGGTGCCGACGAACTGCTGGATCGCGTGGGCGGTCCCCTCGTACGTCGAGTTCACGGACGATGAGGTGACCACCGGCGAGACGGTCTTGACAGAGGGGGCGTTCGCCGAGTCGGCCAGGGCGCGGGCGTCCTCGACGGTCAGGGTCTTGGCCTGCGCGCGCGGCCCGGTCTGCTGTTGTGCCCGCCCGGCGGCGCCGCCTCCCCCGCCGAAGAGGCGGGCGAACCCCCCGCCACCGCCGCCGCGGCCGCCCGCGGTGGACGGCATGACGGTCAGGGTGTTCGTGCCGAGCCGTTCGATGTTCTTCTGCACCTGCTGGGACGAGCCGTTCCCGACCGCCACCAGCATGATCACGGCGCCGACGCCGATGAGGATGCCGAGGGTGGTCAGGCCGCTGCGCAGCTTGTTCGCGGCCAGCCCGCGCAGGGCGAACCGGAGTACTTCCAGCGTCATCGGGCGTCCGCCCCCATCCCCGCCGGTCCGTACGGCGGACCGGCCACGGGGGCCGTACGGCGGTCCTCGACGATGCGCCCGTCGACCAGCCGGATCACCCGCTTGGCACGGCGCGCGACGTCGTCCTCGTGAGTGATCAGCACGATGGTGCGGCCGTCGCCGTTGAGCCGGTCGAGTACGCCCAGCACGTCGGCGGTCGAGCGGGTGTCGAGGTTGCCGGTGGGTTCGTCGGCGAGCAGGAGCGCCGGCGCGGTGACGAGAGCGCGGGCGACGGCGACGCGCTGCTGCTGGCCGCCGGACAGCTCGTTCGGCTCGTGGCCGACACGGTCGGCGAGGCCGACCTGTTCCAGGGCGGCGAGGGCCCGCCGCCTCCGCTCCGCGGCCTTCACGCCGCCGTACGCGAGCGGCAGCTCGACGTTGGCCAGGGCGCTCATCCGCGGGATCAGGTTGAAGGACTGGAACACGAACCCGATGCGCCGGTTGCGCAGGATCGCCAGCCGCCGGTCGTCGAGCGCGCCGACGTCCAGCCCGTCGAGGAGGTACCGGCCTCCGGTGGGCACGTCGAGGCAGCCCAGGATGTTCATGAGCGTCGACTTGCCCGAGCCGGACGCCCCCATGATGGCGACATAGTCGCCCTCGTCGACGGCGAGGCGGACGCCGCGCAGCGCGTGCACCGCCGTGTCGCCCGCCCCATACACCTTGGTCACGTCCTGGACGTCGAGGACGGTCACCCTCGGCCTCCGGCGCCGGCACCGCCGCGGGCGCCGCCGATTCCGCCCCCGCCGCCCACGCCGGGGAAGCGGCCCGACGGGAATCCGCCGGTGCCCGTCGTCGCGGTGGACGTGAGAACGACCTGGTCGCCGTCGCCCAGCCCCGACGTGATCTGGGTGCCCTGGTCGCCCTGGACGCCGGTCTGCACGAGCCGGATCGCCTGCTTACCGCTCTGCAGCACGGTCACCGTGCTGCGGCCCCCGGCGGTCCGGACGGCGGCGGTCGGGACGTACAGCACGTTCTCCGCCCGCGAGGTGGTCACCCTGACGGTGGCGGTGGCGCCGATGCGGAGGCCGGTGGGCGGGTGGGTGAGCGAGACGGTCACGCCGTACTGCACGACGTTGTTCGATGTGGTCGCGGTCTGGTCGATCTGGGTGACCTTGCCGGCCGCCTGGGCGTTCTGGACGGCGTCGAAGGTCACGCTCGCCTGCTGGCCCTTCTTGACCTTGGCGACGTCGGCCTCGGTGAAGTTCCCGGTGACCACGAGCTTGGAGGTGTCGGCGATCGTCATGAACCCGCCGCCCGACCCACTCGAGGAGCCGGCCGAGCCGCCCGAGCCGCCGGAGCCGCCGGAGCCGCCGCCCGACCCGCCTCCGGAGCCCGCGGAACCGCCGGAACCGCTGGAACCGGACGATCCAGACGTTCCGGCCGACCCGCTGGTCGATCCGCTGGAGGAGCCGCCGACCGTTCCGTTGACCGCGACGATGGTGCCGCTGAACGGCGCGGTGAGTTCGGTACCTTCCAGGGCGCGCTTGGCATTGTTGTAGGACGTCTTCGCCTGCATGTACGACGAGTAGCCCGAGGCCGTCGACGTGTCACCGGCCTCGGCTGCGTCGAGGGCGGCCTGCGCGGCCTCGAGGTTGTCACGGGCGTTCGCGTCGTCGACGGTGGCGAGCACCTGGCCCTTGTCGACCTTGTCGCCCACCTGAACGTTGATCTTGTCGACGGTGCCGCTCGTGGTGAACGAGAGGTCGCGGGACTTGGCGCTCGCGACCGTGCCGGAGGCCGACACCGAGGCGACGATGGTGCCACGGCTCACCCGGACGATCCGGCCCGGCGACGAAGCGCCCGCGTGATCGTCCAGCGAAAGGTACGCGAACCCGGCACCGCCGATGAGCACCACGGCCAGCGCGCCGTTGATCAGCACGCCACGGCGATGGAGGAGGGATTTCACTCGCCACAGCGTCCCGGAGACTGCTTGGGCGAACCTGATCCGACCCTGAAAGCTTTCTGTGAGCCCGTACGGCCGTCGCGCCGGCGCCGAGGCCACGACCAGTGGCCGGCCGCGCTCGGAGAGCCCGCTTTCAGCGAACTCTGAGGATGGGTTCGGGTCCCTGTGACCTTCATCCGCCAGGATCCGACGCGTGAATCGGCCGACCATGCGCGACCTTCGGAGACCACCGTGGCTCACCGCCGGAGCGGTGGTCATGCTGACGACCGGGGTGGTGGCCGTCGGCGACACCTCCGCGAGCGGCACGGCGTACGCCGTGGTGCGGCGCGGGGACGTGACGGCGACGGCGGGCGCCGCGGGGAGCGTACGGAGCGCGAACACCCGCGATCTCGTCTTCGGCACCTCGGGAACGGTGAAGGAGATCGGCGTCGCGCCGGGCGCCCGGGTACGGGCCGGCCAGGTCCTCGCCCGTCTCGACGACACCGCGGCCCAGGAGCAGCTGGAGGTCGCCGACGCCGCGCTCGCGGCTGCGCAGAGCGCCTACACCGACGCGCTGAACGGCGTGTGCACGGGCTCCGGCGGCGCCGGCGGCTCCGGGACGGGGAGCGGGTCCGGCGCGGGGAGCGGGTCCGGGAACACCGCCGCGGCCGGCGGAAGCGGGAGCGCGGCCGGATCGACGGTACAGACGGCCGGTTACCAGCATCCTCGCCCGACACGGACGCCCACCCCGCAGCCCACCAGCACCTCGCCCACCCCCACACCAACGCCGACTCCCACTCCGACCTCGCCGACGCCCACCCCCACCCCGACGCCCACCCACACGCCGCGGCCGACCGGGAGTCCAAAGCCGACCGGGTCTCCCCGGCCCACCGGCCATCCCAGGCCGAGCGGTCACCCCAAGCCGAGCGGTCACCCGACGCCCGGCGGCCATGGGGCGCACGGCGGCAAGCCCGGCTCGGGCGGTGGTAGTCCCGGCGGCGGTGCGGGCAAGGGAGGCGGCTGCCAGGCGGGCGCGGCCGAACAGGCCTCCGCCAAGGTCACCCAGGCCCAGGTCGACGCACGACAGGCCGAGCGCACGCTGTCCGCGACCACACTCAAGGCCCCCATGGCCGGCACCGTGCTGTCGATCGCCGGAACGGCGGGCTCCCAGGTCGGCACGAGCGCCGGCGGCTTCATCACGCTGGGCGACCTGACCGACCTCCAGGTGCGGGCCCTGTTCTCGCTCGGCGACGTCGAACGGCTCAAGCTCGGCCAGCGGGCGACGATCGGACTCGGAATGTCGACGAACGGGCAGTACTCCGGCACCGTCACCGGCATCGACCCGGCGGCCACCACCAGCGGCAACCTCGCGCGGGTCGGCGTGAACATCTCCCTCGACGACCCGCCGGCCGGCGTGCTGGTCGGCATGAGCGCGACCGTCGATGTCGTGACCGCACAGGCCGAGAGCGTGCTGTACGTCCCCTCGGACGCGGTCCGAGCCGAGCCCGACGGCACGGCCACCGTGCTCGTACGGCACGACGGACGCACCATCACCCGGACCGTACGTCTCGGGGTGCGAAGTGACCGATACGTCGCGGTCACCGGCGGCCTGTCCCCCGGCGACCACGTGGTGATGCCGACCGGCACCGGCACGGACGGCTTTCCGGACGGCACCTTCCCCGGCGCCTGACGGCCTCCGGCCCGTCTCGAAGCCAGACGCTGCTCCCGCCTCCGGCTACGGTGCCGACGAGATCGATCGCCCGTGACCGATGGACGGAGCCCCAGGCCGCCGTGGCACCCACGCCAGGTCGGCCGCGCCAGCCCCCTGGGATCGGCCGCGCCAGGCCCCCGGGTCGACCGCGTCAGGCCGGCCGACTCGACCGCGCCAGCCCCTCAGAGTCGGCCGCGTCAGGCCACCAGGTCGACCGCGTCAGGCCGCCGGATCGGCTGCACCGTCCCCGCCCGCGCTGACACGGGTCGGTCCGGTCCTGTCGCCCGGTGCCGGTATCAGTGTGCGTCGGCGTCCTGGTCGGGGCCTGGGGCGCGTCGGATACGCGACCGTCAGCGACGCCGCCTCCGCGCGTTTTCGTCGGTTGGGGCGACAACGCGGCGAGGCGCGCCCTGGATGCCGCGAAGCCGGACAGAGATCCATCGGACGCGCTCTGGCACCCGGCGAACGATGCCTCGGATGGTCGAGGCTCCCTCACCGGGGCCGTACGCGGTATCGAGTCAGCCTCGCCCAGGCCGTACGGTGAGGTGCCCGAAAGCCTGGCGGACCGAGAGTTCACCGCGACGGCCGTGCCTGGACGTCTGCCTCGTCCGCGGTGATCGACGCCCCGGCGTGTGCACGGTTCACGACGTCCGCTGGCCCGGCGGACGGCTTTCGGGGCCGGCGGCCATCGGAGCGGTCTCCGGGGACGACCGCCTGACCGTCGGCGGTCACCAGCCGGCGTCGATGGCGGTTGCTCGTCGAGCCGGTCTGCGGAGGGGGCCATGTCGTGGCGGGCACCGGCCTGGTCGGGGCCGGACAGACCGTGCGCAATCCCGTCGGCATGGAACTACGTGCGCTGCATGCGGCTGCGCGCGGACGCGGGCGGCCCGGCGAAGAGGGTCCCTGTGTGGGACGCTCTCCGCCGGGCCGTCCGGACGGTTCCCCGCCCGACGCGTCGCTCGGGTCAGCTGCCCGAGTTGGACGCGAGGGTCACGCTGGCCGTGTGCTTGCTGCCGTTCCGGACGTAGGTCAGCGAGATCTTGTCGCCGGGTTGGTGTCCGCGGATCGCCGCGGACAGGGTCTGCGCGTCGGTGATGGCCTTACCGTCGGCCTGGGTGACGACGTCGCCCTGCTGAAGGCCGGCCGATGCCGCCGGCGTTCCCTTCTGTACGCCCGCGATCAGGGCGCCCTGCTGGTCGCCGGCCGCGTCGGACAGCGAGACACCGAGATAGGCGTGCGTGGCCTTACCCGACTTGATGAGCTGGTCGGCGACCTGCCGGGCGGTGTCGATCGGGATCGCGAACCCGACGCCGATGTTTCCGTTGCTGCCGCCCGAGGTGGCGATCGCCGTGTTGATGCCGATGACCTGGCCCGAGGCGTTCACCAGCGGACCGCCGGAGTTGCCCGGGTTGATCGCCGCGTCGGTCTGGATCGCGTCACCGATGGTCGCCGACGAGCTGTTCGACTGGCCCTGCCGACCCCCGAACCCGGGAGGCTGCTGCTGCTCGTTGTCGCCCTCGTTGAGGGTGCGGTGCATCGCGCTGACGATGCCCGAGGTCACCGACCCCTCCAGGCCGAGCGGGCTGCCGATCGCCACCACCGGATCGCCGACCTGCAGTTGGTCGCTGTTGCCGAGTGTCGCGGGCTTGAGCCCGGACACGCCGGCCGCCTTGATGACCGCGAGGTCCGTCGACGGGTCCGTGCCGAGCACGGTGGCCGACGCCTTCTTGCCGTCGTTGAAGTTCACCGAGATCTGGCCGCCCTGGGCGGCGTCGGCCACGACGTGGTTGTTGGTGAGGATCACGCCGTCGGAGCGCAGGATGACCCCGGATCCCTCGCCCTGGCCGGTCTCGGTGGTCACCGTGATGGACACGACGCTCGGCTGTACCGCCTGGGCGATGGCCGCGATGCCGGTGGCGCTCTTGTTGGAGGCCGGCTGGACGGCGGTCGGGCTCGCGAACACGGTGCGGCCATTGTCGATCAGCGCCGCGACGGCACCGCCGGCGATTCCCCCCGTGAGTACCAGGGCGAGCGCGACGCCACCGGCCGCCGCCCGCCGCCGTGCCGTCCACCAGCCGGACGGCTTCGCCTCCGCCTGCTGGTGGTACGCGTACGGGCCCCCGTAGGGCGGCGCCTCAGCCCCGGAACCGTACGCGCCCGGGGACGGTCGCTCTCCCAGCGCACCGTACGCCGCCGCCTCCTGCGGCGCCCCGTACGGCTGATCGTCGCGGCCGTCGTGTGCCTCCTGTCCCGGCTGCGTTCCCTGAGGCCCGTACGCCGCCTCCTGCGGCGCGCCGTACGGCTGATCGTCGCGGCCGTCGTGTGCTTGTGGTCCAGGCTGCGGTCCCTGCGGGCCGTACGCCTGCGGCCCGCCCTGCGTCTCGTGCGCCGGCGATGCCGGGGTCCCCGGTCCGGGGCGCTCCCCGTACGGCGGCTGCTCGGATGGTGGCCAGGAGCGGACGTCGTCGGGCCGTGCTTCGGATGTGGACGAGGAACCCGTCCGTGACTCCACGGATGGTGTCGTCCCGGCCTGCGACTCCTCGGGACGCTCGCCCGCGGGCCGGTCGTGGGTTTCCATTGCTTCGTCCCCCAAAGTCCGTACTTTGTCTGACTCTTTGAGGATGGCCGCCCGGGCTGGAGCGCTCCTGAGGCGACCCTGAAAGTTCTCCCAATAAGGCCCTGATAAGAGCCGAAGACGGCCGGGCCCGGGAGGAACGGCCGCACTCGGCACCCCGCCGCATCGTCGTCGCAGGCGACGACGGCCTCGCATTGCCGGCGCCCGCATGGCCGACGGCCTCGCATATATACGCGGTCGCGTGGGCGATGCCCGTCGGGCAGCCGCGTCCGCGTACAGCTTGCCCGCCTGACTGAAGAGCTCGAGCGGCGGCTCGATCGGGGTGGCGGCGTGTGCGCTGGTCATCGAGCATGGCGTCGGGCGGTGAGTCGGCAGCCACGGCCGCGCAATGCTCGGCGTCGGCGCCGGCGCGGCCTGAGCCGCCGCAAGATTGCTGCGCGGCCGGGTGCGGCGCGCTCGACGGCGGCGGGCCGGCGCCGTGCAACCGGGCCGCGCGGCTGTGCCGCGACGGACGCGCCGCCCGCCTCATGAGGGCGCCGGCGACAGAGTGGCGACCAGCCAGCGGGCGCCACGCGGGGTCCACGAGCCGGATCGGCGGCCCGCAGATGCCGTCGGCGTCGAACGGCGGCCGATCCTGCTCCGGGGCCCGCCGTTCTCGTCTCCGGCCCGAAGGGACGTCGGAGCCCGGCTGGAGCCTGGAGGCCCGCCTGTTACGTACGGGCCGCCTCGGCCGGATCCGCGTCGATCGCGTCCGGGTCGAGCGGAAGGGTGACCAGGAAGGTGGCGCCGCTGCCAGGGGCCGTCTCCACCTCCACCACGCCGCCATGGGCGTGGACCAGTCCGGCGACGATCGCCAGCCCCAGACCGGTACCGCCCCGGCCCCGCGCGGGATCCGCGCGGTAGAACCGCTCGAACACCCGCTCCGCCTCCTCGGGTGGCATGCCCGGCCCCTGGTCGGCTACCTCGAGTGCGGCCGCGGGAGCGTCGCCGAGCCGACCGGAGCGTACGGTCACCTCGATCGGTGTGCCGGCGGGGGTGTGCTGCAGCGCGTTGCTCAGGAGGTTGCGGATGACCTGCCGCAGACGTAGCTCATCGCCGGTGACGATGAACGCCGAACCGCTGCGCACCGAGAGCGTGATCTCGCGGTCGCGGTCCAGCACGCGCGCGTCGTGGACGGCGTCGGCGGCCAGCGCGAGCAGGTCGACGGGACGCATGTCGAGGGGGCGCTGCTGGTCGAGGCGCGCCAGGAGCAGCAGGTCGTCGACGAGCGCGCCCATCCGGACCGCCTCGTCCTCGACCCGGCCGATGAGCTTGTCCAGTTCGGCGCGGTCGACGTCGCCGCGCTGACGGTAGTACTCCGCGAATCCCCTGATCACGCTGAGCGGCGTGCGCAGTTCGTGGCTGGCGTCGGCGACGAAGCGGCGCATCCGCTCCTCGGACTCGCGGGCGGTGGCCTCGGACCGCGCCTGCGCGTGAAAGGCCGACTCGATCTGGGCGAGCATGCCGTTGAGGGCGTCCCCCAGGCGGCCGACCTCCGTACGCGGGTCGGCGTCGGGCACACGGCGTGACAGGTCGCCCATTGCGATGGCGGCGGCCGTGTGCTCGATCCGTTCGAGGGACCGCAGGCTGGCGCGCACGATGGCGATCCCGAGCCCGGCGACGAGGACGAGGACGACGCTGCCGACGATCAGTTCGACGCCGACGAGCCTGCCCATGGTGTGCCCGACATCGGTCAGGTCGGTGCCGACGACGATGTAGGCGCTTCCGGCCGGCAGGACGTACACGCGCCAGCGAGCGTCTCCGCGCACCGCGCCGATGGTCACCGATCGCTGAGCGTGCTGATCCAGCCAGGCCGGGTCGTCCGGGACGGCGGGGTCCGGCGGAGCGGGCCCCCAGAGCGGAGGAGGACTCTTCTCACGGATCTGCCCCTGGGCGTCGCGTATCTGCACGACGGATCGGCCGATCGGGCCGGGTAGGTGCTTGCCGGAAAGGGCCGCCGCGACCGCGCGGCCGGCCGTCTGGTGCAGCTGATCATCAGCCTTGCGCACCAGGTAGTAGCGCATCGCCGAGACGCTGACCACTCCCACCGCGATCAGCGCTAGGACGACCAGCGCCAGCATGGTCGCGATGAGCTTGATCCGCAGGGGGGTCCGGGCGGACAGGCTCCGTACCCAGACGGTCATCAGCGTTCCGGCGGCAGGCGCAGCACGTAACCGACACCGCGCAGCGTATGGATGAGGCGCGGGCCGAGCTTGTCGAGCTTGCGGCGCAGCACCGAGACGTAGGACTCGACGATGCCCGTGTCGCCGCGGAAGTCGTAGTCCCAGACGTGGTCGAGGATCTGCGCCTTGGACAACACGCGATTGGCGTTGGTCATGAAGTAGCGCAGCAGCTTGAACTCGGTGGGCGACAGCTGGATGGGCTTGCCCGCCCGCCACACCTCGTGACTCTCCTCGTCCAGTTCGAGGTCGGCGAAGCTCAGCCGGGGCGGGGGCTCGGCCGGGCCGCCCTGGGCACGGCGCAGCACGGCGCGGATGCGCGCGATGACCTCTTCGAGGCTGAACGGCTTGGTGACATAGTCGTCCCCGCCCAGCGTCAGCCCGCGGATCTTGTCCTGAGTGGCGTCCCGCGCGGTCAGGAACAGCACGGGAATGTGCGCCCCGCCGCCGCGCAGCCGCCGGATGACGTCGAAGCCGTCCATGTCGGGCAGCATGACGTCCAGCACGATCAGGTCCGGCCGGCGCTGCAGGGCGACCTGGACGGCATCGGTGCCGCCGGTCGCCGTCGCCACCTCGAATCCCGCGTACCGCAGACTGCCGGACAGCAGCTCGAGGATGTTGGGTTCGTCTTCGACCACCAGGAGACGCGCTTCGCTCACCCCTCCATAGTGACCTGCGGAGTTGAGGACTACCTGAAGGCCTCCTGAGAGCCTCCTCGTGAGACACCACGGGACCCCTGGGCCCCTGCGGGGAATGAAGTAGGTAGATGTACGTTACACATAACACCGTTTCATGAGGGTACCGAGCGACCTCGACCAGAGGTACGACGGCGGAGGGGGTCCCGCATTGGTGACGAAAGTTCCCCGGGTGTATTCGGCACCACCCCCGCTTCAGGCCGCCTCCTTCCGGACCCGTAGCCGTTGGTGGCGAGAGGTGCTCCTGCTCTTGGCTGTGTACCTGATGTACGACGGAGTGCGCGTGCTGGTGGCCGCCGGCCACGGGCAGGCGCTCGCCGACGCGCATCACGTGCTGGGCATCGAGCAGGCTCTGCGCGTCGCCCACGAGCGCACCGTCAACCACGCCGTCTCCGCCTGGCCGATCCTCGGCGTCACGATGTCGTACGCCTACGCGACCCTGCATTACCTCGTCACACCGATCGTGCTCGTCTGGCTCTGGAAGAAGCGCCCCTGGCAGTACGCGCGGGCCCGTACGACCCTTGTCGTGGCCACGCTGCTCGGGCTCGTGGGATTCTCGCTGTTCCCGACGGCCCCGCCGCGGATGCTGCCCGGCTTCGTCGACACGCTCGCGAAGTACCAGGACTGGGGCTGGTGGTCCGGGGATGCCAGCGCGCCGAAGGGCCTGGGCGGGCTGACGAACGAGTTCGCCGCGATGCCCTCGCTCCATGTGGGCTGGGCGGCCTGGTGCGGCTGGCAGATCGCCCGCAACACCGTCCGCCGGTGGCTCCAGGTCGTCGCGGTCGCCTACCCGGTCTTCATGGTCGCCGTCGTGATCGGGACGGGCAACCACTACCTCGCCGACGCCGTCGCCGGGCTGGCCGTGATCGTCATCGGAGCCGGGATCGCCGGCCGGCTGGATCGCCTTCGCGACCGCACGCCGTCGGCCGCGATCCCGGAGTATCCGCCTCGCCCTGACCCGGCCGCCCGGTCGCTCACCTGACCCGGCCGCTCGGGGGCACACGACTCGCGCCGCACGCACCGGTCTGGCCGCCCCTCGCCGCGCTGGTCGCGCCGCGATGCCGGGTCATCGCGCCGGTCGTCGCGCGGAGCCGGTCGCTCTGCCGCGCCGGCCGCCCCTTGGCGCCGGTCCCATCGCGGTGCCGGCCGCCCTGCCGGCCCGGTCGCCGCGTGGAGTCGGTCGCCTCGCGGCGCCGATCCCGTCGCGCCGGTCGACTCGCCGGCCGCCTCGCGGCGCCGGCCCCGTCGTGGTGCCGGTTCGCCACGCCGGTGGCCGCGCGGCAACGTCTCGCCGTACCGGTCACCGCGCGAAGCCGGTCACGCCGCCGCGCCGATCGTCGCCCGGCAACGTCCCGCCGTGCCGATCCGGTCGTGGTGCCGATCCGGTCGTGGTGCCGATCCGGTCGTGGTGCCGGCTCGCTGCGCTGGTCGCCTCGCCGCCGCGGGAAGGTCTGCCGCGAGCGAGAGGTCAGGCGTCGCGCTCGTCCTCCTTGGACTCGGCGCTCTCCTTGGACCGGGCGCTCTCCTTCTGCCGGCGCTCCCAGTCGGCCTGCCGGAGCTCTTCCTCGCTCGGGGCCTCGATCTTCCGGATCTGCTTGTTCATCGAACGGATCAGGAAGAAGAGCGTCAGGCCCAGTGCCGCGACGATGAAGAAGGCCACCACGCCAGGGGTGACCTGGTCTTCGTTGACGGCGAGAACCATCATGGCAGACACACCTTTTCCCGGACGCCGGCGAACAGGTCGTCCTCCGGCAGCTCCGTATCGACCAGGGAACGCGCCAAATGGTAGTCCTCGGTCGGCCATGCCTCACGCTTGATGTCCGTCGGGCAGGCGAAGAAGGGGCCGTTCGGGTCGATCTGGGTGGCGTGCGCCAGCAGCGCCTGATCGCGCACCTCGAAGTAGTCGGCGCACGGCACCTGCGTGGTGATCTCCCACTGGAGCGGGCGGTCCTGCCAGCGCTTGAGCATCTCGGCGTACGGCGACTCGAGGCCAGCCTTGATCATCGCCTCGTGCTCGGCCTCGAACCGCTTCTGGTGGAAGGTCATGTGGTAGTAGAGCTTCAGCGGCTGCCACGGCTCACCGGCGCCGGGGTAGCGGTCGGGATCGCCGGCCGCTTCGAAGGCCTCCACCGAGACCCTGTGGCACATGATGTGATCCGGGTGGGGATAGCCACCGTTGTCGTCATAGGTCAGCACGACGTGCGGCCGGAACTCCCGCATGGCCCGGACCAGCGGCTCGCTCGCCACCTCGAGCGGCTGCAGGGCGAAGCAACCCTCCGGCAGCGGCGGCAGCGGGTCGCCCTCGGGCAGCCCCGAGTCGACGAAGCCAAGCCACTGCTGCTCGACGCCCAGGATCTCGCGCGCCTTGGCCATCTCCTCCATGCGCACCGCCGCGAGGTTGGCCTTGATCTCCGGCTTCTCCATCGCCGGGTTGAGGATGTCGCCGCGCTCACCCCCGGTGCAGGTGACCACCAGCACCTGAACCCCCTCGGCGGCGTAACGTGCCATGGTGGCGGCACCCTTGCTGGACTCGTCGTCCGGATGAGCATGGACGGCCATCAGGCGCAACGGCTCCGAACCGGTCGATACCTCGGACAACGTAGGCTCCCCGTGAGCGTAAGGTCGTAATCGTCGCGTGCGCGGCCACCGGATCGCCGGAGGCCGCTCCCGCCGAGAAGGATTCTTCCGGAGAACACCGGACCCCCGCACGGAGATTCCCGCGCGCGGACACGGTAACGACCGCCACCGACATTCGAGGGAGGGATGCGGTGTTCGCCCTCGGTCCCACCCCCGAGGCGGCCACGCCGCGACGCCGATGAGCACGAGCAGTACCGCCCGCAAGGGCAACATGGTGGCCTACGGGGTCATCGGCGTGTTCGTGGCGGTCTGCGCCGTGGGCTGGGCGATCATCGTGGGATACTCCGAGGGCAAGCCCGGCGTGACCCCGGAGGTAATCTCTTTCCAGCTGGCCGACCGATCGGCGCGCGTGCACTACCAGGTCAGCAAGCCGAAGGGCGAGAACGTGCGCTGCGCGATCGTCGCGTACGGCACCGACCACGGCGAGCTCGGCCGGACCGAGATCACCATCCCGCCGGGGACCGGCAGCGTCGAGAGACACCAGGAGCTGCCGACCTCCGCACGCGCCACATCCGTGACCGTCACGGACTGCCGAACAGGTTAAAAAGGGTTCCCCGCCGGGGAACAAACATGAACGTCATAACGGCATAAAGCTCTCGTCCCTCGGCTACTTCACGTTCAAATGCCGGTAGCCTAGAGAGTTCAACGGCCGCACTTCATGTGGATGAGGAGTACCCGTGACCGAAACCCGCAATGAGAACGTCACCTGGCTCACCCAGGAGGCGTACGACCGGCTCAAGGCTGAGCTGGACTACCTCACGGGCGAGGGCCGGATCGCGATCGCGCAGAAGATCGAGGCCGCTCGCGACGAAGGGGATCTGCGGGAGAACGGCGGATACCACGCTGCCAAGGAGGAGCAAGGCAAGCAGGAGGGCCGCGTCCTCCAGCTCCAGCAGATCCTGCAGAACGCCCGCGTGGGCGAGGCCCCCCGCACCGAAGGCGTGGTCGGACCCGGCATGACCGTGACCGTGCAGTTCGTCGGCGACGACGAGGAGGTCACGTTCCTGCTGGCCTCCCGTGAGGAGAGCGGCGCCCCGATCGACGTCTACTCCCCCAAGTCCCCGCTCGGCGCCGCGATCAACGGCAAGAAGGTCGGCGAGAAGGCCAAGTACACGCTGCCGAACGGGCGCGGCATGCAGGTCGAGATCCTCGACGCCACGCCGTACGTCGGCGGCTGATCCACCTCTGATCACCGGCTTGGGTCGTCCGGCGCCGGCCGGATCCTGGCTCTGGGCCGGCGCGTTCAGCGTGGGCGAAAAAGGTCCACGCTGAGGACGGCCGGACGGTCGTATCCGTCATTGCCCGCACGCACGTGGCGTGCGGGGCAATGACGCTCGCCAGGGCCGGACGCCGGTCTTATGCGGACTTCGCCTCGGATCGGACGCCCATCTCAAATCAAACCTTCACCTCGGCCCGGACACCGGCCTCAGGTCGGACCTTCGCCTCGGCCCGGACACCGGTCACCGGTCACATTCCGGACCCATGCCTCGGATCGGACGCCAGCCTCAGGCCGAATGTCCGTCATATGCCGGACCCTCGCCCCAGGCCGGACGCCCGTCACATTCCGGACCCTCGCCTCGAATCGGACGCCAGCCTCAGGTTGGACGTCCGTTATACGCCGGACCTTCGCCTCAGGCCGGGCGCTCGGCTTATGCCGCCTTGCCGCAGGCCGGACCGTCGCCGCGGACCGGACGCCGGGCTCAGGGTCGGGCGGCCGCTCGTACCAGGGGCAGTGTCCGCTGCGGAACGGGCGTGGCCAGCGCGATGACGGTCGACGTCCGCTGGACGCCCTCCACGTCGACGATCTGGTCGATGACGCGCTGGAGATCCTGGTTGCTCCGCCCCACGATGCGGCACAGCATGTCGCCCCCGCCGGTGATCGTGTGCACCTCGATCACCTCGGGGATCGCCGCCAGCCGGTCGGCGACGGGGTCGTGGCCACCGGCCTGCCTGATCTCCAGGGTGACGAACGCGGCGACCTGGTAGCCCAGCGCCGCGGGGTTCACGTCCGGTCCGAACCCGCGGATGACTCCGCGCTCCTGGAGCCGGTCCAGCCTCGCCTGCACGGTGCCGCGCGCCACGCCGAGCCGGCGTGAGCACTCCAGCACACCGGTGCGCGGCTCCTCCGTGAGCAGCCCGATCAGCCGGGCGTCCAGGTCATCGATCATGTCGCCCTCTCGGCCACCTGGTCAGGGTGTACAGATATGCCCCTGCCTCCCCGCGCATACTGTACAGGTTGTGCAGTGAAGTCGACGCGCCTTGCGCACTATGTAGCCGACGATCGACATTGTGGGGGAACGTCGCTCACTACCGCGCAGGGAGTAACCATGACCGACGTAGCCGAGCAGAAGGACCTGACGCCGGAGCAGCGCACCGACGACCGTGGGGCACCGCAGGCGCGCCGCGAGGACCCGTTCCCCGTCAAGGGCATGGACGCCGTCGTGTTCGCCGTGGGCAACGCCAGGCAGGCGGCGCACTACTACTCGACCGCGTTCGGGATGCGGTGCGTCGCGTACAAGGGGCCGGAGACCGGCAGCCGGGACGAGGCCGCGTACGTGCTGGAGTCCGGCGGCGCGCGGTTCGTCCTCAAGGGCGCCGTCCGCGCCGGCACCGACCTCGGCCGGCACGTCGCGGAGCACGGCGACGGCGCGATCGACCTGGCCATCGAGGTGCCGGACGCCGAGACGGCCTACCGGCACGCTATCGCCCAGGGCGCGCGGAGCGTCGAGGCCCCGCACGTCCTCGAGGACGACCACGGCAAGGTCGTGATCGCGGCCATCGCCACCTACGGCGAGACACGGCACTCGCTCGTCCAGCGGACCGACTACTCCGGCCCGTACCTGCCGGGATACGTCGCGGTCGACCCCATCGTCGCGCCGCCCGCCAAGAGGCACTTCCAGGCGATCGACCACTGCGTCGGCAATGTCGAGCTCGGCAAGATGGACGAGTGGGTGGAGTTCTACCAGCGCGTCATGGGCTTCACCAACATGAAGGAGTTCGTCGGTGATGACATCGCCACCGAGTACTCCGCTCTGATGTCGAAGGTCGTGGCCGACGGCACCAGAAAGGTGAAGTTCCCGCTGAACGAGCCGGCGATCGCCAAGAAGAAGTCGCAGATCGACGAGTATCTGGAGTTCTACGGCGGCCCCGGCATGCAGCACATCGCGCTGGCGACGGGCGACATCCTGCACGCGGTCGACGCGATGCGCGCGGCGGGCGTGGAGTTCCTGAACACGCCCGACTCCTACTACGAGGACCCGGAGCTGCGCGAACGCATCGGCGAGGTCCGCGCGCCGATCGAGGAGCTGCAGAAGCGCGGGATCCTGGTGGACCGAGACGAGGACGGCTACCTGTTGCAGATCTTCACCAAGCCGGTGCAGGACCGACCGACGGTCTTCTTCGAACTGATCGAACGGCACGGCTCACTCGGATTCGGCAAGGGCAACTTCAAGGCGCTTTTCGAGGCGATCGAGCGCGAGCAGGAACGCCGCGGAAATCTCTAGTCGGCGAGCCGGCGGCAAAGCGGAGATCGACCGCAATCGGCCGGTAAAAAGTCGCCAAAGCGGGTGCCGCCCGATCCGGTAGACCCCCTTCCCGGGCCGGATCGGGTAAAGCGCCGAGTTGCCCATATCGCCGTTTTGCCGTCAGGCTGGGTCGGTGAGCCATGCGTCCCGGATCATTGCGAGCGCGCTGGCCCTCAGCGTCCTCACCGCCTGCTCGGACAACGGCGACCCTGCGCGGTCACCGGTGTCGCGGGTGGCCTCCGCGGCCCCGGGCGTCGGGGCCGCCAGCGTGGGAGACCCCTACACCCCTGGTGACGGCAACGGCGGCTATGACGTACGGAACTACGACCTGGACCTGCGCATCAAGCCACGCGCCACTCCCGAGCTGGCCGGGACCGCGACCGTCACCGCGGTCGCGACGGACCGGCTGACCCGCTTCGACCTGGATCTCAGCGGGCTCACCGTCTCGAAGGTGACGGTCGGCGGCGCGGCCGCCTCGTACACCCGGAACGGCAGCGAGCTCGTCGTCACCCCTCGTACGTCGATCGCCCGGGGTGGGAACTTCACCGTCCAGGTGGAGTACTCCGGGAACCCGCACGCGATCAACGATCCGGTACTCGGCAGGTACGGCTGGCTCCCCACCTCCGACGGGGTCTTCACCGGCGACGAGCCGAGCGGGGCGCACACGTGGTTCCCCTCCAACGACCACCCCGCGGACAAGGCGACGTTCGGTTTCCGCGTCACGGTTCCGCGCGGGCTCACCGCGATCGCCAACGGCCGGCCGACCGGCACCCGTACCACCGGTGACTCGACGACCTACTCCTGGCGCGAGGACTCCCCCATGGCGACCTACCTGGCCATGGTCGACGTGGGACGGTTCAAGGTCCGTACCGGCCGTACGCCCGGCGGCATCCCGATCTACGCGGCCGTCGATCCCGCGATCACGACGACGACCGTGGACAAGCTGTACGACACGACCGCGCGCGTCACCGACACGTGGGCGAAGCTGTTCGGCCCGTACCCGTTCGGCTCCACCGGAGGCGTCGTCGACGACGTCCAGGTGGGCTTCGCCCTGGAGACCCAGACCAAGCCGGAGTACGGCGGGCCGATGGGCGGCGATCCCACCACCATCGCCCACGAGCTGTCGCACCAGTGGTTCGGCGACAGCGTCACCCTCACCCACTGGAGCGACATCTGGCTCAACGAGGGCTTCGCCACATACGCCGAGTGGATATGGGGCGAGCGGAACGGCACCGGGCCGTCGGTGCAGACCCAGTTCGACCAGCGGTACCGGCAGACCGACAGCCCGGACCTGTGGTCCGTGCCCCCCGCCGCGCCCGGCCGGACCCGGCTGTTCGGCCGTTCGGTGTACGAGCGCGGCGCGATGACCCTGCACGCCCTCCGGCAGAAGGTCGGCGACGCGACGTTCTTCGCGATCCTGCGGGCCTGGACGAGTCAGCACCGGCACGGGAACGCCACGACGCCGCAGTTCATCGCGCTCGCCGAACGGATGTCCGGTAAGGATCTCGGCCGGTTCTTCCAGGTGTGGCTGTACGGGACGACGCGGCCGACCACGTGGTGATAGACGAAGCGGCCTTGTGGTGCGTGGTGACAGAGAGCATGCTGTGTCCCGCGTTGCCCCTCGGGCGTTGTGCTCAGAAGACAACTGGAGAGTTGCATGGCGAGGCTTACCCCACGAGCTCTGTCGATCGCCGCCATCGTGGCGGCGGCCGGTCTGCTCACCCCCCTTTCCGCCGCCGAGGCCCAGAGCGGCTTCACGCCCGGCGCACCCGGCGCCGGGGACCCGTACTTCCCCGACATGGGGAACGGCGGCTACAACGCCCGGCACTACAGCCTGTCGCTCGCGTACGACTCCGGCACCAAAGCGATCAATGCGCACGCGAAGATCTTCGCGACCGCCACGCAGAACCTGTCCCGGTTCGACCTGGACTTCCTCGGCCCGCTCAAGATCAGCAAGCTGACGGTCGACGGGCAGGCGGCCGCGTACACGCGCACCGGCGCGCAGGAGCTCGTGATCACGCCCCGGCACGGTCTGCGCAAGGGACGCGCGTTCACCGTCGACGTCGCCTACTCCGGCGTGCCCCAGATGATCAACGACAAGGCGCTCGGCGTCTCGGGCTGGATCGCCACCCACGATGGCGCCGTGGCCCTGTCGCAGCCGTTCGGCTCGGCGACCTGGTACCCCGTCAACGACAGCACCGGTGACAAGGCGACCTACGACTTCACCATCACGGTGCCGAAGGGCCTGAAGGCGCTCGCGAACGGCGAGCCCGCCGGCACCGGCACGCACGGGTCGACGACCACCTACCGCTGGATCGACCGGCAGCCGACCGCCAGCGAGCTCGTCATGGTGGCGATCGGCCACTTCGACGTCAAGGACACACGTACGCCGAGCGGCCTGCGCAACATCACCGCGGTCGACCCGGCCGCGGTGAAGGCGGCGGCCCGTACCACCGCGTCGGAGAGCACCGACCGGCGCCGCCTTCCCGCGGTCTCTGTGGCCTCCCCCTCCGGTGACTTCAACACGGCGACCGCGAACGTCGTCGAGTGGGAGCAGAAGCTGTTCGGCCGTTACCCGTTCGGCTCCGTCGGCGGCATCGACGTGCTCGCCCCGAACGTCGGCTACTCCCTGGAGACCCAGGGCCGTCCGGTCTACGCGCGGCGCGCCGCCGGTGCGCTGCCGAGCGCGGACCTGCTCGCGCACGAGCTGGGGCACCAGTGGTTCGGCGACTCCGTCACGCCGGCGCAGTGGAAGCACATCTGGCTGAACGAGGGGTTCGCGACCTACACCGAGTGGCTGTACAGCGAGCAGCACGGCGGCAAGACCGCGCAGCAGCTGTTCGACGAGGCGTACGCCTCCGCGAAGACCGACTGGAGCGGCAAGGTCGCCGACCCGGGCCGTGACCACATCTTCGACGACCTCGTGTACACGCGCGCCGCGATGACGATCCACCAGATCCGCAAGGCCGTCGGCGACGAGACGTTCTTCAAGCTGATCAAGGCGTGGCCGGCGGCGCACCGCTACGGCAACGACACGACGGCGCAGTTCATCGCCTTCACCGAGCACTTCACCCACAAGGACCTGGACAAGCTGTTCAAGGCGTGGGTCTACTCCGCGGGCAAGCCCGCCCTCTGAGCGGGACCACGGCGCCAGAACGACCGCGACCCGGCGGCCTCATTCGAGGCCGCCGGGTCGTTCGCTTCGGCCGTGGTGCTCAGCGGCTGGCGGCCTTCTTGTACTGGCGGACGCCGAGGGACAGGAAGACCAGCGTGATGCCGACGATCCAGGCGGCCGACTGCAGGGCCGGCGTGGCGATGGCCCGCCCGTGGCCGTAGAACATGGCCCGCAGCGCGTCGTTCATCGTGGTCACGGGGCTGTACCGGACGGCGTCCTGGAGCCAGCCGGGCAGACTGTCCATGCCGACGAACCCGTTGCTCAGGAAGGTCAGCGGGAAGATCCAGATCATGCCGGCCATGTTGGCCGCCTCGACCGACTTCACGCCCAGGCCGATCACCGTTCCGATCGAGGAGAACGCGAACGCGAAGGCGATCAGCAGCAGGATGCCGCCGAGCGCCGGCGCCACGCCGTTCTGGAACCGGAACCCGACGGCGTATCCGGCCGCGACCATGATGAGCAGCGTGAGGGTGTTGCGGGCCGACTCCGCGACCAGCCGGCCGACCAGCACGGCCGACCGGGCCATCGGCAGCGACCGGAACCGGTCGATCAGCCCCTTGTGCAGGTCGTCGGCGAGGCCGACGGAGGTGCCCGCGGTGGCGAACGCCATGGTCTGCACGAAGATCGCGGGCATCATGTAGTTCTTGTAGTCCATGCCCGGGATCTTGATCGCGTTGGCGAAGACCACCGTGAACAGCAGGATGAAGATGATCGGCTGCATGATCGAGAAGAACAGCAGCTCGGGGATCCGCGTCGTGTGCTTCAGGTGACGCCGGGTGATGACCGCCGCGTCGGCGACGGCGTACGGGACGCTCATGGGATCACTTCTCCTCGTCGGCGACGTGACCGGTCAGGGACAGGAAGACCTCGTCGAGGGTGGGACGGCGAAGCGCCAGGTCCTGCGCCTCGACCCCCGCGGTGTCCAGCTCGCGGACGACCTCGGCGAGCGCGCGGGTGCCGCCCGTGACCTGAACGGTCACCAGGTGGCTGTCCTCGTCGACGACCGGCTCGTCGGTGGCGACCCGGCGCAGCGCGGTGGCGGCCTTGGCCAGTTCGGACCGGTCGGCGACGGTCAGCTCGACGCGCTCGCCCCCGACCTGCGCCTTGAGCTCGTTCGCGGTGCCCGTGGCGATCACCTTGCCCTGATCGATGATCGCGATGTCGTCGGCCAACGCGTCGGCCTCTTCGAGGTACTGCGTGGTCAGCAGCAGCGTCGAGCCCTCGCGGACCAGCTCCCGGATGACGTCCCACATGCCGAGGCGGCTGCGCGGGTCGAGGCCGGTGGTCGGCTCGTCGAGGAAGATGACCTGCGGGCGCGCGACGAGGCTCGCGGCGAGGTCGAGACGCCGGCGCATCCCGCCGGAGTAGGTCTTCGTGACCCGATCGGCCGCGTCGCTCAGGGCGAACCGGTCGAGCAGCTCCCCGGCGCGATCCCGGGCCGCCCTGCCGCCCAGATGGTAGAGCCGGCCGACCATCTCGAGGTTCTCCCGGCCGGTGAGGTGCTCGTCGACCGCGGCGTACTGCCCGGACAGCCCGATGATCTTACGGACGGCGCCGGGCTCCCGGGCGACGTCGTGACCGGCGATCGAGGCGCGCCCCGCGTCCGGTCGCAGCAGCGTGGTGAGGATTCGTACGGCCGTGGTCTTGCCCGCGCCGTTGGGGCCGAGCAGACCGAGAACGGTGCCGGCCGGCACCCGCAGGTCCACGCCGTCCAGCGCGGTGACCTTTCCGTAGTGCTTGACCAGGCCTTCGGCAACGATGATGTCGGACACGTGGTCCCCCGCAGAGAACGGAAGTGGGATCTCCGCCGGTGATATCAGGTGGATACGACACTCCGGCGCAGGCGATCGCGCCCCGACCGTACGCGGCGCCCTGATCAGGCACAACCGATTAACCACCCGGTGAAACCCGAAGCCGGACAAAGGGGCTGGCGCGGGTCAGGTGAAGCTGAGCGTGTACCCCTCGGCGCGCAGGCGGCCGAGCACCTCGTCGCAGTGGTCCGGGCCGCGCGTCTCCAGATGCAGCAGCACCTCGGCCTCGTCGACGTTCAACCGGGCGGCGGTCCGCTGGTGGACGACGTCGAGGACGTTGACCTCCAGCTCGGCCAGCTCACCGAGCAGCGTCACGAGTGCGCCCGGACGGTCGCGGAGCCGTACGCGGAACATCAGGTAGCGGCCGGCCACGGCCAGGCCGTGCCGGAGCACCTTCGACAGCAGCAGCGGGTCGATGTTCCCGCCGGACAGGACGGTCACCACGGGCGGCTCGAACATGTGCGGCCGGTCCAGGAGGGCGGCGACGCCGACCGCGCCGGCGGGCTCGACGACCTGCTTGGAGCGTTCTAGGCAGTTCAGCAGGGCCTGGGACAGCGTCTCCTCGGAAATGGTGACGACGGAGTCGACGAGCTTGGAGACCAGCTCGAACGTCAGGTCGCCCGGCCGGCCGACCGCGATGCCGTCGGCCATGGTCCCGGCCGGCTCCACCGCCACGGGACGGCCCGCGGCCAGCGAGGGCGGGAACGCCGCCGCCTGCTCCGCCTGCGCGCCGATCACCCGGACGTCGGGCCGGAGCTCCTTGACGGCCGCCGCGATCCCCGCGATCAGGCCGCCGCCTCCGACCGGCACGACGATGGTGCGGACCTCCGGGCACTGCTCGAGGATCTCCAGGCCGACCGTGCCCTGCCCCGCCACCACGTCGGCGTGATCGAACGGGTGGATGAACACGGCGCCGTTGTCGCGTGCGTAGGCCTTCGCGGCGTCCAGGCAGGCGTCCACGCCCGGCCCACCGAAGATCACCTCCGCGCCGTACGCCCGGGTCGCGGCGACCTTGGGCAGCGGCGCGCCCTCGGGCATGAAGACGACGCTGCGGGCGCCGAGCAGGGTGGCGGCCAGCGCCACGCCCTGCGCGTGGTTGCCCGCGCTGGCCGCGACCACGCCGCGCGCCCGCTCCTCGTCGGTGAGGCGGGAGATGCGGACGTACGCCCCGCGGGACTTGAACGATCCCGAGCGCTGGAGGTTCTCGCATTTGAGCAGGACGGGGCCGCCGACCTTCGCCGACAGCGACCGGGACTCCAGGATCGGCGTGGTCACTGTGACCTCGCGCAGCAGCTCGCGAGCCGCGCGAACGTCATCCGCGCTGACGGTACCGCTCATGCGAAGAGTCTCCCACGGCCATCGCGGACCCCTGCCCGCACGTGCGCGGTCAGTCCGCGGTCCAGTAGCGGTCGGCGGCGAGAATGAACGCCGCGGCGCCGACGAGGCCCGCCGTCTGCCCCAGCGCCGCGGGCACGACCCGCACCTGCCGGGCGAACTCCATCCGGGCGTGCGCCCGCAGCGTCTCCTCGAGCGGCCGGAACAGCAGCGGCCCCGCCTGGGACAGGCCCCCGCCGATCGCCACGACCTCCAGGTCGCACAGGTGCGTCGCGGAGGCGATCGCCACGCCGAGCGCCCACCCGGCGCGGTTCATCGCCCGGACGGCGATGGGGTGGCCTCGGGCGGCGTCGTCGGCGAGCTCCTTACCGCTCTCGCCCGGCCAGCCCTGCTCCCGCGCCCAGGCGGCCAGCCCGGGACCCCGGGCGATGGCCTCCAGGCAACCGCGCCCGCCGCACTCACAGGCCGGCCCCTCGTGATCGACGATCACGTGGCCGATGTGCCCGGCGTTTCCGCTGACACCGTCGACCAGGCGGCCGCCGAGGATCAGCCCGCCACCCACACCGGTCGAGACGACCATGCCGAGCATGCCGTCACGTCCACGGCCGGCGCCGCGCCAGTGCTCTCCCACCGCCACCGCCACCGCGTCGTTGTGGAGGCGCACCGGCAGGCCCGGGAATCGCTCCAGAAGCCGCTCGCGCAGCGGGAACCCCCGCCACGCGGGGATGTTGAGCGGGGACACCTTTCCGCTCGGCCAGCTCATCGGCCCGCCGCACCCCACCCCGACGCCGGCGAGCCGCTCGACCGGGAACTTGTCGATCAGGGTCAGCACCGTCCGCCAGAGGCCGTCGGCGTCGGCGTGCGGCGGCTGCGGGGTCGCGATCCGCTCATAGGCGGCGATCCGCCCGCCCGGCTCGACCAGGGCGGCGGCCATCTTCGTGCCGCCGACATCGATGGCGAGAACGGAGCCGGTCACGCGGGGTCCTCCTTGCTGCCGGGCCCGAAGGCCAGGATCGACGCGGTGAAGCTGTGCACGTGGTTGCGCCCCGCGACCGGGCCGATCTCGCCGGCGGCGAAGAACCCGCCGATACCCGGCCCTCCCAGCACGTCACGCAGCGCTCGTACGTCGTGATTCGAGGTCGGGAACATCCTGCGGCCCCGCCCGGTGCAGGCGAACAGCAGCGCACCCTCGATGGGGGCCAGGTCGAGGTCGCCCAGGAGATGGGTGAGGTCCTCGTCCGCCGCACCGGCGTCGCGCACATGGAAGCGGACCGTACGGCCGATCTCGATGACGTCGCCGGTGGCGAGCGCGCCGACCTCCGGGTCCGCGCCGATCACCCCGCGGACGAGGAAGTCGCCGCGTTCGTGCTCGTCGGCGTACTCGTCCATGGCCACGCCGATCAGCAGCCCGGCCTCGATCAGCTCCCGGTCGTCGTCCGGCAGGTCGGTGACGATCTCCTCCAGCTTGGCCAGCGCCGACATGCCGGCCAGTTCGTACAGGATGTTCTCCTCGGCCTTGGTGACCACCATGGTCGGGCCGACGGGCCGGGCGCCCTGGCTCACCACTGTCGAGGTCATCACGGACCCGCCGAGCAGCACTCCGACGGCCCCAGAGTCGACGATCTCCCCGTCCGCGAAGAGCCGCGTGGTCCCCCGGCCCCCCTGCCCGGTCGCCAGACCGCCGATGAGCGGCAGTCCGGGCAGCACCTCGCCGGACCGCTCGACGAACGCGTCCACGGGGAAGCTGTACGGGTCGGCCAGCAGCACGGCCACCACGTCGTCGTCCCGGGTCTGTGGCATGCCGACGACCGCCAGGCGCGGCAGCGACTCCGTCTCCGCGGCGGGGAACTTCAGCGTCTCCAGCCGGAACGGCTCGACGCGGGCCTCCGGAAGCCGGGCCGCCCAGGCGCTGACCGCGCTCGCCCCTTCGACCCCCTGGCTCCCACCGATCACTCCGGGGGCGCCGCAGCCGATGACGTTGGGAGTGCCCGCGATCTCCATCGCCCGCCGCGCCGCGGGCTCGACGGCGTCCGGATCCGGCGCGGACACGAAGACGAAGACCAGGTCCGGAAGACCGTCCAGCGGCGCGACCGCCTGGGTCACCGCGGACTCCGCGGCCTCGACCAGATCCGGCCCGACCGCCAGCCCGTCACCGAAGCGTGCCATCGGCCCCCTCCCCTCCCCGCGACTGCGGATGATTACGGTCTACCACAGGCATCAGACGACGCCACGCGACCAGGATCGGCCGGTAATGATGGCAGCGCCGGCGCCATTCGGTCACCCGGCAGCGTCCCTCTCCCTCGGACGACGCGCCCCGTGGTCGGATGCGGCGGCGAAGATCCCGGCATAGGGTCGAACCCAAGCGACTCTTGAACGGAGCGAGCCCGACACAGTGAGCGGAGCGGGCGGCCGAGGAACGAGGCCACCCGCGAAGCGAACGAGGAGGGTCGAGCGACCATTGAACACAGCGAGCCCGACGCAGCGAGTGGAGCGGGCGGCCGGCAGCGTCTCTTGGCGCGCGTCCGACACGACGACGCCGCCCGCGAAGCGAGCCGGGACGGTGAGCGATCCTTGAACCACGCGCGAGCCCGACGCGGCGAGTGGAGTGGGCGGCCGAGGAACGATGCCGCCCGCGAAGCGAGCGAAGAGGGCCGAGCGACCATTGAACACAGCGAGCCAGACGTGGCGAGCGGAGTGGCCGGCCGGGGAGGTTCGACCGCGTGCCGCGGCACGCGGCGCGCCGGCCGTCCAGCGAGTGAGGAGCGGTGCCGACAGTGAATACGCGACCAACGACACTCCGCGAGCTTCGGGCCGGTGGCCACGTCCACCGGTCCGTCAAGGCCGAGATCCAGCAGAACCTCGTCGCCCGCCTGCGCTCGGGCGAGCCGCGGTTCCCGGGCATCGTCGGGTTCGACGACACGGTCCTGCCGCACCTTGAGCGTGCTCTGCTCGCGGGACACGACCTGGTCCTCCTCGGCGAGCGCGGGCAGGGCAAGTCTCGGCTGATCCGTACGCTCGGCGGGTTGCTTGACGAGTGGACGCCGGTGGTCGACGGTTGCGAGATCAACGACCATCCGTACGCACCGGTGTGCGTGCGCTGCCGCCGGTTGCTCGCCGAGTTGGGCGATGATCTGCCGGTCGCCTGGAAGCATCGGGACGAACGGTACGGAGAGAAGCTCGCCACCCCGGACACGAGCGTCGGCGACCTGATCGGCGACATCGACCCGATCAAGGTGGCGGAGGGCCGCACCCTCGGGGACCCGGAGACCGTGCACTACGGGCTGGTGCCTCGGACGAACCGCGGGATCTTCTGCGTCAACGAGCTGCCCGACCTCGCCGAGCGCATCCAGGTCTCGCTGCTGAACGTCCTGGAGGAGCGGGACGTGCAGATCCGCGGCTACAACCTGCGGCTGCCGCTGGACGTCCTGCTGGTGGCCAGCGCCAACCCGGAGGACTACACCAACCGGGGCCGGATCATCACCCCGCTGAAGGACCGCTTCGGGGCGGAGATCCGGACGCACTACCCCCTGGACGTGGACGACGAACTGGTGCTGATCGGCCAGGAGGCCGAGGTCTCCGCGGCGGTGCCCGTCCATTTGATGGAGGTCATCGCGCGGTTCACCCGGCTGGTCCGGGAGTCCCCGGCGGTCGACACCCGGTCCGGTGTGTCCGCGCGGTTCGCGATCGCCGCGACCGAGACGGTGGCGGCGTCCGCGATGCGCCGGTCGGCGATCGCGGGCGAGGAGCAGCCGGTGGCCCGCGTGTGCGACCTGCCGTCGATCGTGCCGACCCTGCTCGGCAAGGTGGAGTTCGAGGTCAGCGAGGAGGGCCGCGAGGACGAGGTGCTCGCGCACCTGCTGCGCCGGGCGACGGCGGAGACCTGGCGGCGCGCGCTCGGCCCGGTCGACCTCAGCGGTCTGCTGGACCGGTTCGACCGGGGAGCGACGGTCGACTCCGGCGAGCTGGTGCCCGCCGCCGAGCTGCTGCACCGGATCGGCCCGGTGTCCGGCCTGGCGCGGATCATGCACAGCCTCGGAATGGAGGGCGAGTCGCCCGGGCACGCGGCGGCGGCGCTGGAGTTCGCGCTGGAAGGGCTCTATCTGATGCGCCGGCTGTCCAAGGACACCGCCGACGGAGCCTCGACGTACCGGATATGACCCTAGGGCGTGTCCGGTGGATCTCCGTCCGGCTGCGCGGCGTCCAGAGCGCGCCTCGCCGCGTTGTCGTCGGTCGGCAGCCAACACCGGGCTGCCTCCCTCCTCCGCCTTGCGAGGCGCGCTCTGGACACCGCTCGCTACGAACAAGATCCACCGGACACGCCCTAGGAGGTCACCATGGCCGGATATCGCTATGGCTCGTACCACGAGGGGCCGGACCCGCTCGCGCCCCCGTACGACGTGCGCGCCGCCCTCGACGCCATGGGCGACTCGATGCTGGAGGGTACGAGCCCCGCTGACGCGCTGCGCGACCTGCTCCGCCGGGGTCTGCCCGGCGAACAGCGGCGGCGCGGCCTGGACGACCTGCTGCGGCAGGTCCGGGCCCGTCGGCAGGAGCTGCGCGGACGCGGCCGGCTGGACGGCACGCTCGAGGAGGCGCGGTCCCTGCTCGACCGGGCGATCGGCCAGGAGCGCGCGGAGTTGTTCCCCGACCCGAGCGACGAGGCGCGGCTGCGGGAGGCCGAGCTGGACGCCCTCCCGGCCGACACCGCGCAGGCGGTCCGCCGCCTCGCGTCGTACGAATGGCGGTCGCCGGACGCCCGGCGGACGTTCGAGGAGCTGAAAGACCTGCTGCGGCGCGACGTGCTGGACGCGCAGTTCCGCGGCATGAAGCAGGCCCTGAGCGACCCGGACCCGGCGGCGATGCAGCGGGTCAAGGACATGATGGCCGCGCTCAATGGCATGCTCGAGAAGGACGCCCGGGGTGAGCACACCCAGGAGGACTTCGACGCCTTCATGCGGGAGTACGGCGACTTCTTCCCGGATGATCCGCAGAATCTCGAGCAGCTCGTCGACTCGTTGGCGCGGCGCGCCGCGGCCACCGAACGGCTGCTCGCCTCGCTCACCCCCGAGCAGCGCGCGGAGCTCGCCGCGCTCATGGCGCAGACGCTCGAGGACGCCGGGCTGGCCATGGAGATGGAACGCCTGTCCTCGTCGCTGCGGCAGCGCCGGCCCGACCTCGACTGGTCCGGGTCCGAGCGCATGACCGGCGACGACCCGATGTCCATGGGCGACGCGACGACCGCGCTGCAGGAGCTCGCGGACCTGGCCGAGCTGGAAGGCGCGCTGCGGCAGGACTACCCCGGCGCGCGGATGGACGACATCGACGAGGAGGCGGTGCGCCGCGCCCTGGGACGGCAGGCGGTCGACGACCTCGCCGAGCTGCGCCGCATCGAGGCCGAGCTCGAGCGCCAGGGCTACCTCAAGCGCCGGGGCGGTGCCCTCGACCTGACGCCGAAGGCGGTCCGCCGTCTCGGGGAGACCGCGCTGCGGCGGGTGTTCGCTCAGTTGGACACCGCCCGGCGCGGCGACCATGACCAGTCCGACGCGGGACAGGCCGGCGAGCTGACCGGGGGGAGCCGTCCCTGGCAGCACGGCGACGAGCAGCCGATCGACGTCGTACGCACCGTGTCGAACGCGCTGCGGCGCGGCGAGCGCCGGTCCGGCGGTGTGGGTGTGCGCCTGACCGTGGACGACTTCGAGGTCCTCGAGACCGAGCGCCGTACGGCGGCGGCGGTGTGCCTGCTGGTGGACCTGTCGTACTCCATGGCGCTGCGCGGCACCTGGGGATCGGCGAAGCAGACCGCGCTCGCCCTGCACACGCTGGTGTCCAGCAAGTACCCGCAGGACGCGATCCAGGTCATCGGGTTCTCCAACTACGCGCGGGTGCTGCCGCCCACCGAGCTGGCCGGCCTGGACTGGGACATGGTGCAGGGCACCAACCTGCACCACGCCCTGCTCATCGCAGGACGTCACCTGGAGAAACACCCGGAGCACGAGCCGATCGTGCTGATCATCACGGACGGCGAGCCGACCGCGCACCTGCTGCGGGACGGCCGCTCGTCGTTCGACTGGCCGCCGTCGCGGGAGACGCTGGAGCTCACGCTCGCCGAGGTGGACAAGATGACCCGGCGGCGCGCGACGCTGAACATCTTCATGCTCGCCGACGACGAACGCCTCGTGTCCTTCGTCCAGGAGGTGGCGCGGCGTAACGGCGGCCGGGTCTTCGCTCCCACGCCCGACCGGCTTGGCGAGTACGTCGTCCGTGACTATCTTCGCGTCCGCCGCGGCCGGAGCGGCTGAGCCTCCGCGCGGCGGGTACGGGACCGGTCCGGCCGCGCGGGCGAGGCGCCGTTCCCGGCCGGAGTGACGGGGCCGCGTGGCCCGGAGTAACGCGGTCGCGCGGCTGGGCGTGCTCTTGAATGGAGTGACTCGGTCACGGTGTCGGTTCAGGTCAGCAGGTCGGCGACCGCTGGGACGCCCGCCCTGATCGCGCGCTCGCCGACGTCGCCGAAGCCGAGGATCAGCTGCACCGGCGTGCCCTCGTGCCCGGAACGGCATGGGCTCATGCCGTACAGACCGACCGAGCGTTCCCGGGCGGCGGCGATCACGGCGTGTTCGTCGAGCGATCCGTCAAGGTGCGCCACCGCGTGGAAACCGGCGGCGAGACCGGTCACCCGGACGCTCGGAGCGTGCTCGGCGAGCGCCTCCACCAGTGCCGTCCGGCGCGCCGCGTAGACGCCGCGCATCCGGCGCAGATGCCGGTCGAATCGGCCCGACTCGATCATCCTTGCGAGAGCGTGCTGGTCGAGCGCTGGAGAACCCCGGTCGTCCAGGCTCTTGTCCTCGGCCATCTGCCGGGCGAGGGCGGGTGGGCAGAGGGTCCAGCCGATCCGCAGCGCCGGCGCCAGCGATTTGCTGACGGTACCGATGGCGATCACCCGGTCGGCGGCGAGTCCCTGCAGTGCGCCGACCGGCTCTCGGTCGTAGCGGAACTCTGCGTCATAGTCGTCCTCGATGACGACCGCGTCGCGACGCGCCGCCCACTCGATCAGGGCCAACCGCCTCTCGGGTGCCAGGACGACCCCGGTGGGCCACTGGTGCGCGGGCGTGACGACGACGGCGCGGGCGTCCGTCGCGGCGAGCGCCGCGACGTCGATCCCGTGCTCGTCGACCGGCACGGGTATCGCCGACAGGCCGGCCCTGACCGCGGCCGAGGTCACCGTCCCCGGCGAGCCCGGGTCCTCGTACGCCACGGTGCGGACGCCCGTACGGGCCAACGCCCGCAGGGCGACGTTGAGTCCCTGCGCGTAGCCCGAACAGATCACGATGCTCTCCGGATCCGCCGACGCGGCCCGCACCCGCCGGACGTAACCCGCCAGGACGTCACGGAGTACCGCGCTGCCGCGGGGGTCGCCGTAGTCGAGCGCGGACCTCGGCAGCGTCCGTACGGCTTCCCGCATCGCCCATGACCAGTCGGCACGCGGAAAGCCGCCCAGGTCGGGCACGCCCCACCGGAAGTCCGCGAGCAGGCGCGGACGCCGATCCGGTGGCGGGGCCGGCACCGGTGCGACGCACGCGCCCGCCGCGACCCGGGTGGCGGAACCGGCGCGCGCCACCAGATAGCCCTCGGCCTGGAGCTGGGTGTAGCACTCCTGCACGAGTCCCCGGGAGAGTCCGAGGTCGCGGGCGAGCGCTCGGGACGACGGCAGCCGTTCGCCGACCCGCAGCCGTCCGGATCGGATCGCGTCGCGGATCTGGCGTTCCAGCTGGCAGCGCATGGGCTCTCGGCCGTCCCTGTCGATGGCGAGCAGCAGATCGGGCGACAAACTGGACCACTCAAGCGGCATGAAAGTGGAACTTACCGGCGATCCGCCTGCCTCATACCGTCAGGCTCATGACGACGCCGATGATCCCCCGGACCGCGCCCGCCGCGGCGAGACCGCCCCTCCTGAGCAGGCCGCTGGCCCTGCGTTTCGTCACCGTGATCGGCGCCTCGGCGAACTTCTTCCTGCTGCTGTCGGTCGTTCCGCTCTACGCGACCGCATCCTCCGGAGCGGGCGGGGGCGCCGCCGGGCTGGCGACGAGCGCGCTCATGCTGGCCACCGTCATCGGCGAGCTGGCGGCCCCACGGCTCGTCGCCCGATACGGTCACCGCGGCGTGCTGGCGGGCGGGCTGGCCCTTCTCGGCGCGCCCGCGCTCGTCCTGACCGCCTCGGGGAACCTGGCGTGGATCGTCGCGATCTGCCTCGTACGCGGCCTGGGATTCGCGCTCACGATCGTCGCGGGGGCCGCGCTGACCGTGTCGTTGATCCCCGCGGAGCGGAGGGGCGAGGGTCTCGCTCTCGCCGGCATCGTGTCCGGCGTCCCGTCGCTCGTCGCCCTGCCCCTGGGGGTGTGGCTCGCCCGGCACGTCGGATACGCCCCGGTCTGCGGCGCCGCCGCCGTCGTGGCACTGGCCCCGCTCGTCGTCGTTCCGGGCCTGCCCAAGCGCGAACCCCGGTCCGAACGCCCCATCGGGGTCGTCGCCGGCCTCCGTTCGACCGCCCTCGTCCGGCCCACGCTCGTCTTCGCGGCCACCGCGCTCGGCGCGGGGATCATCGTGACGTTCCTGCCGCTCGCCGTTCCGCCGCGGCTCACGGGCCTGGTCGCCGTCGCGTTGTTCGTCCAGCCTGCGGCGTCCACGGTGGCGCGCTGGTTCGCGGGCCGGTACGGCGACCGGCACGGAACCGCGCGACTTGTCATCCCCGGCCTGGTGGCGTCGGCCGCCGGAATGCTCGTCACGGCGGAGACTCGAAACCCTGTCACCGTCGTCGCGGGCGTGGCACTGTTCGGCATCGGCTTCGGGATCACGCAGAACGCCACCCTGACGATGATGTACGCGCGTGTGACGTCTTCCGGCTACGGTGTCGTCGGCGCGCTGTGGAACTTCGCATACGACGCGGGCATGGGCGTCGGCGCCGCGGGGTTCGGGGTGCTCGCCGGGCGGACCGGGTACGCCTGGGCGTTCGTCCTCACCGGCGCTCTGATGGCCGTCGCGCTCGTCCCGGCCTGGCGCGACCGGCGCGCCGTCGGAGCCGTCCGGTGAGATGTGGTGGCGTTGTCGGGGGGGTGTCCGGGCCGCTCTCTGCGGCTCCAGGGGCTGGGATCCCGGCGGAGATAGAGTGAGTCTTACTGGGAGTATCGGCTTGTTCGGGCTAGGGTCGGCACCATGTCGAGCGCTGATCGCTTGCTACTGACGCTGCACATCGGCTTCGCGATCTTCACTCTGGGGCCGCTGACCGCGGCGACCATGGCGACGCCCCGCTACATCCGCCGGGGTGAGCCGGGCATCGTGCGCTACCTCCACCGTGTCACCCGCATCTACGGCCTGCTCACGCTGGGCATCTTCCTGTTCGGCGGGCTCCTGGCGCACGGGCAGTTCAGCAAGGTGTGGCTGTCCGCGTCGATGACGCTGTTCATCGTCGCGCTGGCGCTGTTGGTGATCGTCGAACGCGATCAGCGCAAGGCCGTTCACAAACTCGAACTCGCCGACGCCGAGCGGCGGCCGGCCCCGACGCCCGCCGAGGCCGCTCCGGCGACCCCGGCGGAGGCTACTCCGGCCGAGGCCGCGGAGACCGTCACCGCGCCCGGTGACGGCCCGGCGACGGAAGCCGAGACGGGCCCGGGCGCCGGAACGCCAGGGCCCGTGCCCGCACGTGCTCCGCTCGGCGAGATCGCCAAAGTGGAGACCGGCCGGATCGCCACCATCTCCGGCGTCGTCGCCCTGATCTGGATCGTGGTCCTCGTCCTGATGGTCTGGAACGCCTAGGCGTGTCCTAGACCTCGAGCGCCTGCTCCAGATCGGCGAGCAGGTCGTCCACGTCCTCGATGCCGACCGACAGGCGTACGAGGTCGCCCGGCACCTCCAGCGGTGACCCGGCGGCCGAGGCGTGGGTCATCCGGCCCGGGTGCTCGATCAGCGACTCGACGCCGCCGAGGGACTCGCCGAGGGTGAAGATCTTGGCGCGCTCGCAGACCCGTACGGCCGCCTCCTCGCCGTCGGCGTGCCGGAACGACACCATGCCACCGAACGCTCGCATCTGCTTGGCCGCCACCTCATGGCCCGCGTCCTCGGGCAGGCCCGGGTAGTGCACGGCGCTGACCCGGGGGTGCCGGCTGAGGAACTCGGCGATGCGCATCGCGTTGGCGCAGTGCCGGTCCATGCGGACGCCCAGCGTCTTCACGCCGCGCAGGGTGAGCCATGCGTCGAACGGCCCGGCGACCGCCCCCATGGCGTTCTGGTGGAAGGCCAGCTCCTGGGCGAGCTCGACGTCGGCCGCGACCAGCGCGCCGCCGACCACGTCGGAGTGGCCGCCGATGTACTTGGTCGTGGAGTGGACGACGACGTCGGCGCCCAGGGCGAGCGGCCGCTGGAGGTAGGGCGAGGCGAAGGTGTTGTCCACGATGAGGCGGGCGCCCGTCTCCCGCGCCACGTGTGCCAGGGCGGCGATGTCGGCCACGCCCAGCAGCGGGTTCGTGGGAGTCTCCACCCAGATGAGCTTCGTCTCCGGGCGGACGGCCGCGCGTACGGCCTGGACGTCCGTCAGCGGCACCGGATCGTACGTAACCCCCCACCGGGTGAGGACCTTCGAGATCAGCCGATAGGTGCCGCCGTAGGCGTCATCGGGGATCAGGACGTGGTCGCCCGGCTTGCAGATGGTGCGGAGCAGGGTGTCCTCGGCGGCCATTCCCGAGGCGAACGCCAGGCCCCGTACGCCGCCCTCGAGCGCGGCAAGGCACTCCTCCAGCGCCGTACGGGTCGGGTTGGCCGACCGGCTGTACTCGTATCCTCCGCGCAGGCCGCCGACGCCGTCCTGCTTGTAGGTGGACACCTGATATATCGGCGGTACGACCGCCCCTGTCGCGGGATCGGCCTCTTGACCTGCGTGAATGGCGAGCGTCTCGAAGCCGGTCTCGTGGTTGAAACCGTCCATGCACGCGAGGTTAGTGCCTCGGGAGGGGCACAAGTGCACCGCATCGTCCCTACCCAGGGATGAACCCTCTCCGCCATAGGGACTAGACCGGAAATCAACTGCCAAGGGGAGGTAAGGGCGGCTTTGGCTGCCTACAGTCGGACGGTACTCAAGAACAATCTACGAAGGGGAGCCACCCGTGTTCGGATGGCTGGGGCGTGGTGTCGTACGGCACCCATGGTGGACGATCGTCGCGTGGCTCGTCGCGGCGGCCGCCCTGGTGGTGTTCGCCCCCAAAATGACCACCAAGTCGGACCAGCAGGCGTTCCTGCCGGGCAAGTACGAGTCGGTCGCGGCGTCGAAGCTGGCGGAGAAGGCCTTCCCGACCGGTGACCAGAAGTTCAGCCGCGAGATGGTCGTCGTCAAGCGGAGCGACGGGGGCCGGCTGACGACCGCCGACCAGCAGAAGATCGGCGAGGTCGTCAAGGCCATCCAGGCCAAGGCGATCCCGAACGTCCAGCAGGTCGTCACCAGCCCGCAGATGCTGTCGCAGAACCACAAGGTTCAGCTCATCGTCGCAGGCCTGCCCAACGGGTTCGACAGCAAGACGCAGACGAAGAACCAGGACGCCGTCAAGCAGATCCGCAGCGTGACCGCCGACCAGCTCAAGGGCAGCGGGCTGACGTACGGCGTGACGGGCAACTTCGCGTCCAGCCTGGACAACCAGAAGTCCCAGCAGCAGACGATGGCGCTGATCGGACTCGCGACGATCGTTCTCATCATCACGCTGATCATGATCATCTTCCGCAGCCCGATCGCGGCGCTGCTACCGATCATCGTGATCGTCCTGGTGTCGCTGGTGGCGAACGCGGTCACCGCCTTCATCGGGAAGGCGTTCGACCTGAGCTTCGACGAGGGCTTCAACACGATCATCCTCGTCGTCCTGTACGGCATCGGCACCGACTACATCCTGTTCCTGCTCTTCCGTTACCGGGAACGCCTGCGGGCCGGCGAGGACAAGAAGACCGCGATGATCACGAGCGTCGAGCGGGTGGGCGAGGCCATCGCCTCCGCCGCGGGCGCCGTCATCGCCGCGTTCATCGTCCTGGTGCTCGCCTCGTTCAAGGCGTTCGGCGCGCTCGGTCCCCAGCTCGCGATCGCCGTCGGCGTCATGTTCATCACGTCGCTGACGCTCGTCCCCGCGGTCGTGTCGCTGATGGGCCGCGTCGTGTTCTGGCCGTCGAAGTCGTGGAAGAAGGAGCCGAAGCCCGGACTGTGGGTGCGCGTCGGCAACGGCGTCGGGCGCCGCCCGGTCGTCGCCGCGATCGCCTCCGGCCTCGTCCTCGCGGCCCTCGCCGCGGGCGCTCTCGCTTTCAAGGCCGACTACGACTTCCAGGCCGCGGCCCCGCAGAACACCGAGTCGGCCAAGGCGCTCAAGGACTTCCGGGCCAGTCTGCCGTCCGGCCTGACCGCTCCCACCGAGGTGTACGTCCAGGGCAACGGCTCGCTCGACAAGAGCGCGGTCCAAAAGTTCGACCAGACGCTGGGGGGTGCCAAGGGCGTCGGCCAGGTGTCGCCTCCGCAGTACAACACAGACCAGTCCGTCGCCAAGATCACCGTCATCCTCAAGCTGAACCCCAACTCGAACGAGGCGATCAGTCTGGTCAAGGGGCCGTTCCGGGACCTCGCCCACCAGAACGCACCGCCGGGAACCAAGGTGCTCGTGGGTGGGACCACGGCCGCGTTCGCGGACATCAACGAGATCAACAACCGTGACCTGTCGGTCATCCTCCCGGTGGCGGTGCTGCTGATCGGCCTGATCCTCGCGCTGCTGCTGCGCGCGCTGGTCGCTCCGGTCTACCTGGTGATCGCGGTGCTGCTCGGCTTCGCGGCCACGCTCGGCGCGACCGTCGGGCTGTTCCAGGGGGTCGAGGGCAAGAGCGGGCTGATGTTCCAGCTCCCGATCATCCTGTACCTCTTCGTCCTCGCGATCGGCACGGACTACAACATCCTGATGATCGCGCGGCTGCGCGAGGAGGCACGCGAGGGGCATGACCCACGGCGCGCCGCCGCGCTCGGCATCCAGCACGCCGGACCGACCGTCGCGGCGGCCGGCGTGATCCTGGCCGGTACGTTCGGGGTGCTGACCCTGTCACCCGACTCGATGTCGGCGGAGATCGGGTTCGGTGTCGCCATCGGCATCCTCCTGTCCGCCTTCGTCATGTCGGCGTTCTTCGTGCCGTCCATCACGGCGCTGATGGGTCACAAGGCCTGGTGGCCCGGGCGTGGTGACGCCGTTCGCCGGCCGGAGGAACCGCCCACGGTGGAGCGGTACGACATGGCCGATCGTCGGGGCTGACCCAGTGGGTTGGCGCCCGTGCGCGACCGTTGACAGCTGGTCGTAGCGATTCATCGCAGTTGGAACGGGGAAGCCCCGGTGACGCAGTCGCGTCGCCGGGGCTTCCCCGTTCCGGCGATTCCAATGGTCAGAGGCCGCGCCGGGTGTCGCGGATCGATTGTCGAGGCGGGGGTCAGGTGCCGTTTGAGGGCGGAATGTCGGCTGGAAGTGGGACCTGGGCCGGAGATGGGACCTCGACCGGAGGTGGGACGTCGGCAGCAGGCGGAGTGCCGGCCGCCCTGAGCGCGGTCAGGAACCACTGAGCGGCCCGCACCGGGTCGGTCTTGGCGGGCCGACCGTTGATGACGGCTAGCAATGTCCAGTAACGAGATACCCGGGCATTCGCGCCGATACGGAGACGCTCGGCGAGCCATGACCGGAAGTCCGCGTCGTCGCGGCGTCGATGAGCGTCGGCGAAGACGGCGACCAGCTCTTCGACGATGGGCCTGGCCTCCGTAGCCATCGGCGAGATGCCGGTCGCGAGCGCCTTGCCCGCGAGCTCGACCGTGGCCTTCTCGGCCCGCGGCCAGCTCGCCGGATCGCCCCTGTCGGCTCCGGAGGCACGATCGGCGGCGTGTCTTTCGAAGGCCTGCCGGACGTCCGCGCGGAATCCTTCGTCACCGACCAAGCGGGCCAGCTCGACCCAGGCCTCGATCTGCTCCGGCGCGGCGGCCTCCGGCAGATCGGGCAGCATCGATCGCAGATGAGCCGCGAAGCCCGGTTCCATGTCGAGCCCTCGGGTCGCCTCCTCGATGAGGTCCGCCACCATCCGGCGACGCCGGTCGACGGACAACCTGGCCAGCCGGTTCGCGCGCGCCATGTCGGCGGCGTCCGCACCACTCGTGACGACGTGACGCAGCACGGCCTGGCGCACGCGCAGCGCCTGTACCTGCACTTCCAAGGCGGCGATCTGCCGATCGGCGACCTCGGCCAGAGTCTCCGCACCGGCGAGCACGCGAGCGACTGTGGCCAGATCGACACCGAGGTCGCGGAGAGTCCGGACGAGTTCCAGCCGTGTCAGCGCCGCCCGGTCATAGATCCGGTAACCGCCGGCGGTCCGGCCGCTGGGCGGAACCAGCCCCGCGTCGGAGTAGTAGCGAACCGTCGGCACTGACAGACCACTGAGCCGGGCCACCTGACCAATGGTGTAGCAGCCGTCCTCGTTCACACCGTCAAGCCTCACGCATTCCCCGCGGATCTACGGCCTCCGAGCGTCGGCTTACGACGTCCGGCGTGTTTCCGGAACCAACCGGTCCAGAACCAGGCGGACGACCTGATCGGCATCCTCCAAGTGCACATCATGGCCGGTGTCGACGTCCACCACGGACAGCAGGGGTGTTACGGCCTCCGCAGCGGACAGTTCCTTGGCGAAGCCCCGCTGATACGCCGGGAACACCGCGGCGACGTTGGATGGCAGCAGCTCGGCCATGCCTCGGCCGGCCGATGCGACCACCACCAGCGGGCAGCGCGCCGCCCGGTAAGTGGCGAAAAGATCAAGGTTGCCCAACTCGGCCACCAGTCGTGCCAGTGTTGGGTCACCGGCCTGCCGCACGGAGCTCTCGAGGAAGTCGCGCATGGTCGCCTCCGCGGCTCGCGCTGCCTCAGCATCGAGCCCGGCGAACGGGCCGATCGGATTGGTGTGGCCGTCGAGATTCACCGCGAGAGGGCACTCCGGATGTCGCGTCGCCCAAAGAGCCGCGACCAGCCCGCCCAACGAATGTCCCACCACGGCCGGCCGGTCCAGCCCGCGGTCCCCGACGACCGCGGCCAGATCCTTCAGCCCGGCTTCCCAGGACCACATTCCCGGTCCGGAACCTCCGTGCCCCCGCAGGTCTGCCGTCACCACCCGCAGTCCGGCCTCTACCAGCGGAGGCACGACCAACCGCCAGTCCTCCATGCTCCGCCCGCCCCCGTGCAACAGCACGACCGCATCGCCGGAGCCGCCGTGATCTCGAACAGCGAGCTCGACGTTCCCTGACATCACCGTGTGTTCCGAAAATGATGCGACTGCTTCGGGCATCACGCCTCCCGGTTCTCGGTACCGACCGATGCGCTTCTCTGTACTGACCAATCCGCAAATCCGGATCAGCGTTCGAGGTCTGCGTCGGCATCTGTAATCGGCGCCGCGTCGGGGATCCTCGGTGCGAGGTCCCTTAGCGGACTCTGTTCCTTAGCGGACTCTGTTCCTTAGCGGACTCTGTTCCTTAGCGGACTCTGTTCCTTAGCGGGTCTGTTCCTCAGCGCCCTCTGCGACCGACTATGAAGGCTCAAGTCGCTTGAGACTCAACCCACGACAGTCGGACCGAGTTCGTCGGTCGCGCCGCTTCGGCACCGGCGCCGGTTATCCACAGGGCGATGCGACGCGCTGTCATCGGTGCCTCTACGGACGGTAGGAAGGTGGGGTGGATACCGGCGAGGCGGGCTCAGGTGAGGTGGCATCGGCGGCTCAGGCTCTGGAATCGATCCAGGCGGGGCTGGCGATGCTGGCCGCCGGTGACATCGACGCCTCCACGGCGGCGGACATAGGCGAGGAGAGCGCGCTGATCGTCCGCGCGATCGGATGTCTGCAGCTCGAGGCGGCACGCAGACTCGGCAGGTTCGACGCGTTGGGCGGTCCGGCGGCCGATGGCTGCCCGTCCCTCACCGGGTGGCTGGGACGGCGATGCCGACTGCGCCCGTGGGAGGCCAAACAGCTCGCCACCCTCGCGGCTCGCCGTTCCCTGCTGGCCGACACGCTCGCCGCCTTCGAGGACGGCGAAATCGAGTTCGGGGACGTTGCGACGATCGCAGAGGGGATCGATCGAGCCGCTGACACGATGACCGACTCCTGGACTCCCGAACGCGTGGCGCAGGCCGCGCAGCCGGCGCTACTTGAGTTCGCCTCCGCGGGGACGCCGGGGCAGTTGCGCAAGGCCGCCACCCGGATCGCGGTGACACTCGACGGCGAGACCGCCGAGCGACGCCGTCGTCAGATCGACCGGCAGTCGTTCCTCAACGTCGGGCAGGGCATCGACGGCATCGGACTCCTCAGCGCGGAAATGGGCGCCGAGGACCTCGCCATCGTAGAGAAGGCGATCGATGCGTTCGCGCCGACGCCGAACGCCGAGCTGCCGCGCTGGCAGAATCTCCCAGGCCATCGGCGCCTGCGCGGACTGGTCACCGCCTGCCAGGTCGCGTTGAAAGCGGCCGGGCGACACGGGTACCGCGAGCGCGGTGGCGCCCCAGTGCGGGTCCACGTGATCGCCAGCACGGCCGCCGTTGATCCCGACGTGCCGGCCGCTCAGGCTCCAGCGGGCCGCACCGAATTCGGCACCGTCCTGACCGCCGCGCAGATCCGGGAGATGATCCAGCGCCACCACGCCGGGATCCATCAGATCTTCATCGGGCCTGACGGCTCGGTCGCCGACCGGTTCACCGCCGGTGGACAGCCACTTAACTGGGGCCGGACCCGTCGGCTCTTCTCCAGCGACCAACGCGACATCTATCTGGCCTTGCACGACACCTGTGCCGCGGAGGGCTGCGATCGGCCACCGGCTTGGGCTGACATCGACCACAAACAGCCCTGGGCGCAAGGCGGCCGCACCGACCTCGACAATGGCCAGCCCCTCTGCCGCTGGCACAACCTCGATAAGCAGAACCACGAGGACCGCGTGGGTCACATCCGCCAGAAGCCGCCGGACCCACCGGACGGCGAACCACCAGACACCGAACCACCAGACACCGAGTCACCGGACGGCGAGCCACCGGACTCGGACGACTAGAGCTTCTCGAGGGTCGGCACCGAGGGCTGCGCAGGCACCGCTCGTTCAGAGTCGGCGTCTCACCGTGTGCAGCTGTTCCCCGTGAGGCAATGGGCCTCCTCACGGGGAACGACTACTCAGCCCGGGAAATCACCACGTGGTGCGGGAACAGCTGGATAGCACCTGGTGCAGCCGTTAGCGCGAGGAACAGCCACGTAGCGGCGCTCAGCCGCTTGCGAGGAAACCGAGAAGGTCCTGCCGGGTAATGAGACCGGCCGGTTTGCCGTCGACGAGCACGACGGCGGCACCGGCATTCTCCAGGACGCTCACGGCCTTGCTCACGGCTTCTCCTGACCCCACCATCGGCAGCGGTGGCGCCATGTGGTCTCCCAACGGGTCCTCCAGAGCCGCCTTGCCGCTCACCAGCGCCGCGAGAAGGTCACGCTCCCCCACAGAGCCGACGACCTCGGCGGCCATCACGGGCGGCTCCTCCTTCATCACAGGCAACTGGGAGACGTCGTATTCGCGAAGGATCGACACTGCGGTGCCCACGGACTCGTGCGGGTGAACATGCACGAACTCCGGCAGCCCGGAGCCTTTCCGCGCGAGCACGTCGGCGATTCGCGGCTCCTCGGTCTCGGAGGTGAGGAAACCGTAGTCGGCCATCCAGTCGTCATTGAAGATCTTTGACAGGTAGCCTCGTCCGCCATCGGGCAGCAGGACGACGACCACGTCGTCCGGACCGGCCTCAGCCGCGACTCGGAGCGCGGCCACGACCGCCAACCCGCAGGAACCGCCGACCAGTAGCCCCTCTTCCCGCGCCAGCCGCCGGGTCATGGTGAACGAATCCTTGTCGCTCACGGCGATGACCCGGTCACATATGTCGCGGTCGTACGTCTCCGGCCAGATGTCCTCGCCAACGCCCTCGACGAGGTACGGCCGGCCGGTGCCGCCGGAGTAGACCGACCCTTCCGGATCCGCGCCGATGACCTGGACGCGCCCGCCCGAGACCTCCTTGAGGTATCGACCGGTTCCGGTGATGGTGCCACCCGTGCCGATCCCCGCGATGAAGTGCGTGACACGCCCCTCGGTCTGCGCCCAGATCTCCGGGCCCGTCGTCTCGTAATGCGAGCGCGGGTTGTTCGGGTTGGCGTACTGGTCAGGCTTCCAGGCTCCCGGGATCTCCGCGGCGAGGCGGTCGGAGACCGAGTAATAGGAGTCCGGGTGGTCAGGAGACACCGCCGTGGGGCACACCACGACTTCCGCGCCGTACGCGCGAAGCACGGCGATCTTGTCGTTCGCCACCTTGTCGGGGCAGACGAACACGCACCGGTAGCCCTTCTCCTGGGCCACGATGGCGAGTCCGACGCCCGTGTTGCCGGAGGTGGGTTCGACGATCGTGCCGCCCGGTTTGAGGGCGCCGGACTCTTCGGCGAACTCGACCATGCGAACGGCGATGCGGTCCTTTACCGACCCGCCCGGATTGAAATATTCGACCTTGGCCAGGACCTGCGCCGTGGCTTCGGTCGTGACGTTGCGGAGGCGTACCAAGGGGGTGTCCCCGATGAGCTCCGTCAGCGAGTTGTGCACGTGCACCAGCGACGTCCCTGTCGTCGGCAATAGTTCTGCTCAGAAGGTACCTCACCTACCATCATTACGGTCCGTGCTGCAGTCGTCGCGTTTTGTTGTTACCGTCTGTCCAGGCGTGGACGACCCTCCGGGAGACGAGCATGGCGTCAAGCGGCCGACGGCGTGACGGGTGTTCCGGACCGCCCCCTCGTACCCATCGGCGACACGCTGGACGCTTACGGCACGGCATCGCGGTCGTCTCCCTCCAGTTCGCCACGCTGTCGGGCGCTCTCGGGTGCTCGGTGTCCGGCCAGCCTGATCCGACCTCCGCCGCCGCTGGATGGCAGGACGCATCCGCCGGTGTCGTGAGTCGGCCGGCTGTCGGCGGAGGCGTCACGGCGGTCACCTCGCTCGACGACGCAGGACGGCTGTGGACGATCGTCTTCGACCTCGCCACCGGGCGGCGCCTGTGGTCTCGGCCATCCACGACGTCGGGTCGCCCGGCCGACCTGGGCGTCGCGCCGCCGGCCGTGGCCGGGCCGCCCGGCCGTGCCGTCGTGGGAAGCGTCGAGCCACGATCTTCCGGGGCCGAGGTGGTCGGCCGGGATGTCCGTACCGGAAGTCAGCGGTGGGCGCGCACCGTCGGGACGACGTTCGGACCTACGCGGTGCGGTGACTCGCTTTGCCTGTCGGAGCTCACCGCCGGAAAGAACGCACGATTCGCGGTGCTCGATCCCGTCACCGGCAAGACGTCGTGGACCATGCCGGGCGTCGCCGAGGTCGAATGGGCCGATCGCCGACGCGTGGTGGTGTTCCGGATCGCCGCACATCCGGTGATAGAGGCTCACGACCTGGCGAGCGGCCGGTCGCTGTGGTCGTTCCCTGTCGAGCAGGCTCTCGGCGGCACCGTCGACCTGTCCGGTGGCTGGTCCTTCGGTACCCTCGACGACGACCTGATCGGCTATCTCGCTCCCTTCCGGGCACGCCAAGGGGCATCGATGTCGGCGTTCGGTTTCTTTTCTCTCCGCACGGAGGACGGCGCGCTGCAGTGGGTCCACCGCCGGTCGCTCCGCCTGTACCCGAGCGCCAATCCCGCAGTGGCGCTGGTGACCGGTGACGTCGACCCTAATGACCGCTATGGCGGTTTCACCCAGTTCAACCCACACACCGGCCGGGCCGTGGCGACGATCCCTGCGCCACCGAACTCCGGCCCCGAGCGGTGGCCCGCGTTCCCCGCCGATCTGTCAGCGCTGGGCCTGCTCCGACCAGGCCACCCCGGTCAGACGTACGACCTCCGGACCGGAGGGCTGATCGCCGGGCATGTCCAGGCGTGGTCGTTCTGCACGACGACACCGTCACCACTGAAGATCAACGGAAGCACGGGGTTCTTTCCGATCCCCGCCATATGTCCGTACGACATGATGACCGGCCGAAGACTCGCGTCCACCGAACCGCCCCCTGGCTGGTACACCGGCGCCGTCGATGGTTGGCGAGTATGGCGAGATGAACACGGCGGCCTGCACGGTCGACATGACGCCGAGGGCACCGTCCCGGGAATGCTCGGTTAGCCACGGGCGCAGCCGACGCGTCAGCCGCAGGGCACGCGACGGCGCGCCGTCGGGCGACTCGCATCCGCCGGCCGCTCCGCCCTCAGAGTCCTTGCTCAAGGGTGTCCGCAGGGGCCAGATGAGGGAACAGCGGCCGGTCCGGGGGATTCGCCCGACGCCCGAGGTATTGCCGAGTTGATGGCCCTTCGATTGGCTACCCATCAGTAGGTTCGAGCGCCGATAGGCAGTAGCCTGCGAACGGGGCACAGGGCCATCAGTGCCCGGGTCGGCCAAGGAGGAGGAGCTCCATCATGCCTGAGGCTGTCATCGTCGCGACCACTCGCTCCCCGATCGGGCGAGCGTTCAAGGGGTCGCTGAAGGACCTGCGTCCCGACGACATCACCGCCCGCGTCGTGCGGGCGGCGTTGGACAAGGTTCCGCAGCTGGATCCGAATGACATTGATGATCTTCTGCTGGGCTGCGGCCTGCCCGGCGGCGAGCAGGGCTACAACATGGCTCGCGTGGTCGCCATCCTCCTCGGATACGACAACGTGCCAGGCGCCACGATCACCCGCTACTGCTCATCTTCCCTGCAGACCACGCGGATGGCCTTCCACGCCATCAAGTCCGGCGAGGCCGATGTGATCGTGTCGGCTGGGGTGGAGATGGTCAGCCGGTTCGCCAAGGGCAGTAGCGACGGTCTTCCCGACACCCAGAACCCGCTGTTCTCCGAGGCCCAGGCCCGTACCGCCAAACGGGCCGAAGGCAACGCCGAAACGTGGCACGACCCGCGGGAGGACAGCACGCTTCCGGACGTCTATATCGCGATGGGCCAGACGGCGGAGAACGTCGCCCAGCTGCGCGGTGTCAGCCGTGCCGAGCAGGATGAGTTCGGCGTACGCTCGCAGAACCTCGCCGAAGAGGCGATCAAGAACGGCTTCTTCGAACGCGAGATCATGCCGGTCGAACTGCCGGACGGAACCGTCGTCGCCAAGGATGACGGCCCGCGCGCCGGTACGACACTGGAGAAGGTTTCGCAGCTCCAGCCGGTCTTCCGCCCGGATGGCACGATCACCGCGGGTAACTGCTGCCCGCTCAATGACGGTGCGGCCGCGGTCATTGTGATGAGCGACACCAAGGCCGCCGAACTCGGCATCACTCCGCTTGCCCGCATCGTCTCCTCTGGCGTGTCGGCGCTGTCGCCGGAGATCATGGGGCTCGGGCCGGTGGAGGCGTCTCGGCGCGCTCTGAAGAACGGCGGCCTGACCATCGACGACATCGATCTCGTCGAGATCAACGAGGCGTTCGCCGCGCAGGTGATCCCGTCGTACCAGGACCTGGGTATCGACATCGACAAGCTGAACGTCAACGGCGGCGCGATCGCGGTCGGTCACCCGTTCGGCATGACCGGGGCGCGGATCACCGGCACGCTCCTCAACGGTCTCCAGTGGCGCGACAAGACCTTCGGGCTGGAGACGATGTGCGTCGGCGGGGGCCAGGGAATGGCGATGGTCTTCGAACGTCTCAGCTGAGCACAGCGGCTACTGCGCAGGACCGGGCATGCGATGAGCGCACTGCTGGTGGTTTCCGGCGTGCCACCACGCCGGAAACCACCTGTCGCACCGACCCGGACGCGCCACGCCGGATGCCCGGCCAGACGAAGCCGGGCTGAGCCGAGCAAACCAGGCTGAGCCGAGCCAAGCCGTGCAAACCAGGCTGAGCCGAGCCAAGCCGTGCCGACCAAGCCGCACCGGACGCCGACGCTCCCGCGGACGTGGCCCGACATCTGATGCGACGCCTGCGGCGCGAGGCGCGCCGGCTCACCCCACTGGGCGGCCAGTTCACGAGAAATCCCCCGGCGGGACACCATCGCCCGGAGGTTTCGTTAGCAGTTCGTAACTTATCAGGGACGGTATGCAATCAAGGATCTACGTCCCGTGACAGAAAGGTCTCCCCCGGGGGGTTGTGTGATTGGGATCGCTGTTGCAGAGTCATCACAAGCAGCACGCCCAGCCAGGAGGTGCCTATGTCTTTGAACCACTCACCGGAGACGCACAAGAATCTCATCGCACGCATCCCGAAAGTCACAGGACGTGACCTCCCCGAGTGGTTCGAAGCCATCGACAACGGCCCCGCCTTCCTACGATGCGACGAGCGGGTGAACTGGCTGGCCGACGAACACGGGCTATCGCACGGGTACGCGGCCGCCCTCGTGCACGAACACGAGCTGCACCGCCGCGCCGTCCGGTTCTGAGCGGGGTGGACCGGCGCAGGGCGCTCGACTTCATCGCGAAGCACCATCGAGCGGTGATGGTGACGTCTCACGCCGATGGGCGCCCGCAAACCTCACCTGTTCTCTGCGCGGTCGATGACGCGGGTCGGGTCGTCGTCAGTACCCGAGAAACCGCGGTGAAGACGCGCAACGTGATGCGCGAGCCTCGCGTGACCTTCTGTGTCTTCACCGACGCCTTCTTCGGCGAGTGGATGCAGGTCGACGGCGAAGCCGAGATCGTTCGTCTGCCCGAGGCCATGGAGCCCCTGATCGACTATTACCGGAAGATCTCCGGCGAGCATCCCGACTGGGACGACTATCGCGCCGCGATGGAACGAGATCGCCGGGTCGTCATCCGGGCGACGATCACCCGCACCGGCCCCGACATTCACGGTTGACGTGACGCTGACGCCCCCGCGCGAACGCGGGGGCGTCAGCGTATTGCTCCATCCGGCAGACGACTCGGCCCGGACACCAGCGTCCGGGCGGCGGCCGGTCCCGGGGCCGACTCGACGGACCAGCGCAGATGCACGTCATCCTCGATCGACAACATCGATGCGCTCAACCCACGCCGATGCACCCTGCCCGGGTGACACGGCTCCGCCGCCGTACGTCAGTCGCGACTGTAGAAGTACGACAGGAACCGGAGCAGTTCCAGATAGATCCAGACCAGGCTCAGGGTGAGTCCGAACGCAGCGAGCCATGAAGCCTTCTCTGGGGCACCGGAGCGGACGCCGTCCTCGATGGAACTGAAGTCCAGCAACAGGTAGAGACAGCCGACGAGGATCGCCGCGACGCTGAAGATGATCCCGAGCGGACCGTTCTCCCTGATCCCGATGCCACCGACGTGGAAGATCGATACCAGCAGGTTGAGCACCATCAGGCCCACGAGGGCGAGACCGGCCGCGATCACGAAACGCACGAACTTCGGGGTGACGCGGACGATCCGGAAGGCGTACACGGCGAGCATTGCGCCAAAGGCCAGCGCGGTCCCGACCACGGCCTGGAGGACGATCCCGTTGTAGACAGAGTTGTAGGCATGGCTGATCACGCCCACCGCCACACCGTACGAGGCCGCGAAGCCCAGCACGAGAACCGGATTGACCTTGCGGCCGAACGTCAGGATCGCCCAGAAGATCAGACCGACGACCACGGCGGCGACCGCCACGGCGTTCGCGATGCGCTCCGGCACGAAGACCCATGCGAGTGCGCCGACCGCGACGAGTGTGCCGAGCGTCAAGAACGAACGCACGACGACGTCGTCCATGGTCATCGTCCGGGGCGGCGCGTACGTGGGCGCGTTGTACATCGCCTCGAACTGGTAAGCGCTCGGCACTGGTCCCGATGCCTGCTGCCCGAAGGCGCCACGCCGGGAGAAGACCGGATTGCTACTCTCCATGCAATACCCTCCCGACTCGTTGTCGATCACGTTAACGACCGGTCATGGTCGCCGTGTTCCCGCCACCACGGCGGGTCACCCACCACTCCACATGTGGAACCGCAGGGTGGTCCGACGTACTCCGACGAACATTCCCCTGACCGCGGGCGATGACCCTCACAGAGCATCCGCGCAACGTCGGCCGGCCCCTTGGCCGACGACCTCGAGCGCCGACCGGCGACCTTCTCCGGCGAGCAGACGTCCGCGGCAACGCTCACGTCATAAGAGCCGCAGGTGGCCGGTTTATATCATGGATCGCTGGGATCGGCGCGGCCGGTATCGGTCGCGAATCGGCAGACCGATACCGGCGGCACCGGCAGGCAGATAAGCCTCCGCGGGCACGTTGGACCAAACATGTCGACTCCACCATCGACAACTGTCAAGGCAACAGTGCCCCCGGTCGGAGTCGAACCGACACAACCGACTCTTTTAGGGAGTCTGCCTCTGCCTGTTGGGCTACGGGGGCGGCGTAATCATACCGGGCATGCGCCAATAAGGGACCACCCAGTAAATGCGACAAATAACGCCTATTAGTGCCGCGCCCTAAATACAGGCCGAATACCGCTCAGTCTTTCCGCGCCGCGAGCTCGAACTCTTCGCGTGGCCGCTGGATGGCACCGAGTGACACGACCTCACGCTTGAAGAAGACGGCGAGAGTCCAGTCGGCGGTCACCCGCGTCTTGCGGTTGAAGGTCGGCACCCGGGACAGGTGGTACGTACGGTGCATGAACCATGCGGGGAGACCACGCATCTTGATCCCGTAGATCTGAGCGACGCCCTTGTGCAGGCCGAGACTCGCGACGGATCCGGCATATGCGTGCTTGTAAGGCTGTAGTTGCCTGCCCCGCAGCGACGCGACAACGTTGTCTCCAAGAGTCTTGGCCTGTCGAACCGCGTGTTGAGCGTTCGGCGCGGTGAACGCGCCGGGTTCCGTCAGGTCGGGGACGGCCGCGGTGTCGCCTGCGGTGAACGCGTCGGACACGCCTTCAACCGTCAATTCGGCTGTCGCCTTGACCCGGCTCTTCTCATCGATCGGAAGGTCGGTCTGCTTGGCAACGGGATTGGGCTTCACGCCGGCCGTCCAAACGAGGGTGCCGGCGTCGAATTCCTCTCCATCGCTGAGCACGATGTGATGGCCTTCGGCGGACTTGAGGAGCGTCTCGAGCTTGACCGCGATACGGCGCTGGCGCAGCGCCTCGACGGTCCACCGACCCATGTCCGCACCGACCTCCGGCAGAATGTGGTCGCTCGCCTCGACGAGGATCCACCGCATGTCGGACGGGTCGATGTTCGGGTAGTACTCGCAGGCGTCGCGGGCCAGGTCCTCGAGCTCGGCCAGTGCCTCGACGCCCGCGAAGCCGCCGCCCACGAAGACGAAGGTCAAGGCCCGTTTCCGTGTCTGCGGGTTCGCGGTGGAAGCGGCGATGTCGAGCTGGGCGAGGACGTGGTTGCGTAGGTAGATCGCCTCACCCACCGTCTTGAAACCGATGCCGCATTCGGCGAGGCCGGGAATCGGCAGCGTTCGGGAGATCGATCCCGGGCAGAAGACGAGGGTGTCGTAGGACAGTACGCGCGTCTCCGGCGACCGATCCACCTGGCCGCCGCCCACCCCCTCCGCGGAGGCGCTGCCCACGATCTCGACCCATGCCTGGCGGTTCGCGTGCTCGATGCGGGTGACGCGGCCATTGAGGATCGTCGCTCGCGGCAGCACACGTCGCAACGGGACCACGACGTGCCGTGGCTCGAGGTTGCCCGCCGCTGCCTCCGGCAGGAACGGCTGGTAGGTCATGTACGACTGCGGATCGACGACTGTGATCTTGAGCTCACCGCTTTTGAGCTCGCGGCGCATCTTCTTGTGCAGGCGGAGAGCGGTGTACATGCCGACGTAGCCGCCACCGACGATGAGCACGTGCTTGGCCATACCGGTTTCGGTACCCATGGGACCCTCCCGAAACTGCGCGGCACTTTGTGAAAGTTTTCACAACCTACGCTTTTACCGTACTCCTGGACGATCCACGATGGGAGAGGTGACCTTGTGAATCGCATCACGCACGAACCACTCGGCCTGCTGCCGCGTCAAACAAGGAGAAGGAAGCCGAGCCGAGTGACCGGCGGGGCCACGGGGGCTGTCCAGTGGAAGCGGGGGCTCCACTGGGCATCGCTCCGCCCGTCACTCGCCCGGCCTGGCTCTCTCACCACCGAGCCGATCCCTCGCCCCGACTCAACACGCGAGCGCCGTCCCCTGGGTCCGTACGCACGCACCGCAGGGCGTAGCGCGCTCTCGCAGCCCCAGCCGGGAAGACTCAGCCGGACCGGCCCGCCGGCGGCCCCGCGTACTCCCGGGCCCTGAGGAATACGGCGTCGAGCATTTCCTCGGTCACCCGCCCGGTGAAGGTGTTCTGCTGGCTCGGGTGATAGCAGCCGAGGAGGAGAGTCGATCCGCCGCCTGGCGCGGTCAGCGGAACCTCGACTCCGTGACCGAACGCGGGCCGGGGTCTGGGCAGCGCGTACCCGGTCTCGTTCAACGCCGGCCACAGAGCCTGCCAGCCGTACCCGCCCAATACGACGATCGCCCGGACCGTGCCCGCCACGAACCGCAGTTCCCGCGCCAGCCAGGGGAAGCAGGTGGCGCGTTCGGCAGTCGTCGGCTTGTTGGCGGGCGGCGCGCAGCGTACCGAGGCGACGACACGGGCACCGAGCAGCCGCTGGCCGTCGCCGGCATGGGTGCTGGTGGGGATCGCTGCCAGCCCGGTCCGATACAGCGACGCGAAGAGCCAGTCACCGCTACGGTCGCCGGTGAAGATCCGTCCCGTGCGGTTGCCCCCATGGGCGGCGGGTGCGAGACCGACGATGAGGACGCGCGGCTCGGGGTCGCCCCAGCCGGGGACCGGCCGTCCCCAGTACTCCTCGTCCGCGTACGCCCGGCGGCGTTCGACCGCGACCTGTTCGCGCCACTCGACGAGACGGGGGCAGGCGCGGCATACCGACTGCCGGGCCACGAGTTCGCCGAGCGTGGGCGCGGCGGGCGCGAGGACGCGGACGTCCTCGGAGGTCCGCGCGACGGGCGTCTCGGGGGTGGCCGGATCCTCGGGATGCCCGGACCCCGGGGGAACAAAGGGGGCGTTCATCCCACCAGTCGTACCCTCCAGCATTCCACCAGACATACCGTCCGACATCCCACCAGACGTACCGTCCGGCAACCCAGCAGACACACCGTCCGGCATTTCACCAGACATCCCCTCAGACCAGCGACCAGGCAATGCCGTCGAGGATGTCCCGCTCGCTCACGACAAGGTCGGCGAAGGCGTACTCGCGCATGATGCGGTCGAGGATGAGCGCTCCGGCGCCGATGACGTCCACCCGTCCAGGGTGCATCACGCCGATCCGGCTGCGCTCGTCGTGTGTCGAGCGGAGCAGCGTCCGCGTCACGTCGTGCACCTGCCGCGCCCGGATACGAGACAGGTGAATGCGCTCCGAGTCGTACTCGGGCAGGCCGAGTGCGATGCCCGCCACCGTGGTCACCGACCCGGCCAGACCGACGAGGGTGCGCGCCTCGGTGACGGGAACGGCGGGGAGGTCACCGGGGGCTTGGTCGGCGCCGGGTTCGCGCGGGGGCGTGACCTCGGTGCCGACGCGGGCGGTCACCGCCGGGTCGGCGGCGGCCGGGCCACGTCCGGAGAGCCCGTTCGGACTCGCCGCCTCCGGCTCCGCCTCGCCGTAGCGCACGCTGGCGAGGGCGGCGTCGATGTCCGCGACGGCCGCGGCGATCTGTTCCGGTGAGGGCGGATCGGAGCGGAGGTGTCGTTCCGTGAGCCGCACACAGCCGATGTCGACCGAGCGTGCGGCCTCCACCTCAGTGGTTCCGAAGACGAACTCGGTGGAGCCGCCGCCGATGTCGACGACGAGGTACGGACGCATGGGCCGTAGCGACGACAGGTCCTTGGTCGCGCCGATGAACGAGAGGCGGGCCTCTTCGTCGCCGGAGATCACTTCGGGTTCGACTCCGAAGATGTCGACGACGCCGCGGACGAAGTCGTCGCGGTTGGTCGCGTCGCGGGTGGCGCTCGTGGCGACGACCCTCGTCTTGATCGGGGTGCCGGCGACGTCGTGTGCGGCGATCAGCTTCGCGTAACCGCGCATGGCGGCGAACGTGCGGTCGAGCGCTTCGGGAGCCAGCCGGCCGGTCTCGTCGACACCTTGCCCGAGACGGACGATCTCCATTCGCCGTTCGAGGTCGGTCAGCCGACCGTCCGCGATGTCGGCGATGAGCAGACGAACCGAGTTCGTACCGCAGTCGACCGCCGCGACGCGTGTCGCTGTGCTCACGATTCGTTCGCCTCCAGGCGCACCTTGTCGGCGCGGCGGCGCCGCGCTCCGTCACCTCCGGCCGAGCCGCCCAGGCTCGGCGCCCCCACGGCGTCCGTTCCGGCCGCCTCCCCCGGCGCAACATAGATCATGACAGCCCTTGACTCTCTGTGTCACCAGTTTCTGAAGACCGTTCACCTTCGGGGCCGCTCAGAGCCGGGCGCGGACCGGAAACCGCACATGGACCGGTACGCCACCACTCGGGCAGTGCCTCCAGGGCCTCCCGCCCGAAGGGATTCGCCCCGGGTACGGCGAGTTCGTGGGCGATGAGGGCGTGCAGGCACTTGATCCGGGTCGGCATGCCACCCGCGCTCTGCATTCCGTCGGGGAGCGGCTCGACACCCTCGTCCTCGGCGGCGGCATCACGACGATCGAGGTAGTCGCGATGTGCGGCCTCGTACGCGGCGGCCAGTTCCGGATCGGCGGCCAGCCGGGCCGTCATCTCGCGCATCAGCCCACTGGCCTCGAGCGTGCCGATCGCCGAGGCCGCCTTGGGGCAGGTCAGGTAGAACAACGTCGGAAAAGGCGTGCCATCGGGCAGTCGCGGCGCGGTCTCGACGACGTCGGGCAGTCCGCAAGGGCAGCGATGCGCGACCGCCCGCAGCCCCCGCGGCTCACGGCCCAGCTGTGCGGTCACCGCCGCGACGTCGCGTTCATCGATCACCGGTACGTCCTCCGGAGTCACCCGGCAGGTCCCGCCTGCCGGCATACGCCCGTACCGCCGGAACCTGCATCCACCGAATCCTGCCCTGTCGAACGTGCACCCTCTCCAACCAGACCGACCGGAACCGCGGGGCCGAGGCCGCCGCTCGAACCCACAACTCTGGAACCGACCCCGCTCGACCCGGTGCCACCGAGCCGGCATCCACTCGACCTCGCATCACCGAGCGTCACCGCAGGCGCCGCGCCGAATCCGAATACCGGCCGAGTCCGCATACAGACCACGTCCGGATGCCGGCCGAGTCCGAATGCCGACTGAAAGGGTACGCGGTCAGCGATGGCGATCGGCCGCGTCCACCGACCGCCACAAGGTGACGTACCAGGGCGGGGTGGGCGGCCGGCGCTTGTGACCGGCGTCCTGGCCGCCGCTCTGGCCCCCGCCCAGCACCACGTAGCACTTCGCCCCCGGGTCGCACATGTGCAGCCGGCGGCGGGCCTCCCGTTTGATGTACGACTCGTCGCCGAGCCGCTGCTTCTGCTGGGAGAGCTGCTCGACCTGAGCCTGCGCCACGCGCTGCTGTACGCGCAGCTGGGCGATCTCCCGGCGCTGGGCGATGTACTCCCGGACGGGATAGGCGAGGCTCAGGGCGATGGCGCATGCGACGACCGCCAGGATCGCGGCGCGACTCGTCAGATGAGTCCGCCGCGCCTCCCTGGCGTTCCGCTCAGGCGGTCGCCGCTTCGCCTCGGCCATCGGAGCGGGCTCTTACTCCCAGCTGAACCGGGGGAAGGCCGCCGCACCGGTGTACCGCGCGGCGTCGTCGAGGAGCTCCTCGATGCGCAGCAGCTGGTTGTACTTGGCGACCCGGTCGCTCCGCGCCGGGGCGCCCGTCTTGATCTGGCCGCAGCCGGCGGCCACCGCCAGGTCGGCGATCGTGGTGTCCTCGGTCTCGCCCGAACGGTGGCTCATCATCGTGCGGAAGCCGTTCATGTGGGCGAGGCTCACCGCGTCGAGGGTCTCGGTCAGCGTGCCGATCTGGTTGACCTTGACGAGGAGCGCGTTGGCCGAGCCGGCGTCGATGCCGCGCTGCAGCCGCTCGGGGTTGGTCACGAACAGGTCGTCGCCGACGATCTGAACGCGGGACCCCACGGCGTCGGTGAGGGCCTTCCAGCCGCTCCAGTCCTCCTCGGACAGCGGGTCCTCGATGGAGACGAGCGGGTACGCGTCGAGCAGCTCACCGTAGTAGGAGGCCATCTCCTCGGCGGACCGCTTGCCACCTTCGAAGGCGTACGCGCCGTCGGAGTGGAACTCCGTCGCGGCGACGTCGAGGGCGAGCGCGATGTCGGTGCCCGGCCGGAACCCGGCCCGCTGGATGGCCTCGAGGATCAGGTCGAGGGCGTCACGGTTGCTCGGCAGCTCGGGGGCGAAGCCGCCCTCGTCGCCGAGCCCGGTCGCGAGCCCGCGGCCCTTGAGCACGGCCTTCAGGGCGTGGTACGTCTCCGCGCCCCAGCGGAGCGCCTCGCTGTACGTCGACGCGCCGATCGGCGCGACCATGAACTCCTGGATGTCGACGTTGGTGTCGGCGTGGGCGCCGCCGTTAAGGATGTTCATCATCGGCACCGGCAGCAGGTGGGCGTTGGGCCCGCCGACGTAACGGAAGAGCGGGAGGTTCGCCGCCTTCGCCGCCGCCTTGGCCACCGCCAGGCTGACGCCGAGGATGGCGTTGGCGCCGAGGCGGGACTTGTCCGGGGTGCCGTCGAGGTCGATGAGCGCCTGGTCGATCAGGCGCTGGTCGTCCGCGTCGTAGCCCAGGATCTCGGGGGCGATCTCGTCGAGCACGCCGAGCACGGCCTTCTCGACGCCCTTGCCGTTGTAGCGCTCGCCGCCGTCGCGGAGCTCGACGGCCTCGAACTGGCCGGTCGAGGCGCCGCTGGGCACGGCGGCGCGTGCTTCGCTGCCGTCGTCGAGCAGCACTTCCACCTCGACTGTGGGGTTACCACGCGAGTCGAGGATCTCCCGAGCGTGTACGGCATCGATCGACGACACTTGAGCTCCTTGTGATCACTGCCAAACGTTTCCGCCCTGAGCCTAGCCAACCCGGGTAGGACGGTCGTGCAACGCCACCCCCGTTGCGCCTTTCTCGTCCCGCGGCGGCCTCCGGTGGCCGGATCGTGCCACGGGATGCCCCGCCTCCATGGACGAGGGCCCAGCTGGCACCCCTTCGCCCCGTAGTTGGCCGGTTACACCCGTATCGCGGCTACTTGACGCTTACTTCGTGTGCCTTGTCTACTTAAGCGACCAAACAGACCTGTTCGATCGACAAAATGGGAGTCACAATGAAACCGCGGTCCGCGGCCTTCGCCCTCGCCCTCCTCGCCGGCACCGGGCTGCTCACCGCGTGCGGCGGCGGCGACAAGGCATCCGGCTCCTCCTCCGGCGACGACACCACCGTCAAGCTCGGCTTCTTCCCGAACATCACCCACGCCACGGCGCTCGTCGGCGTGCAGAAGGGGATCTTCACCAAGTACCTCGGCAAGGCGCCGAAAACGTTGACGTTCAACGCCGGCCCGGCCGCCACCGAGGCGATCTTCTCCGGGGCGGTGGACGCGACGTACGTCGGCCCGAACCCCGCCATCAACGCCTTCGTGAAATCGCACGGCCAGGCCATAAAGATCATTTCTGGTGCGGCCAGTGGCGGCGCCGCCCTGATCGTCAAGCCGTCCATCAAGTCCGCCGGCGATCTGCGCGGTAAGAAGATCGCCACTCCGCAGCTCGGCAACACCCAGGACGTCGCCCTGCGCTACTGGCTCAAGCAGCAGGGCCTCAAGACGGACAAGACCGGCGGTGGCGACGTCCACGTCGTCCCCCAGGACAACTCCCAGACCCTGCAGGCGTTCGCGCAGGGTCAGATCGACGGGGCGTGGGTGCCGGAGCCGTACGCCTCCCGGCTGATCCTGGAGGACAAGGGCAAGAAGCTGGTCGACGAGGCCTCGCTGTGGCCGGGCGGCAAGTTCGTTATCACCAACCTGATCGTGCGCACCGAGTTCCTGAAGAAGCACCCCGACCTGGTGAAGAAGCTGCTCGAGGCGCAGGTCGAGGCGACCGACTACATCAACTCCGACAAGGCCGGCGCGGAGCAGGCCGCGAACACCGAACTGGCCTCCCTGACCGGCAAGCCGCTCAAGCAGGCCGCCCTGGACGCCACGTTCAAGAACGTCACCTTCACCAACGACCCCATCGCGTCGTCGCTGAACGCGAGCGCCCAGCACGCCGAGGCGGTCGGCCTGCTGGACCACGTCGACCTCAAGGGCATCTACGACCTCGGCCCGCTCAACGAGGTCCTGAAGTCCAAGGGCAAGCCGGCGGTGAGCGAGTCCTGACCGGACGCTCACCCGAGGGAGAAGACATGGCTGTGACGACAGAGGATCCGCGGCGCACGACCGCGCCTTCGGTCCGGATCGAGGGTGTCTCCAAGGCGTACGGCACCGGCGGCGGCGCGCTCCTGGCCCTGGACCAGGTGTCGCTGTCGGTCGCCCCCGAGGAATTCGTCTGCATTCTGGGAGCGTCCGGATGCGGCAAGAGCACATTGCTGTCGCTGGTCGCCGGGCTGGACCGGCCGACGCTCGGCACGATCGACGTCGGCGGAGCGCGGGTGGGCCTGATGTTCCAGGAGCCCGCGCTGTTCCCGTGGCTGACCGTCGCCGGCAACGTCGAGTTGGCACTGCGCACCCGCGGGGTCCCGAAGGCCGAACGCCGGCGGCGGGCGGCCGAACTGCTGGAGGTCGTGCATCTCGACGGCTTCGGTAGGAAGCGGCCGCACGAGCTGTCCGGCGGGATGCGCCAGCGCGTGGCCATCGCCCGGGCCCTCGCTCAGGACAGCGACGTGCTGCTGATGGACGAGCCGTTCGGCGCGCTCGACGCGATGACCCGTGACCTGCTCCACGACGAGCTGGAGCGCATCTGGTCCGAGCGCTCCCTGACCGTGCTGTTCGTCACGCACAACGTGCGCGAGGCCGTACGTCTCGGCGACCGCGTCGTCCTGCTGTCCAGCCGTCCCGGCCGCGTGGTCGAGGAGTTCCCCGTGCCGCTGGATCGCCCCCGGCGCATCGACTCCGGCGAGGTCGCGACCCTCGCGGGACGGATCACCGATCGGCTGCGCGAGGAGGTCGGCCGTCATGGATCATGACATCCGAAAGAGCGGTTCACCGGCCGGAACCGATGTGCTCGACCGTCAGATCGCGGGGCTGGACGCGCTGGAGATGGCGGCGCGCTCCCGCCCCGGCCTCCTGCGGCGGCTGTGGGCGTCGGTGTGGCCGGTCCTCGCCGCGGTCGCCATCGCGATCGGCGTCTGGGAACTCGTCGTCCTCAGCGGCTGGAAGCCGACGTACGTCCTCCCCGGGCCGGCCCAGGTCTTCCCTCAGCTGGGCAAGGATCTGAGCGAGTCGGCGTTCTGGTCGGGGCTGGGCCTGACCATGCGCCGGGCCGTGATCGGGTTCGCGCTCGCGATCCTCGTCGGGGCCGTGATCGGCGCCGTGGTGTCGCGCGTACGGTTCCTGCGGGTGGCGTTCGGATCGCTGATCACCGGGCTGCAGACGATGCCCTCGATCGCCTGGTTCCCGCTCGCCATCCTGCTGTTCCAGCTCAGCGAGAGCGCGATCATGTTCGTGATCGTGCTCGGCGCGGCGCCGTCGATCGCCAACGGCCTGATCGCGGGCGTCGACTACACGCCGCCGATCCTGCTGCGGGCGGGGAAGATCCTGGGGCTGCGCGGCTTCGCGCTGTACCGGCATCTGATCCTGCCCGCGTCGCTTCCGGCGTTCGTGACCGGGCTCAAGCAGGGCTGGGCGTTCGCGTGGCGCAGCCTGATGGCGGGCGAGCTGCTGGTGATCATCGGGCATCACACGTCGCTCGGCGTCCGCCTGGAGTACGCCCGGGAGAACATCGACGCACCGGACATGATCGCGATCATGATCGTGATCCTGGTGATCGGCATCGTGATCGACCGGCTGTTCTCCGCCGCCGACCGCGCCCTGCGCGCCCGGCGCGGCCTCGACCCGTCCTGAACCGGCCAAGAACCGAGTGTTAACCGAAGACCCATTCCGTAGCGGCCGAATTCGTGACATCGTCCACGCCGTAACCTCGAGTTTGATCAAGAGGAGGCACGCCCGTGCGGGCTCGTGTCCTTGGCGTGGCAAGCCTGATGCTGCTGGTGGGGGCCGGAACGGCCGCCGCCGATGACGCACATCCGTCGCTGCGATTCGCCGTATCGTTCCCCTCATCCGTCCGGCAGGCCGCCGCGGACGGCCGCGTGTACGTCGTGGTCTCCCGCAAGGGCACGCCCGAACCACGCGAGCAGATCGACATCACCGGCGGCGTGCCCTTCTGGGGCCGGGACGTCGACGGTCTGCGGCCCGGCAGCACCGCGTACGTCGACGGCCAGGCGTACGGCTATCCCCTGGAGCGGCTGCGCGACCTGCCGTCGGGGCGCTACACGGTGCAGGCGTTCTTCAACGTGTACACGACGTTCCACCGCGCCGACGGCTCGACCGTGAAGCTCCACATGCCGTGCGGCGACGGACAGGACCTGTTCAACTCGCCCGGCAACCTGTACGGCACGCCGCAGACGATCGACGTCGCGCCCAGGCGCTCCGGAACGATCCGGCTGAACCTGGACCACGTGATCACACCCGCCGAGCCGGTGCCCGCCGGCGGCACCTGCCAGCAGGGCAACCCGGCGGACACACCGCACGTCAAGCACATCAAGATCCTCAGCCCGTCCCTGTCGAAGTTCTGGGGACAGCCGATGTACGTCGGCGCGAACGTGCTCCTGCCCGCCGACTACGACGCCTCCGGGAACACGCGTTACCCGGTCGAGTACCACTTCGCGCACTTCACGACGAACGCGCCGCACGGGTTCCGCGAGGACCAGGGCAACGCCTTCTCCAAGTGGTGGATGTCGGGGAGCGCACCCCGGTTCATCAGCGTCGAGGTCCGTGAGGAGAACCCCTTCTACGACTCCTCGTACGTGGTGAACTCCGCGAACCTCGGCCCGTACGGCGACGCCACGACCAAGGAGCTGATCCCCGCGATCGACACCAGGTTCCGCACGATCGCGGCGCCCTGGGCGCGGATCACGGCGGGCGGCTCGACGGGCGGCTGGGAGGCCCTCGCCAGCCAGGTGTTCTATCCGGACGTGTACGGCGGGACGTTCGCCGGCTATCCGGATCCGGTCGACTTCCACCGTCACCAGATCGTCAACGTGTACGGCGACGCGAACGCCTACGACACGATCCGCGACTGGGACCGCACGCCCCGCCCGGACAGCCGGAACGTCGCCGGCGATACCAACTACGTGATGGCGCAGGAGAACCTCTGGGAGCTGGCGCGCGGCGACCGTGACCGGTCCGGGGGCGCCTGGGCGATCTGGGAGGCGGTGTACGGCCCGCAGGGCGCGGACGGCTATCCGGCCCTCGCCTGGGACAAGCGGACGGGCGCGATCGATCCCGCCGTCGCCGCGCGGTGGAAGCCGATGGACCTGAGCGCCAAGCTCGCCGCCGAATGGCCGACCCTCGGCCCGAAGCTCCAGGGCAAGCTCTACGTCTACGTCGGCGACACCGACACCTACTTCCTCAACGACGCCGTGCAGCTGCTGCAGCAGACCCTCGACGCGCGCACGTCGCCCACCGCGGACGCGACGTTCGTGTACGGCCGCGCCAAGCAGCACGGCTGGTCGCCGTACACCGCGCAGGAGTGGTTCACGGTCTACGCCGACTACATCGCCCGTCATGCCCCGTCCGGCACCGACGTCCGCGCCTGGCGCGGCCCGGCGGCGAAGGCCCGGCTGAACGCCTCCGGCGGCGTCATCATGCCCCCGGAGAAATCGGTCGGTCTCCCCCGCTGACCGCTCTTCCCTACTGAAAGACGACGGTCCCGCGCCGGAGGACTCCGGCGCGGGACCGTGCATTTCTCAAACCGCCAGTGCGGCGTCAGACCGCCGGCGCGGGGCCGGGCCCCGCCTCGATGTCGTCGAGGGTCTCGGCGAGCCGCTCAGGCACCTTCTTGATCGAGCTGAGCGGAGTGGCGATGTCCTCCAGGGACGCCCCCTCGCATTTCACGCCGAAGATCGCGGCGACGACTCCGGCGATGCCCATGACGCCCGCCGCGATGAGGTAGGCGATGAACAGTTTGCCCCGGTCCGGGTGGTCCTGGTCGCCGATCAGCGAGCCGAAGATCGTCGGGCCGAGCGCCCCGAAGACCTGGGCGATCGCGAAGAACAGCGCGATCGCCTGGGAACGCAGCTCCATCGGGAAGATCTCGCTCACGGTGAGGTAGCCCGAGCTGGCCGCCGCCGATGCGATGAAGAAGATCACCGTCCAGAGCGCCGTCTGCGTGAACGCCGTCAGGCTGCCGATCTTGAACAGGTAGCCGCTGACCGCGAGGAGCGCGCCGGACACGAGGTACGTTCCGGCGATCATCTGCTTGCGGCCGATCGTGTCGAACAGCCGCCCGATCAGCAGCGGGCCCAGGAGGTTCCCGGCCGCGAAGGCGAAGAAGTACTTCGCCACGTCGTGGTCGGACACCCCGTAGAAGTGCTTGAGCACGAGGCCGTACGTGAAGAAGATCGCGTTGTAGAGGAACGACTGGCTGATCATCAGCGTGGCGCCGAGGAGCGACCGCGAGGGGTACTGCCGGAACAGGATCCGCGCGACCTGGAGGAACGACACCGACTCCTGCGGGCGTACTTCGATGTACTTGTCGGGGTCGACCGGCTCGAGGGTCTTGCCGGAGGCCTCGACCTCGCGTTCGATCTGCGCGACGGTCTTCTCCGCCTCTTCCGCCTGCCCGTGGGCGAGTTGCCAGCGGGGGCTCTCCGGGAGCGTGCGGCGCAGCCCCCAGATCGCCAGGCCGAGGATCGGGCCGATGAAGAAGCCGACCCGCCAGCCCCAGTTGTCCGGGAGGATGTCCTTGTTGAGGAGGATGTACTCGCTCAGCGACGCGATGATCGCGCCGAACCAGTAGGTGCCGCTGACCGCCAGATCCACCCGGCCGCGGAAGCGCGCCGGGATCAGTTCGTCGATCGCGGAGTGGATCGCCGCGTACTCACCGCCGATGCCCATTCCGGCGATGAAGCGCAAGGCGAGGAAGATCCCGTAGTTGAACGAGAACGCGGTCAGGCCGTTGGCGACGAGGTAGAGGCCGAGAGTGGCGATGAACAGCTTGCGCCGTCCGAGCTTGTCGGACAGCCGGCCGAACACCAGCGCGCCGACCACCTCGCCGATCAGGTAAATGGTCGCCGAGAACCCCACCTCTTGCGAACTGAGGTGCAGGGTTCCGGCGTGTTGTAGGACCGGTCCGACAATGCTGGCGATCTGAATCTCCAGCCCGTCCAGCACCCAGGCCACCCCGAGGGCGGCGATCATCCGGGTGTGGAAGCGTGACCAGGGCAGCCGATCGATCCGTGCGGGCACGAGGCTTCGCACGGTGGGCTGCAGCGGGGTAGCGCCCACGTCGTCTCCTTTGCCGTGTGATTGGTTGCATACCGTCAGGTTTCGATCACGGTAGAAAGCCGTCACGACGCGGTGAAGGGATTGCGGACAGATCTGAGGTTCCGGGCGCGGTTCATCGCTTCCCACCCGTTAAGCACTAAAGGTCGCCACATTCACACAATGTGGTGAATTACGTCATACGCCCGAAATGTACGAACGCGTGGACCGGCCGCCGCCCTTCCGACGCGGATCGAGTCAGGGGCGGCGCGGATCAGAGGCCGTCGGGAGTCCGGCCCACCGGAGGCCCGCCGGGGGGCGTCGGCACGGGCGGGAAGCTGGGCCCGCCGGGCGGTGGCACGACGATGGGGGGCTTGGGTCCCTTCTTCGCGCCCTTGCTGACGTAGATGGTGACCGTCTCGCCGGGCTCGACCGACGCGCCGGCACCGGGCGAGGTACGCGCGACGGTGCCCTTGGCGTAGGTGTCGGAGTCGACGCGCGGCCCGAAGCTCACGTCGAAGCCCGCCGCGGTCAGCCGGGAGGCGGCCTCCGACGGGCTGAGACCGAGCACGTCCGGGACCTGGACGCGGTCCTCACCGGAGCCCTCGCTGTAGTAGTCGCTCGGCGGGCTGTGGAAGTCGTGCTCGGGCACGTCCTCCAGCGCGCCGAGCATCGTCTGCCGCCAGATGGGCGCGGGGATGTCCGCACCGAACACCTCGCCGTAGCAGCTGCCGCCGAGGCAGACGTCCCGCAGGGGGTACCGGTAGCCGCCTCGCGGGTCGCCGACCCAGACCGCGCTCGCCAGGTCGGGCGTGTACCCGGCGAACCAGGCCGACGAGAACCCGTCGACGGTGCCGGTCTTGCCCGCGGCGGGGCGGCCGATGCCCATGCCGGCCGCCGTGCCCTTGGTGAGCACGCCCTGCAGCACGTGGTTGACCGCGTCGGCGACGCCCTTGTCGATCGCCTGGTGGCAGCCGGCGTTCGGAACCTTCAGCTCGTGGCCGGCCGTGTCCGTGATCTTCGTCAGGACGATCGGCTTGCAGTACTCGCCGCGCGCCGCGAACGCCGCGTACGCCGCCGCCAGGCGCACCGGCGAGACCGTGTTGAAGCCCAGCGTGAACGAGGGGTACTGCTGCAGCGCGGAGCCGTCGGCGCGCCGCATGCCGAGCTTCTCGGCCATCTTCACCGTGTCGCAGAGGCCGACCTGCTTCTCCAGCCGGAGGAAGAACGTGTTGACCGAGTGCCACGTGCCGGTGACGAGGCTGAACGTCCGGCCGCCCTCGCCGTCGCCGGCGTTGCCCAGCGACTCGTTGGAGTTCACCGACCGTCCGTCGCAGTCGCGGAACCCGGTCGGGGTGTAGTGGTCGGGAGCCATGAGGCGGTGCCCGAAGGCCATTCCCTGGTCCAGGGCGGCCGCCAACGTGAAGATCTTGAAAGTGGACCCGGCCTGCATGCCGATGCTGGTGCCGTGGTCGGAGTCGGCGGCGAAGTTGACCCAGGTCTTGCCCCGCTGCTCGCTGGGCCCCAGTTTTCGGTCGACGGCGATGGCCTTGATCTGGCCGGTGCCCGGCTCGACGAGCGCCTCGGCGGCCGCCTTGTGGCTGGAGTTCTTCGGCGGCACGTAGTGATCGACCGCGCGCTGCGCGGCCTGCTGCATCCGGGGGTCCAGGGTCGTCCGGATGGTCAGCCCGCCCTGCTGGAGCAGTTGCTGCCGCTGCTTGGCGGTGGCGCCGAAGGCCGAGTCGTCGAGGATCTCACGTTCGACGTAGTCGCAGAAGAACGGCGCGGAGCTCTCCACGCAGCCATTCGGGGTCGACTTGACGTGCAGGTTCAGGGGCGCCCGCTGGGCGGCCGACGCGGTGGCGGCCGGGATCCAGCCGAGCTCGCGCATGCGATCCAGCACGGTGTTGCGCCGCTGGGTGGCCAGACCCGGGTTGACCGTCGGGTCGTAGGCGTACGGATAGCGGACGATGCCGGCGAGGAGCGCCGCGTCGGCGAGGGACAGCTGGGTGGCGGGCTTGCCGAAGTAGTGCCGGGAGGCGGCCTCGATGCCGTACGCGCCGCTGCCGAAGTAGGCGATGTTGAGGTACCGGTCGAGGATCTGGTCCTTGGTGAGCTGCTTCTCGATCGCCACGGCGTAGCGGAGCTCGCGGAGTTTCCGCGCGGGCGTCTCCGCCCGGGCCTCCTGTCGTTCCGCGTCGGTGTCGGCGGTCTCGACGAGGAGGTTCTTGATGTACTGCTGGGTGATGCCCGACCCGCCCTGCGTCACCTGCCCGGCGGCGAGGTTGCTGGCGAGAGCGCGCACTGTGGCTTTGAAGTCGAGCCCGCCGTGTTCGTAGAAGCGGCTGTCCTCGATGGCGAGGATCGCCTTGCGCATGACGGGTGCCACCTTGTCCAGGGGAACGTCGAGGCGGTTCTCGTAGTAGAACGTCGCGAGTTTCGACCCGTCGGCCGCCAGGATCACCGAGCGCTGTGCGACCGGCGGGGTGCGCAGATCGCCGGGGATGTCCTCGAACCAGTTCGCGCCGTTACGCGCGCCGATGCCGGCCACCCCGACGGTGGAGAAGGCGATCAGCGCCACGAGCACCCCGGCGATGACGCCGGTGCCCGCGAGACGCCCGATGATCCCCATGGCGTCTCGCTGCTGGCTACCCCCAGATGGCACGGGGTCAGCGTACGACGAACGGGCCCCAGGCGGATCTCACTGCCCTAACAAAACACCACCGAATCCCCTCTTACGAGGCGAATGCAACACATTTCACACTCAATCAGGGAGCCACGGCCAGAAGAACGGCAAGCCCTTGATGATGGGGCGCGGCGTACGGCCGTCCGGCTCGTGCGGCGGCTCCGTCCCGTCCTGGTTCTCGGGCGCGTCCTTGTCCTTCTTGTCCTTGTCTTTGTCTTTGTCCTCCTCCTCGCCGTTCCCCTTCCGGAAGTAGTCCCCGGGCGGGCCGTGGAAGCCGTGCTCCGGGACCCCTCGCAGCGCGGCCTCCATCGTCTCCCGCCAGATCGGAGCGGGCACGTCCGCGCCGAACACCTCCCCGTAGCAGGCCTCCCCCAGGCAGACGTCGCGCAATGGATGCTTGTATCCGCCCCGCGGGTCGCCGACCCACACGGCGCTGGCCATGTCAGGGGTGTAACCGGCGAACCAGGCGGCCGAGAAGTTGTCGACCGTCCCCGTCTTGCCGGCCGCCGGCCGTCCGATGTCGTTGCCCTTGGCGGTGCCCTTGGTCAGCACCCCCTGGAGCACGTGGCTGACCGCGTCGGCGACGCCCTTGTCGATGACCTGGTGACACTTGGCGCGGGGTGCCGGCAGCGATCCGGTCGGCCCGTCGATCCGCGTGATCGCGATGGGGCGGCAGTAGCGGCCGCGCGCCGCGAACGCCGCGTACGCGGCCGCGAGCCGCAGCGGCGAGACGGTGTTGAACCCGAGCGTGAACGACGGGTACTGCTCCAGCTTCTCCCCGGTGGCCCGGCGCATGCCCAGGCGATTGGCCATCTTGTACGTCCCGCACAGCCCGACCTTGCGCTCCAGCGCGAGGAAGAAGGTGTTCACCGAATGCCAGGTGCCGGTCACGAGGGTGAACTTCTTCCCGCCCTCCCCGTCGGCCGCGTTGCCGAGGGAGACGTGGGGGTCGCCGACCCGGTCCCCGGCGCAGTTCCGGAAGCCGGTGGGGACGAACGACTTCGGCGCGTCGAGCTGGTCCCCGAAAGCCATGCCCTTGTCCAGCGCCGCCGCCAGGGTGAACACCTTGAACGTCGACCCCGCCTGCATGCCCAGGCTGGAGCCGTGGTCGGAGTCGGCGGCGAGGTTCACCCACAGGGTGCCCCGCTTGGTGCTGTCGCCCATCTTCCGGTCGAGGGCCATCGCGGTGATCTCCCCCGTCCCCGGCCGGACGAGAACCTCGGCAGCCGCCTTACCCGACTTGTTGTTGGGCGGTACGTAGTGGTTCAGAGCACGTTGGGCGGCTTTCTGCATGCGGGGTTCGAGCGTGGTGTGGATCTGCAGACCGCCCCGCTGCAACAGGAACCGGCGTTCCTGCGCCGTCTTGCCGAACGCCCGGTTAGCCAGGATCTCCCGCTGGACGTAGTCGCAGAAGAACGGCGCCGAGCTCTCCACGCAGCCGTTCGGCGTGCCGGTGATCCGCAGCGTGAGCGGCAGGGCCTTCGTCTCCGTGGCCTGCTGCGGCGTGATCACCTTCAGTTGCGCCATGCGGTCGAGGACGGTGTCGCGGCGTTCCCGGCCGCGCATCGGGTGCAGGTTCGGGTTGTACGTCTGCGGCGCCCGTACGATCCCGGCGAGCGTCGCCGCCTGGACGAGGGTCAGGTCGGCGGCGTGCACCCGGAAGTAGTGCCGCGCCGCCTCCTCCACGCCGTACGCGCCGTCGCCGAAGTAGGCGATGTTGAGATACCGCTCGAGGATCTGGTCCTTGGTGAGGTGCTTCTCCAGGGCGACGGCGAGCCGCAGCTCGCGCAGTTTGCGGACCGCGGTGGGTTCGAGCGCCTCCCGGCGTGCCGTTGCGGTGGTCGCCGTCTCGGCGAGGGCGTTCTTGACGTACTGCTGGCTGAGCGTGGAACCGCCCTGGATGACGGTGCCCGCGCTGAGGTTGGCGACCAGCGCCCGCACGATGCCTTTCGCGTCGAGCGCGCCGTGGTGGTAGAAGCGGCTGTCCTCGATGGCGATGATCGTCTGGCGCATGATCGGCGCCACCTTGGCGAGCGGCACCTCGACGCGGTTCTCGTAGTAGAACGTCGCGAGCTTCGACCCGTCGGCGGCCAGGATGACCGACCGCTGCGGGAGCACCGGGGAGATCAGCGCGTGCGGCAGCGTCTCGAAGGTGTGCCTGGCCTGCTTCACGCCCAGCCCGGCGGGCAGCGCGAACTGCAGCACGAGAACCGCCGACAGCACGCCCGTAGCGACCCCGGCGATCAGCAGATCCGAGATCCGCGCCGATCGCCCCCGTGAATCCTCCCCCACAACTCGCGGTCATCCCCATACACATGGTGACCGGAAACCTGCGGAGCGTGTCACGGCGGCGTACGGGACGGCGCGAACCGTCCGCGAGTAGGACTAGTCGGCGTCTTCTCGCCGCTGGACGCGGTCGTGGAAGCGCCGGGCGGCGGCGCGGAGCTCGGCTTCGGGGTCGCGGCCCTCCTCGCGGAGGCGGCGGACGAGCGCGAACAGGTCCGCGCCGGCCTCGTCGTCGGCGAACAGCTCCTCCGGGACCCCGGCCTTGGCGGCACGCCGCTGCAGCTGGGCGGCGAGCGAGAGCGCGGGCTGCGCCATCGGAACGCCCTGGAAGATCGACGCGCCCTCGCCGCGCTCGGCCGACTTGATCTTGTCCCAGTTGGCGTTGACCTCGTCGGCGTCCGCGACCGTGACGTCACCGAAAACGTGGGGATGCCGGCGGACGAGCTTCTCGACGATGCCCTCGGCCACGTCGTCCACGGTGAAGTCCGGTGACACCTCCGCGTGGAACGCCACCTGCATCAGGACGTCGCCGAGCTCCTCGCGCAGCGCCTCCAGGTCGCCGCCCTCGATCGTGTCGACGACCTCGTACGCCTCCTCCAGCAGGTACGGCGCGAGGGAGGCGTGCGTCTGCTTGCGGTCCCAGGGACACTCGCGGCGCAGCGTCTCCATGACGGCGACGAGGTCGAGGAACCGCGCACCGGGCAGGTCGTACGCGCCCTGGACGACCTCGACCTGCGGCGGCTCGTCCAGCCCGACGAGGATCGAGCCGACCGAGCGCATCAGCGTCTCGTCGCCCTCGGGGTCGGTCAGCCACACGACCGTCCCGGACGACGCCTCGCGGACGAGGGCGGCGGCGTCCGGCTCGGTGACCTCGACCTCCACGCCGGCCTGCCGGACGTACGGCAGCTGCGGGTGCTCGGCGGTGCCGGTGAGCACCCGGTCGGCCGAGCGCAGGGCCTCCCAGGCCGACCAGGTCAGCTGCCCCGGCGCGACCCGCGGCGAGGACGCGAGGAAGGTCAGACCTGGCACGAGTTCCCGCCGCTCGTGCTGGGCGTGCCGGAGTCCGGCTTGGACAGGGTGGGGCAGACCGGGCCGAGCGACATGCGCTGGAAGTCGAAGGAGCCGTAGCGCGGGTTCACGTCGAGCTTGAGGCGGCGCCCCGCCCGCTGGTAGCTGCCGGCGACCTGCTGCAGCGCCTGCTGCTGCGACTGCTGGTCGGTCGCGGTCGTCACGCCGTACCGCTGCATGACCGCCGTGCGGAGCAGCACCGACTTGGCGTAGTCGCGGCTGTACCTGATCGGCAGGCCCTGGGCGACGACGTTGGCGTCGAGCGTCGGCATGCCGCCGTTGCGCGCGATGAGCGCGTCGACCTGGCCGCCGCTGACGCTCACGCCGTCGTTACGGGCGACCTCCTCCCAGACCCTCATGTCGACGAGCTGGTAGAGGGCGCTGCGCTGCGGCGACGACGGGTCGAAGGGCACCTGCTGCCCCTGCGCCTGGGCCTGCTGGGCGATCTGCTGCGCGGCGGGGTACTTCGGCAGTTCCTTGGACCACTCGTTGACCGTCTTGTTGAGCTTCGCGACCGTGATCCGGTCGTTGCCGACAATGGCCGCCGCTCCGGTCTTGAGGGGGCCGCAGGCGGTCAGCGCGGCACCGGCGAGCACCGCGCTCAGAGTGATGGTGAACGGCTTTCGGAACACAGAGCGTCCTTCTCATTCGTCGTCCGCGGCCCGGAGGTCGCGGGTACGTCCGGCACCGGGGATCTCTTCGCCCCGGCGCGTCATCTGGCCACGGGATCGGCGAGGAACAGCGCCTCCACCAGGTCGGTACACCATTTCAGCAGCTCCTGATCGCGCAGCGGGCGCCCGCCCAGCGGAGCGGTCTTGGGCACCGGCACCAGCAGGGTATTGGTCGCCGTCTTCAGGATGCTCTTCGGGTACAGGCGCTGCAGCCGCACGGTCCGCGACTCGGGCAGGCTGACCGGCGAGAACCGGATGTGGTTGCCCTGGAGGGTGACGTCCGTCAGGCCGCCCCGGCGGGCGAGGGCACGGAACCGCGCGACCTCCAGGAGGTTCAGCACCGGCACGGGCAGGGGCCCGAAGCGGTCCACCAGCTCGTCGCGGACGGCGGCGATCTCGTCGTCGTTCTGGATCGCCGCGATCCGGCGGTACGCCTCGAGCCGCAGCCGCTCGCCGGGAACGTACTCGTGCGGGATGTGCGCGTCGACCGGCAGCTCCACCTTGACCTCGGGCGTCTCGGGGACGCCTTCCTCGCGCAGCTCGCGCACGGCCTCGCCGACCATGCGGACGTACAGGTCGAAGCCGACCCCGGCGATGTGCCCGGACTGCTCGGCGCCGAGGACGTTGCCGGCCCCGCGGATCTCCAGGTCCTTCATGGCCACGAACATGCCCGCGCCCATCTCGGTGTGCTGGGCGATCGTCGCGAGCCGCTCGTGGGCGGTCTCGGTCAGCGGCACCTCGGGCGGGTAGAGGAAATAGGCGTACGCGCGTTCCCGGCCCCGGCCGACGCGTCCGCGCAGCTGGTGCAGCTGCGACAGTCCGTACATGTCGGCACGGTCCACGATCAGGGTGTTGGCGTTCGGGATGTCGAGGCCGCTCTCCACGATCGTGGTGGCGACGAGGACGTCGTACTCCTTCTCCCAGAAGTCGACCATGATCTTCTCGAGCTGGTGCTCGTTCATCTGGCCGTGCGCGACGCCGACCCGGGCCTCCGGGACCAGCTCGGTGAGGTGCTTGGCGACCTTGTCGATCGAGCGCACCCGGTTGTGCACGAAGAAGACCTGGCCCTCGCGGAGCAGCTCCCGCCGGATGGCCGCGGCGATCTGCTTGTCGTCGTACGGTCCGACGAACGTCAGGACGGGGTGCCGCTCCTCCGGCGGCGTGAGGATCGTCGACATCTCCCGGATGCCGGTGAGCCCCATCTCCAGGGTGCGCGGGATCGGAGTGGCCGACATGGCCAGCACGTCGACCTGGGTGCGCATCTCCTTCATGCGTTCCTTGTGCTCGACGCCGAACCGCTGCTCCTCGTCGATGATGATCAGACCGAGGTCTTTGAAGCGGGTCTCGGGCGACAGCAGCCGGTGGGTGCCGATGACGAGGTCCACGGTGCCCTCGGCCACGCCCCGCAGCGTCTCGGCGACCTCCTTGTCGGTCTGGAACCGGCTGATCGGCTTGATCACGACCGGGAAGGCGGCGAACCGCTCGGTGAACGTCGACAGGTGCTGCTGGACCAGCAGCGTCGTCGGCACCAGCACGGCGACCTGCTTGCCGTCCTGCACCGCCTTGAACGCCGCGCGCACGGCGATCTCGGTCTTGCCGTAGCCGACGTCGCCGCAGATGAGGCGGTCCATCGGGACCGCCTTCTCCATGTCGCCCTTGACCTCGTCGATGGCGGCCAGCTGGTCGGGCGTCTCGATGTACGGGAAGGCGTCCTCCAGCTCACGCTGCCACGGGGTGTCCACCTGGAACGGATGCCCTGGCGACGCCTGCCGCGCGGAGTAGAGCCGGATCAGCTCGCCCGCGATCTGGCGGACGGCCTTGCGCGCCCGGCCCTTCTGCTTCTGCCATTCGGCGCCGCCGAGCCGGTGCAGGCTGGGCGCCTCACCGCCAACGTAGCGGGTGACCTCGTCGAGCTGGTCGGTGGGCACGAACAGGCGGTCGCCCTTGGCGTACTCGATGATGAGGTACTCGCGGGTGGCGCCCTGCACGGTCCGGCTGGCCATCTCGACGTACCGGCCGACGCCGTGCTGTTCGTGCACGATGTAGTCACCTGGGGTGAGCTGCAGCGGGTCGACGCCGCCCCGCCTCCGCGACGGCATCCGCCGCATGTCCTTGGTCGAGGACTTCTGCCCGGACAGGTCGGTCTCGGTGAGCACGGCGAGCTTCACGTCGTCCCAGACGAAGCCGTGCTCGAGAAGCCCGCAGGAGACGTTTACGATCGCGGGCTCCGGCGGCCCGTCCAGGTCGACGACCTTCGCGCCGAGGCCCTCCTCGCGGACGACCTCGGCCAGCCGCTCGGCCGGCCCGTGGCCCTCGGTGACCAGGATGACCCGCCACTCTTCGTGGATCCAGCCCTTGACGTCGGCCATCACCCGCTGGGTGTCGCCCCGGTAGGACTCCGCCGCGCGGGCCCCGATGCGCAGCGCGCCGCCATCGTCCTCGCCTGAGGTGTCGTCGGCGGCGATCTCGGTGAACTCGCCCGTGGCCGCGGAGTACTCGCGCCGGGTCGGGCCGTTGCCCGCCGACTCCGCGCTCGCGAACGGGGTGATCGTCCACCAGGCGAGGCCGAGCTCGGCCGTGTGGTCGCGGACCTCGTCGAGGGTCTTGTACGCGGCCGCGCCCAGGTCGATCGGCGCCTCTCCGCCCGCCGCCGCGTTGACCCAGGAGGCCTCCAGGAACTCCTGGCTCGTGCTGACCAGCTCCGCGGCGCGGGTGCGGATGCGCTCGGGGTCGCAGACGACGACGGAGGAACCGGCCGGGAGCACGTCGAGGAGCAGCTCCATGTGGTCGGCGAGGGCCGGCGCGAACGCCTCCATGCCCTCGACGGCCGCGCCGTCGGCGATCTGCTCGAGGATCTCGGCGAGCGCCGGGTGCAGGCGGCCGAGGTCACGGGCGCGCTCACGGACGGACTCGGCGAGCGGCAGCTCCCGGCACGGCGGCGCCCACAGCCCGTCCTGCGCGACCTCCAGCGAACGCTGGTCGGCCGCCTTGAAGTAGCGGATCTCCTCGACCTGGTCGCCCCAGAACTCCACCCGCAGCGGATGCTCCTCGGTGGGCGGGAACACGTCGAGGATGCCGCCGCGGACGGCGATCTCGCCGCGCTTCTCGACCAGGTCCACGCGGTGGTACCCGCCGTCGACGAGGCGGCGCACGGCGTCGTCCAGTTCGACGTCGTCGCCGGCCCGCAGGCGCACGGGCTCCAGGTCGCCGAGCCCGGACACGAGGGGCTGCAGCACGGCCCGGACGGGGGCGACGACGACCTGCAGCGGACCGGCCGCCGGGTCGTCGGGGTCGCCGTGGGCGAGCCGCCGCAGCACGGCGAGCCGCTGGCCGACCGTGTCCGAACGCGGCGACAGGCGCTCGTGCGGCAGCGTCTCCCACGCCGGGAACTGCGCGACGGCGGCGGGGTCGAGCAGGCTCGTCAGGGCCGCGGTGAGGTCCTCGGCCTCCCGGCCGGTCGCGGTGACCATCAGGACGGTGCGCCCACGCTCACGGGCGAGCGCGGCGCCCAGGACCGGGCGCAGCGCGGGCGGCGCGACGAGGTCCAGGTGGGCGTCGGCGCTCTTGAGGGCGCGGGCGAGTGCGGGATCGGCGGCGGCGACGTCGAGCAGTCCGGAAAGCGTCATGGGCTCATCAAGTGTGAGGCAGCGTGAAGGCCCGGAGAGTGATCTCACCCCGGGGTCCCCAGCCTACGCGCCGCGTGTACCACAAGCCGCCCGCGCCCCGGCCGAGCGGGCACGGCGACGCCGTGAGCGGGCGCGCGCCATCTGGACTGAGGAGCGCCGGGAGCGAAGCGACCAGAGCGTGAGCGGGCGCGCGTCGTCTGGACTGAGGAGCGCCGGGAGCGAAGCGACCGGAGCGGCGAGGGAAGACGGCGCGTGGGGCGCCCGCGAACCGCGCTCGCGCAGCGAGTGCCATCGAGCACGAGCACGACACGCACAATGCCGAATGTGCGCACGGAGAGCGAGCAGAGAGCTACGCTCCGGGGCGTGACCGAGCTGCGCACGCCGCCGACCTTCGACGGTGACCTCTTCCACGAACGCGTTCGCGAGTACGCCGAGGAGAGGCCCTTCGAGCGCCTGCACGTCCTCGACGCCGGGTGCGGCCGGAAGGCGGCTCCGCTCGAGCTGGGCGCCGTCGAGTGCCACGTCACCGGGGTCGACGTCGACCTGCCGGGCGTCCGCGCGCGCGTCCGGGTCCGCCGTGACCTCGACGCCTGGCATCTGGGCGATCTGCGGACGGTGCCCATGCCGCCGCGCGTGTACGACGTCGTGCACGCCTCGTACCTGATCGAGCGGACCCCGCACGCCGAGCTGGTCCTCGACCGGATCGTCGCGGCACTGAAACCGGGCGGGCTGCTGCTCGTGCGGTTCCATGACCGCGACACCGCGTTCGGGCGTCTGGACCGGGTCGCGCCGCGGTGGCTGCGGTCCGTGCTCTGGCAGCGCGAGACCCCGCCGCAGGCGGTGTACGAACGGGCCGCGTCGCTGTCCGGGATGCGGGCGTACTGCCTCATGCGCGGGCTGGTCATCACCGAAGAGCACACGTCCGCCGCGACGGTGACCAGGTCGGGGCTGGCCGTGAGCATGCTGTGCCGGGCCCTGGCCGCCTTGTCCCGGAATCGGGTGACCTCGGCGTACAGCGAGGCGACGATGGTGATCCGCAAGCCGGAGAATCGCTACGCGCGCATCATCTGAGGTGACGCGGGCAGAGCGTAGAGTTCTATGGTCATCGGTCGAGAGACGATCGGAGCCTGCGTTGACGACGGAAGCCGGCGACCTACGCGACATGCCGAGCCTCACGCCCGGCCCGGCCGAGCTGGCCGACCTCGAACTGCTGTTGAACGGCGCGTTCCATCCGCTGACCGGTTTCCTCGGGGCGGTGGACGCGGCGACCGTGGCCGCCGCCGGGCGGCTGTCCGACGGCACGCCCTGGCCGGTGCCGGTCACGCTCGCGATACCGGAGGAACTCGCCAAGGAGGAGCGGCTGCTCCTGGCCGACCCGGAGGGGGCGCCGGTGGCGATCCTCCACGTGACGGAGACGTGGAAGGACGCCGCCTCTCCGCCCGGGTTCCCGGAGGGTGATCCGCTCCGGACGTCGGCGACGACGTCGTGGCGGGCCGCCGGCCGGGTCGAGGCGCTGGGCGCTCCGGAGCACGGGCCGTTCCGCCGGTTGCGCCGGTCTCCGCGCGAGGTGCGTGCCGAGCTGGCGGGAGCGACGACGCTGGCGATCGCGACCCGCACTCCGCTGCACCGGCGGCACCTGGGCCAGTTGCGGCAGCTCGTCGAGAAGCTCGACGCGCGGCTGCTGCTGCTCCCGTTGATCGGCGAGGGGCACGACGACGCCCTGGTCCGTGCCGTGCTGGCCGTACGTCGCGAGCTGCCGGCCGACTCGCTCGTCGTTCCGGTTCCGTTGATCGAGCGGCCGGGCCGCGATCTGGCCCTCGCCGCTCACGTCGCCGCCGCGTACGGCGCCACGCACTTCTTCACGGCCGACTCCGAGGAGACCGCCCACGCCGGTGGTGCCGCGCTCGTGGTGGCGATCGGGGACCTGCCGATCGAGCTCGTCACGCCGGAGCCGTGGGCGTACGACGAGAGCGTCGAGGTGTGGCGGCCGCTCTCGAAGATCGAGGCCGACCACGCCCGGCCCGAGCCGACCGAGGCGGAGCTGGCCGCGGTGCTGGATCGCGGCGAGAAGATCCCCGAGTGGTTCACGCCGCCGGCGGTGGCGGAGGAGCTGCGCCGCGCGCACCCGCCGCGGCACGGGCGGGGCATCACCGTGTTCTTCACCGGGCTGTCCGGCTCGGGCAAGTCGACGATCGCGCGCGGGCTGGCGGACGCCCTCGTCGAGCGGGGCGGCCGCACGGTCACCCTCCTCGACGGCGACGTCGTACGCCGGCTGCTGTCGGCCGGCCTGACGTTCTCCAGGGACGACCGCGATCTCAATATCCGCCGCATCGGGTACGTCGCCGCCGAGATCACCCGGCACGGCGGGGTCGCGATCTGTGCGCCGATCGCCCCGTACGCCGCGACCCGGGCGGAGGTGCGCCGCATGGTGAACGCCACGGGCGACTTCGTCCTCGTGCACGTGGCGACGCCCCTGGAAGAGTGCGAGCGCCGCGATCGCAAAGGCCTGTACGCCAAGGCGCGGGCCGGTCTCATCCCGGAGTTCACCGGGATCTCCGATCCGTACGAAGTGCCGGATGACGCCGAGCTCACGCTGGACACCACGGCGCTGACCCCGGACGCGGCGGTGGAGCGGGTGCTCGACCTGCTGGTCGCCGGCGGCTGGGTGCGCTCAGAGTAAGGAACAAGTCACCGAGCGCACACAAGGCCCTTGCCTGGCGTGCCCTTGCCGTCACCGCATACTCTGAATGTCCGACTTTCCCGATTAAACGGGTAGGGCATACGGATGCACTTCGATTACCAGATGGCGCTCGGGTCGTTCCTGGTGGCGATCGTCGTCGGGCTGACCGGCATGGGCGGCGGCGCCCTCATGACGCCGATGCTCACGGTCTTCTTCGGCGTTCCGCCCCTGACCGCGGTCTCCAGCGACCTCGTCGCCGCCGCCGTGATGAAGCCGGTAGGCAGCCTCGTCCACCTCCGCAAGGGCACGGTCAACCTGCGTCTCGTCGCCTGGCTGTGCGCGGGCTCCGTGCCGACCGCGTTCTGCGGGGTGCTCCTCGCCCGGGCCCTCGGCCGCGGCAACAACGTGCAGAACGTCATCGAGATCGCGCTCGGGGTGGCCCTGCTCATCGCCGCCGCCGGCCTGACCATCCGCAGCTACCTGACGATGGCCGACCGTGGCCCCCGGCGCGCGGCGCGTCGCCCGTCGTCCGAGGAGGCCACCGAGGCGGCTCCCTCGTCGATTTCCGTACGCCCGATCCCGACCATGCTGGTCGGAGCAGTGGGCGGCCTCGTGGTCGGCATGACCTCGGTCGGCTCCGGCTCGCTGATCATCGTGGCGTTGCTCGCGCTCTATCCCAAGCTCAACGCGAACCGTCTCGTCGGCACCGACCTCCTCCAGGCCGTGCCCCTGGTCTGGGCAGCGGCCCTCGGCCACATCCTGTTCGGCGATTTCAAGCTGGAGGTCACCCTCGCGCTGCTGGTCGGCTCGATCCCCGGCGTCTTCCTCGGGTCCCTGGCGTCGTCCCGGGCGCCGGGCGGCATCATCCGATGGGTGCTGGCGTTCGTCCTGCTGGCGTCGGCGCTGAAGATGTTCAACGTCGGCACCACCGAGATGGCGTGGGCGCTGGTCGCCGCGGTCGTCGGCGGTATCGCGGTCTGGTCGCTGCTGCGCGCCTGGAACGGCCTGCGGCCGCTGCCGTTCCCGCGCGACGGCGCAGCGTCCACCCAGGCGGTCCGAGACGGCCGCGAACCGGCACGTCCGTCCTCAGCCGCTGACCTGTCCGCCGGCCGGTTGAGGTCTGGGTGACCGGATCCGGTCAGAGACGCCTCGCGAGGCGACACTCGAACCAGGGCGGCGCGGACGGATCCGCGCCGCCCTGACGCATCTCAGCGACGACGGCGGCGAAGCGGACGGGGTCCATCGTGGGGCCGCCCCACCCGCTCACGCGCGTTCTGACGCACCGCGCTCGGGGTGATCGTCCGTACGGTGGGGGCGTGGACCTGACGCGGACGCGCCATCGGATCACGGCGGTTCCGCCGTGGGCGAGGGAGCCGGCCCTGTGCGCGGTCGTCGGGGCGGCGACCGTCTATCGCATCGCCACGGCGACGCCGGACACGGGCGACCGGGCCCCGGACGCGGTGGCGTACGGCCTTGGGCTGGCGATGGCGCTGGCCCTGCTCCTGCGCGGCCGCCGGCCGGCCCTCACGATCGGCGTCGTCTCCCTGCTCTGGTTGATCTACCACGTGGCGGACTATCCGGGCGGAGCGCCGGCCGTCCCGGTGTGGGTCGCCCTCTATTCGGCCGCCGCCGCCCCTCGCCGCTGGGCGGCCCTCTCCCTCGCGGCCTGGATGATCGTGTCCGATGCCCTGGCCCGGACGAAGCACAGCGGCGTCGGCCTGTTCGACGCCGCGCTGGACGGATCGACGGTGGTGTTCGTCGCCGCGCTCCTGCTGGGCGACGCCGTGCGCAGCCGCCGTGCCCGGCGGGCGGAGTTCGAGGCGCGGCTGGCGCTCCTCGCCGCGCACCGGGACCAGGTCGCCGCCCAGCGCCTCGCCGAGGAGCGGATCCGCATCGCCCGCGAACTCCACGACGTGTCCGCCCACACCATCGCCGTCATCAACGTGCAGGCGAGCGTGGCCGCGGAACTGCTGACGGAGGCGCCCGCCCAGGCGAGAGAGGCGATCGAGGCGGTACGGCGCGCCGGCGGTGAGGCGCTGGCCGAGCTGCGGGCGACCGTCGGGGTCCTGCGTGAGCCCGGTGAGGGCGACGTGGAACCCCCCGCCCCCGGCATCGACCGGCTCGAGGACCTGGCGCGGGCGGTCAGCGCCGGCGGCCCGCGCATCGAGGTGCGGGTCGAGGGCGAGCGCCGCCCGCTGTCGCGTCTGGTGGAGTTCACGGTCTACCGGATCGCGCAGGAGGCACTCACGAACGCGTTGCGCCATGCCGACGCCGACCTGGTGGAGATCCTGGTCCGGTACGACGACGGCGGCCTCGCGCTCGAAGTGGTCGACGACGGCAGCGATTACGACGACCGCACGGCCGGACGTGCCCGGCCAGGCCATGAAGACCGCGCGACCCGGCACGCCCGGCGAGACCACGACGACGCCACGGCCGGGCACGTCGAGCCGGGCCACGAAGACCGCGTGACCGAACCCGCTCGGCCAAACCGCGAAGACCACGCGACCGGGCACGCCAAGCCCGACGCCGACGAACGCGCGACCCGGCGTGCCGGGCGAGACCACGAATGGCACGCCGAGCCGGGCCACGGCCTGAGCGGCATGGCCGAGCGAGCGGCCGGTCTGGGCGGCCGATTCACCGCCGGTCCGTACCGGCGGCCCGACGGAAGAGGCGGCTTCCAGGTGCGTGCCTGGCTACCGGACGAGGAGATACCGTGACCGCCCCGATCCGCCTCGCGCTGCCGGACGAGGAGATACCGTGACCGCCCCGATCCGCCTCGCGCTGCCGGACGAGGAGGTACGGTGACCGTCCCGATCCGCCGCGCTGTCCGACGAGGAGACGGCATGACCGCCCAGGCGTCCGCCCGGCTGCCGGACGAGGAGACGACGTGACGATCCGGGTGCTGCTGGCCGATGACCAGACGCTGGTCCGGGCGGGCTTTCGCATCCTCCTGGAGCGAACGGACGACATCGAGGTCGTCGCGGAGGCCGCCGACGGCGAGGAGGCGGTCGCGCTGACCCATGCCCACCGCCCCGACGTGGTCCTCATGGACGTGCGGATGCCCGGCACCGACGGGCTGGCGGCGACCCGAAGGATCCTGGCCGACGAGCGCGCGCCGGACGTGAAGGTGATCGTCCTGACGACCTTCGACCTGGACCGGTACGTCTTCAGCGCGCTGCACGCGGGCGCCAGCGGGTTCCTCCTCAAGGACATCGAACCGGACACTCTGCGGCAGGCGGTGCGCACCGTGTTCGCCGGTGACGCGCTCCTCGCGCCCCAGGTCACCCGCCGGTTGATCGCGGCGTTCGTGGGACGGGCGGGAGGGCCGGCGTTCGACCCGGACCTGTGGACCGCCCTCACCGACCGGGAACGCCAGGTCGTGTCGCTCGTGGCCGAGGGGCTGACCAACCAGGAGATCGGGGTGCGGCTGGCGATGAGCCCGGCGACCGCCAAGACCCACGTCAACCGGGCGATGGCGAAGCTGGGGGCACGGGATCGTGCCCAGCTCGTGGTGTTCGCCTACCGGTCGGGAATGGCGGGCGGGCTCCCGGGCGTACCACCCTAGAACTAGCCCTTCTACCGCGACCGCGGTATCGGGTCGCGACGCCGAGCGGATGGATTCCCCGGCGTTTCTTTCTACCGTTCTCTCCATGGCAATGGATACGAACACGTCATGGAGGAATGAATGATGCCCCCTGTTTCCCGTACGATCGCCGGCGCGTGTCTCATCCTGGCACCGGCGATCCAGGGTATTTCCACCTTTTACTGGAGCGACCGGCACCAGGGCATTACGGCGGGAGCGCTCATCGTCGCGGCGACGATATGTTGGATCGTCGGTCTGGTCGCGGTCTATCGCCTCATCGAGCCGCGGGTCCCGCGCTATGCCGCGGTCGCCCTTCCGGTGGCCGTGTACGGATGCGTCGGCGGGGCGTCGTTCGGCGTGCAGGGCATGCAGGAAGAGCTGTTCGGCGTCTCGCACACCCAGGCCGTTCACCTGCTTCAGGAGCATCCGGCGGCGGCCTTCGTCGCGTTCTGGTTCGCCGGCTCGGCGTTCCCCCTCAGCGTTCTCGTCCTCGGCGTCGTGCTCACGTGGATCCGGGCCGTCCCCGTGCCGATCGGGATTCTGACCTCCGTCAGCGCGGTGACCTTTCCGCTCAGCCGGATCCCTCGCGAGATCGCGATAGCCCATGTCGCGGATCTCGCCCTGCTCATTCCCTTCGCGTATCTCGGTATCCGGATGGCGATGGGCCATCCCCAGCCGCTCCGGATCGCCGCACCCGCGCCTTCCTTTTCGCCTGATTCGCCGGTGAGCCGGCGACAATGAACGAGTAATAATTCAGCCACCGATCAAACCGAAGGTGATCGCGATATCGATCCCGGGTAGGCCCGGCGAACGGACCGTTCGCGTCTGGAATCACCGACTCACGAAGGTGGGAGAATGATCCGACAGGGCACCCGCGGAGAATCGATCGCCGATAAGGCCGCGATCCGCCGGAAGGTCGGCGCCTACGCCTTGACGGCGGGCGTCTTCGCCCTCGCCTGGCTCCCGTCCGCCGCGCGGGCCGCGGAGATACCGACTGCCGCGAGGGCACGTCTCCCCGCCGACCACACGCATGACGGAAACGGCCACCACAACAGCACCGCCCTGTCGGTGAGAAGTCCCATCCACAATCACGGCTACCAGCACACGAACAATCGGAACGCCGGTGGGGTGAGTGATACGCAGAACGCGTTCTGCCGCAATGTCCGGGTCTGCACCGTGAAACAGAACGTGACGGTGGTCGCTCCGGAGAGGACCGCGGCGCCGGCGGGAAGCGATCCCGTCGCGACGCCGGAGACACGCACGGTGCCTGAGACGCGCACGCCACCCGGCCGCCTGCTCTACATGGGCCCGTACGGTCTCATGCTGATGGACGGGGGCTCGGCCGGCCCGGCCGCTGCCGGCGACGAGCGAGGCCCGGCGGGGTCGTTCGAATGTCCGGCCAACTTCTTCCCGGGACTCCTCCAGCACCGGATCGTCCGAGCGGACGGTCCGGCAAACCGGGGTTAATCATCCGAACCGAAAACGGCGTGCACCATGGTCCACCGACGGCCATCGGGTAAAGACGCAGCGGAGCCCGGGGGCGTGGAGCATCTCCCCCGGCTGCCGCGACCGGGCACCGCGATGGCTCTCCCGTGAAAGGAAGCCCACATGAGAGGAACCGCCGGCCGCCGCCTCGTCGCCGTCTCCGGCCTCGCGCTGAGCGCCGCCCTCGGCGCGTCGCCCGGCCTCGAGGCGCGGGCCGGCGTGCTGCCCCGGCAGGCGCCGATCACGGCCCTGACCGGTGACAACAACCACAACGGCAACGGGAGCCACAACACCAACTCGATCACCATCCGGAGTCCCGCTTGGCTAAAGGGGATCCAACACGTCTCGGACGGCAACGTGCGCGCGCTGACCAACACGAATCACGCCTTCTGCAAGAAGCGGCGGTACTGCTGGATCCACCAGCGGGCCGTCAACATCATGCGCTGAGACGAACGGGTCAGGATGCCGTGCGCTCGGCGGCGAGCTGGTCGAGCAGGTCCGGGATCTCGGGATGCGCGGAGGCGTCCACCTTGCGGGCGAAGAAGGCGTCACTGGCCCGGATCTCGTCGAGGTGGTCCGCGGTGATCAGGTCGGGATGACTGGCGTCGGGGCCCCAGCGGATGAACCGCTTGCTGTCATCGGCGACGGACAGCGCCGGCCGCGCGTTGAGCGCCATGGAGCAGATGAACGTCTCGTCGGGGATCGGCGCGTACCGGAGGTAGCCCAGCAGGCGGTCGGCCAGGGGGTCGGCGAGCATGCCGTGCACGGCCGCCGCGGACAGGTTGAACCACATGTCGCCGACGTACAGTCCGACGCCGTCCCGGTAGGGATGACGCCGCGCGAACGGCAGCGGCACCGATCGGTGGGTGCGGGGCAGGCGTCGCTTGCGCAGGTAGCGTCTGCGGGTCACCGCCTGCCATGGGTCGGTGTCCTCCGCCGGATCGGACGTCACGGCGAAGTGCCGCAGGTACGCGTCGTACGGCGAGGCGGCAAGCTCCTTCTCAATCGCGGTCATGGACCGGATCGGATGGTCCTGACCGGAGACGAGCAGCGTCCAGGAGAACTCCGGGATGTTGTCCGCCACCCAGCGCAGCGAGCGCCACTGCGCCTCGACGAGGGAGAGCCGCCCCCAACGGCAGGGCCGGGCGTCGGGGATGAGGGCGACGTCGGAGGAGGGACGGAGCGTCAGCGGCTCGCCGCTCGGGTCGTGGTGGACGACCGCGACCGTGTCGGTGCCGGTGCGGATCCGGTCGACCAGGCGGGCGACCTGCCCCGGGTGCCGGTGGGACAGCACGATCACGACCAGCGGTCCGCCGCCCATGCCCATCCCGCACCCTTCACTGTGAGTTCCGCCGCCGTTCCGTGACCGAGGGTACTGCCGTTCCGGAATTGCGGTGATGAGGCCGCTGATGAAACTACGATTACGGTAAAGTGCCGGGAAAGTTGAAGTAGGCCACTGGGCACTTCCGGGTTGATCAAGCGCATCAGGGGAAGCTGTGCTCCGCGCACTTGTCGAACGGCTGTGGCTGCCCGAGCCGGAGTCCTCCGGGTGGCCGGTCCGTGTCACGTCGGGTGACGTCCCGGTCGGCCACCGCGTGGTCGAGCGGTACGCCGTGGTCCCCTCTCCGGAGCGGCCGCGGTTCCTCGTGCCGCTCGATGGCCGCGCCGTCGCGGCCGGGAGCCTCACTCACTACAACGGTCTGCGCTGGGCCCGCCTCCGCGTTCCGCGGACCGTCCTGGGCACCGGCTTCCGTACGGGGCTCGGACCGCTCCTGCTGCGGCACCGGCTGCTCGTGTGCGTGCCGGAGGAGCTTCCCTCCGACGAGCTGGGCGACTACCTCCTGAGCGCGCACCTCCAGCGGGTGCTCGGCGTGCCGCGGCTCGCGCTGGGCGTGGGCGTCCGGCCGCCCGACCCCAACCTGAAGCCGACCCTTCAGCTCTTCGGCGCCGACGGCGCGCCCGTCGGCTACGCCAAGGTCGGCTGGAACCCCGCCACCCGGGAGATGACGCGGCGCGAGGCGGCCGCCATCGCCGCCGTCACCGAGACGCCCGGCCACGTCCGGGTGCCGCGGCTGCTGCATCACGGTTCCTGGCGCGACTACGACCTCACCGTCACGGCGCCGCTGCCGCTCCGGATCCGCCGCTACCGGGCGGAGGACGGGCCGCCTCCCGTGCCGTACGACGGTGTCTCGCCCGACCAACCAACCCCGACCGACCTCCCGGTCCCTCCCGACCAACCAACCCCGACCGACCTCCCGGTCCCTCCCGACCAACCAACCCCGACCAACCTCCCGGTCCCTCCCAGCCAACCAACCCCGACCGGCCTCCCAGGCCCCTTCGCGGCCCGTACGACGAAGCTGGCCGACGCGGGATTCTGGCGGGCGCTGCGGGCGGAGGCGGCCGTGCTGGCGGCCGACGCCGAGGAGCCACGGCTCGCGGCGCTGATCGGCGCCCACTGCGACGAGCTCGAACGCGAGCACGGCGGCACTCCCCTGCTCGTCGCCCGCTGGCACGGCGACTGGGTGCCGTGGAACATGGGCCGCCACGCCGGGGACCTCTACGTCTTCGACTGGGAGCACAGCGCCGAGGAGGCCCCGGTCGGCTTCGACCTCCTGCACTGGAGGTTCCAGGTCGCGTTGGTGCTGCGCGGCCGGCCGCTGGCCGAGGCGGTCGCCGCCGTACGGACCGCCGCCGCCGACGAGCTCGCCACGGTCCCTCCCGACCATCGCCGGCTGCTCGCACGGCTCTATCTGCTGGAGATGTTCATGCGGACGTACCACCTCAAGCGGCTGGGCGGCGGCTGGAACCCCGCTCTCCACCCCGCCATGCTCGAGGTCCTGGAGGAGCGGTGAGAGTCCTCCTGGTGTGCTCGACCGGCGGACACCTGACCCAGCTGTACCGCCTCAGTCCCTGGTGGTCCGAGCATGAGCGGATGTGGGTGACGTTCGAGAAGGCCGACGCCTGTTCCCTCCTCGCCGACGAGCAGGTCACCTGGGCCTACCATCCGACGACCCGGAACATCCCCAACCTGCTGCGGAACCTGTGGCTCGCCGTCCGGTTGCTCCCGCGCTACAAGCCCGACGTGATCGTAAGCTCCGGGGCGGGCGTCGCCGTGCCGTTCTTCGTCCTGGGCCGTCTCCTGCGCCGGCGCACCGTCTACCTCGAGGTGTACGACCGCATCGACTCGGGTACGCTCACCGGCCGCCTCTGCTATCCGATCGCCGACCTGTTCCTCCTGCAGTGGGAGGAGCAGCGGGCGCGCTATCCGAAGGGGACCGTCGTGGGGCAGTTGCTGTGAACGGGGCGGACAAGCCGCTGGTGTTCGTGACGGTGGGCACCGACCATCACCGGTTCGACCGGTTGATGGGCTGGATGGAGCAGTGGCTCGCCGCGAACGGTCACGCCCGCTGCGTCGTGCAGCACGGCCCGGCCGATCCCCCGGTGGGCGCGGAGTGCCACGCGTTCCTGCCGCACGCCGACATGCAGGCGCTGTTCCGGGAGGCGGCCGTCGTCGTCTGCCAGGGCGGCCCCGGCTCGATCACGGAGAGCCGGCAGGCGGGCAGCCTGCCGATCGTGGTGCCGCGGATCGCGCGGCTGGACGAGGTCGTCGACGACCACCAGGTGCGGTTCTCCCGGCACGTCGCGGCGTTCGGCAAGGTCGCCCTCGCCGAGACCGCCGAGGAGCTGCACGCCCACCTGGACCGCGCTCTCGCCGAACCCGGGGCGTACGCCGTGTCCGACGCGGCCGACGAGACCGCGCCCGCCGTCGCGCGGTTCGGCCGTCTGGTGGACGAGCTCGTCGCCGCACCCCGGGGCCGGCGTCACCGGCGCTACCGGCCCGCCGAATCCCGCTAGCCGAGCTGAGGTCTCGGTGAGCCGCGGGCCACCGAGCCGCTACTGAGCGGACGTGTTGAGGTACGGGTCGCGGCCGGTCTCGGCGTAGGAGTTCAGCATGCCCGGGCCGTTGTCGACCTTCAGGTTGCAGCCGGGTCCCGCGTCGAAGCGGACCAGGCCGGCGATGTTGGGGTACTTCCGCTTCAGCACGCCGGGGATCTCGCGGTACCACTGAAGCGAACGCTTCGGATCGGCCGGGTCGAACTGGGTGCCGTACTCGGGCAGGATGAACGGCTTCTTGCCGAGCCCGTTCTTCTCGAAGAACCGGTACGTCTGCCCGATCTTCTCGTCGAACGTCCGCCACTGCCCGCCGTGGCACTTGTAGAAGTTGTACGGGTCCCAGCCCACCCAGTCGGCGTACGCGTCGCCCGGGTAGGAGTGGAGGATCCGCTGGGGGTTGTCCCCGCTGAGCGCCCCGGTCACGACCCAGACCCAGACGACGTTCGTGACACCGGCCTTGGCGAAGACCTCGTGGACGTGCCGGGCCGCGGCGACGTACTCCGCCTCGTTGCCCTTGAGCTCGCCCTTGGTCATGTGCCGGTCCATCTCCGGGTCGAAGGACATGAAGACCTTCCGCCCGTACGCCTTCACCCGCTTGGCGACGGGCTGGATGACGGACCGGTCATAGGTGCCCGCGGCGATGTCGCGCCACTTGTAGCTCTGCTGCTTCCCGTAGAGCTTGCTCTCCCAGGCGAAGAACAGCAGCCGGGAGCGGCCGAGCTCTTGTTCGGAGTCGTCAGGGAAGACGCCCGGTCCCGGCTTGTTCGAGAAGTCGTGGAAGCGCAGGACGATGTCGAAACGCCGGCCGGCCTTCCCCTCGATGTCGGTGACGGCCGAGGTGAGCGACGCGCCCTGGACCGAGTAGATGCCCCAGTACGCCCCGCACTTCGGCATCAGCTTGGCGTCGGCTCCACAGGATCCGCCGTTGACCCCGGCCCTGCCCTCCGCGAGGGTGAGGGCTCCCCGGTGTGACTTCGATCCGCCCTTGTCGTTGCCGCTCGCGGAGCCGCAGGCGGACAGGACGGCGCCCGCCCCGATCAGCGCCACCGCCGACAGCGCGACGCCTCGCCCACGTCCTCTGGCGATACTCATACGTCCAAGACCTCCCGTTCCGGCCGTCCCCCTAAGCGTGATCAGGGAATCACCCGGCGGGTGATTCCCTGATCACGACGCGGAAGCGACCGAGCCCGGCCCGAATGGTCGGGTCAGGGGCAGAATCGGCCGAATCCGCCGAGCCACTGGTAGGCGGAGCCGGTCCAGGAGCCGCTCTTCAGGTCGCCTCCGGCCCACATGCACCCATTGTTGTCCTTCACGAGCGCCCAGACGCCGTTTCCGGCCCGCGACGCGAAGATGGGGTTCCAGTTGGGCAGGTACTTGCCGGTCTGGGCGTTCCAGGCACCGACCATGTTGAGGCGGTGCACGTTGGAGTAGCCGCCGACCTTCGGGTCCGGGTACGTCCAGCCGTCGGTGTAGTCGAAGTCGAAGCCGTGCGACCCGGCGTACAGGACCCCGTTGATCTCGACGGACGACTGGAAGTCACCGCCCGAGCGGGCGAGGTTCCCGCCGATCTTGTTGTTGAAGTCCCGGTCGTAGACCTGCAGGTCGTGCTCTGACCCGCCCATCCAGACGCGGTCCCCGACCTCGAGGATCGTGTTGCGGTAGGGCTTGGTCGGGTCGGAGATGCTGGGGATCCACTTCGTGTCGCCGAGCCCGGAGATGTGGCCGCCGGGCGCCGCCGTGCTGACGATCGCGAAGTCGTTGATCGCGACGTCCTTCTGCTTGCCCATGTGCTTCATGCGGCCGCCGAAGTAGACGCGGTCGCCCTTCGAGCTGGCGTCGAGGGAGTACACGCCCGCGTCGAAGAACGGGTTCCAGGTGGTGTCCGGGGTGCCGTCCGTCACCTTGACGCGTGCCGCGCCGCCGACCCAGAACGGCGACTTGGCGATGGTCGTGCCGCCCTTGATGTGGTCGAACGTGCCACCGATGTAGAGCCAGCCGTCCTGGATGTCCATGGCGCGGCCACGCGCGGTGCCGCCGCCGCGGATCAGGCTGGCCTTCCACGTGGACACGGGGGCGCCGGTCTTGAGGTCGAGGGCGGCGACGCCGCCGGTGTTGGCGACGCCGTTCACGCTGGTGAAGTCGCCGGAGACGAACAGCTTGTCGCCGGCCCCCTTGATCGCCCAGACCATGCCGTTGAGCTTGGGCCGGAAGTCGGACTTCCACTCGCCGGTGCTGGTGTCGAAGGCCGCGAGGTAGGACTGTTCGACCTTCTGGCCGGCGGCCGGGCTGGCGCCCTTCTGGACGTACTGGAACTTGCCGCCGACGTAGAGCGTGCTGCCGACGACGCCGAGGGCGTGCACCTCGATGTTCTCTTCACCGGTGCCGCCGCCGACGACGCCCGTGACGCCCCAGGAGCTGGACGAGGTCTTGCCGCTGAGCAGCTTCGGCGTGGCCGGGGCCGGCCCGCCGGTCGCGGCCGTGATCTTCGGCCGGATGAAGACCTGGGTGAAGGGGATGGCCTGGCCCTTGGAAGAGGCCCGGTACAGGTAGCTGCTCGCGCTGGTCGACCCGCCGTCGAGGCTGCCGTACGCGAAGCCCTTCTTCCACGCGTTGTTCGTGTCCTTGACGGTGGACAGGTAGTTGTACGGGCGCAGCGAGCTGGTACTGCCGGTCTCGTCGGTGTATCCGCCGCTGTAGTCCGTGCCGTCGAAGAAGGCGGACTCCAGCGGCAGCCCGCCGTCGAAGGTCCAGGACCAGTCCGCCAGGTTCTTGTACTTCAGCAGGAGGTCCTGCCAGGAGGTGCCGGTGGTGTTCTTCGCGCGGTGTAGCCGGACCTCGTCGATCGGGCCGCCGTTGAACAGCCCGTTGATGGTGTCGCCGGGGACGGCGGCGGGCGCGAAGGCGGCGGTGCCGGTGGGGGTGTTGCGCACGTTCGACGCGCTGCTCTGCCCGGCGTAGTGGAAGTTCCAGCTCTCCCGACCACGGCCGACGAGGACCCAGCCTCCGCCGTCGGTGGTCATGTCGCAGTAGAACTGCTGGGCGCTGGTCATCCGAGGTGTCTTCAGCCAGTACAGGCCGGTGGCGCTCTTCGGGTAGTCCTGCTTGATCGCCCAGCAGGACAGCGCGGCGGCGCTGGAGGACTTGCCGTCCGGCGCGCCCGCGCTGGCGAACTCGGGGACGAATACGACGCCGGCGGCCGCTACCAGCGCGGCCGCGCCGACGGCCAGGGACGCCTTGCGCGGTGGCAGACGAAATGCCATGGACTCTCCCGCGGTGTATGTGCGGCGAGCAGGGGGGCTCGGGGGATAAGTAATTCTGCAGCACAGAGTGAGCTGGCGCAGGAACGTCGCAAAATTAGTGCAAGACGCACGCGCTGTCAACGAGTGTAACCATTCCGCTATTACCGGTAATTAGCCGAAGAAATTTTGTCGGGCCGGTAAACCGGAAGCGGCGGACGTACGTCGTCTCGGCCCGCGTCACGCGGGCCAGGAATACTCCTCGCCGAGGAGATCATAGAGCGCCCGGTTGTGCGGGCGGTAGAACTCCGTGAGCTCTTCCTTGGTGTCCGGATTCATGGGAGGCGCCGGCAGGTGGTTGTGCCGTTCGGCGATCTTCAGCGGATGTGCAGGAAGTCCGAGGAATTCGGTCACCCGGTCGACGGCCGCCTGCTCGTTCCCGTAGAGATCCTCCGCCGGCATGATGAGGAACTGCTCGCGGGGAAAGACCGAGAACCAGTTCTCCAGCTGCGGCCGGTAGATCCCGCGGTCACGGTAGGTGTAGAAGTCGTGCGCCCGGCTGTAGTACATCGGGTCGGCGGCCATCTTCTCGCGCTCGCCGCGCAGCCGCTCCGGCTCGGCGGCCAGGGCCTCCTCGAAGCTCAGGTCCTCGACGCCGTCGCCGACCCGCTCCCAGTAGTGCGAGTAGGCGCGCTTCACCGGGTCGCGCAACGTCACGATGATCTTCACGTCCGGAGTGCGGGCGTGCACCCGCTCGGGGACGGGTGGGTAGTACATGTAGTACGGGCAGGCCTCCCCGGTGATGGGGCGGGTGCCCAGGTGTTCCTCGATCCGGTCGAGCTCCCGCTCGGTGGCGAAGTGCGAGCGGTACCAGGCGTCGCCCTTGCCGTAGTTGACGTAGTAGTAGCCGGGGCTCTTCACCCCGCGCGAGGCCGGATACATCGGCATGACCAGCGGGTGCTGGATGAGGTAGTTCCACAGTGACGTGGTGCCGCCGCGCTTGGTGCCGATGATGAGGAAGTCCGGCAGGTGGCGCTGGTCGGCGGTCCGCACGGCGTACGCTCGCGTCATCGCGTTGGCCGTGTCCTTCATCCAGCGTGGCGAGCGATCCTTGGCCCGCGCGACGAACCCCGTCGGCACGTCAGCCCTCCTCGTTCTCGTCGGCCCGTCCGCCGCGTCCGCGCGACCGTAGGGCCCCGACCATCACATCGGCGTGCAGCACGTGCCGCAGCCGCCACAGCACGGCCCCGTACCCGCAGCCGGCCAGGACGACGTACGCCGCGAACACGGGCAGGCCGGTCCCGAAGAGCACCCGCAGTGCGACGCCGAGGCCGCCGAACCAGACCAGCGCCCAGGCCCCGACGGGGGCGAGCGTCCTCGTACGGAGCCGCAGGCCCATGAGGTAGCGCACCTGCACGACGGCCAACCCGTTGTCCACGAGCATCGACAGGCCCCACGCGACGGCGGCACCGACGATTCCGAACGGCGGCACCAGCAGCAGGTGGAGCACCACCATCACGACCACGACGACGGCCTTGTCGAGGAGGTTCCACGAGCTCTTACCGCCCATGAGCAGGACGGTCTGCACGTTGCCCGTCGCGAGCACCAGCGCCATCGCGCAGGCGAGGATCGCCATCGCCGCGGCGCCGCCGCGGAAGTCCTGGCCGAAAAGCGTGAGCACGAAGGGCCCGAAGACCGCCAGGGCGAGGTAGAGCGGCCAGGAGGCGGCGACGACCCAGCCGGTGGCGACCGCGTTGAGGTCCTCGGCCTGCCGGGTCTCCCCCCGGGCGAGCAGACCGGCGATCTGCGGCGCCACGGCGAGCCGCGTGGCCGCCAGCACGAGGGTCCCCGTGGTGATGAACCGGCCGGCGGTGGCGTAGATGCCGGCGTCGTGGCTGGACACCATCGCGCTGACCAGCGGCACGCCGAGCCACACGACGACGATCTCGAGCATGGCCGCGACGCCGCGCAGGCCCGAGAAGGCCCAGAACTCCCGTACGGCCGAGGGATCCTCGGGGCCCGGCGGAGCGGGCTCCGCCGAGGCGGCCGGCGGCTCCGCCTCGGCCCGCCGGACCAGCCGCCAGAGGATCACCACCGCCGCCACGAAGGTCAGCCCGATCGGCAGGGACCAGGCGACCATGACCGCGCCCGCGCCGTAGCCGAGGGCGGCGACGGCGATGACCAGCACCGGCCGGCTGAGCGGCGTGATGACGTTCGCCTGAACGGTGAACGCGGTGAGGTCGCCCAGGCCGCGGGTGCCCGACAGTGCGACGTTGCGGGCGGCCGACACGGACAGGACGGGCCCGCAGACCCGCAGCAGGAACACGGCGTCGTCGTGGTGCGCGGCGTCGACGAGGAGCCCGGCCAGCCAGGGCGCGAGCGCGAAAACCGCCAGCCCGGTGACGGCACCCACGGCCAGGACGGGCACGAGCGCGGCGACGACCACCCGGCGCAGGTCGCCGGGCCGGCCGAGCGCGCGCAGCCGCGCGGTGCTGCGCACCAGGCCGGTATCGGCGCCCAGTTCGGTGACCTCAGTGAGGATCATGAAGAGGGCGACCACCGTGAAGAACACACCGGTCTGCGCGGGACCGAGCGCCCGGGCGACGACGACGGTCAGGAGGAAGCCGCCGAGGGCCGCGACACCCGAGCCGACCAGCCCGATGATCCCGCCGCGCGCGAACTCGCGGAAGTGCGAGCGCCGGGCACCGTCGGCGTGCTCGGCCGCCTCGGCCTGCGCGGTCACTCGTCGTCCTCCCAGCCCCGGCTCCGCCCCTCTACCTGCGCGGTCACTCGTCCTCCGCCCTGCCCCGGCTCCGCCCCTCTACCTGCGCGGTCACTCGTCCTCCTCCTCGCCCTGGCTCCAGGTCGGCCCCGGCGTGTACCGGATCCAGCCGGACAGGTCACGGGACTCCGGCCGGCCCGGCGCGGGCCCGGACCGGGCGAGGCCGGTCGCGGGCGACCGGCCGGGTGCGGGATCCGGGCCGGCCGCCCTCTCCCGGAGCACGAGCGCCGCGGCGACGAAGATGACCACGAGCTGGGAGCCGTCCAGCCCGTAATAAAAGATCATGAATGCGGCCATGACGGTGACGACGTGCAGCCAGATCAGCGCGCCCGGCGCGGCCCGCGTGCGCAGTGGCAGCGACCACAGCCAGGCGCAGAACAGGATCAGCGCCACGAAGCCGAACGAGAACATGATGTTCCAGACCTGGCCCTGCGTGCCGACCGAGATGTTGAGGGTGAGGGAGGGACGCGGCGCGCCGTACCCGATGAACGGCGACTGCAGAGTGCGCTCGAACGCCTCCCGGTAGATCGTCGTCCGCCCGGCGTTCGTCGAGCTGTACTGGGTGCGGCTGCCGACGCTCTGCCCCACCCCGAGGGCGGAGGCCGTCGCCAGGCCGATCCCCAGCAGGACCAGCACCGCCGCCAGCCACTTCACCTGGCCGCGGAAGCCGAACCGGACGGCCGCGTACACGACGCCGACGCCGACCGCGAGGAACATGCCGCGGTTCAGGGTGCTGAAGGCGGGCACCAGCGAGGCGATCAGCAGGACCGTGACGGCGTTGCGGCGCCACTGGACCGCCGCCGTCCGCATGTAGAGGATCGCGAACGGCACCAGCAGCGCGAAGTGGCTGCCCCAGGTGTTGGTGTATGCGAAGGGGGCACTCGGCCGGTTGTACGCCTTCGGCGCTCCCCATGGCCGCTGGACCTCGGCGAACTTCGGGTGGACCAGCTGGCTCACATAGTCGTTGCCCACGATCGACCCGGGCAGCAGGCTCTGCATGGGCGTGCTGATCGAGCCGTTCGGCAGCACGACGCCGAGGTAGCCGCCGGCCACGACCCAGATCCAGAACAGGACCATGAGGCCGACGAGCCGGGTGAGCGGCAGCGTGCGGCGCGCGGAGTTGTAGACGTAGAGGAAGAAGAGTGTGGCCGCCGCGTAATTCATGTACCGGAAGACGAATCCGATCATGCGTCCGGCAGTGTCGAGCTGGGTGGCCGAGAACGTCATCCAGAGGAGGAAGAGCAGCCACAGCCCGAAGCTCGGGGGCACGCGGATGCCGCGCCGCAGCAGGAGGATGCCGAGCATCGGCAGGGCGGCCAGGCTGGCGGCGAAGCCGCCGAGGCCCAGGACCCACAGCACCGGGTAGCCGGCGAAGAAGACGAGGAGCGGCCAGGTGGGCAGATCCTGCCCCCACGAGGGGTTCTCGGGCGAGGAGGGCGTGTCGGAGCCGTGCCGGGACACCGGCCTCAGGGTGCTGAAGGCGACCACGAGAGGATCAGACCCGCCGGCCGGGAGACGCCCCGGCGACGTGCGTGATCAGCGGAACCGCCCCTTCGTATCCGTTCGACACCGACAGCTCCCTAGACTCGCAGGCGGCAGGAGTTTACCGGGGGCAGCCCCGAGCCTTACCTTCTCAGAGACTTAGTGGGGAGATCCGGGGATCAGCATGCCCATGCGCCTTTATCGCGTGCCTTCTGCGGTCCTGGCCGCGCTCTGCGCCTTCTGGCCGACCGCCGCCACCGCCCGGGTCGGGGCGACACCGGGGCCCATCGACGCCCAGGTCGTCGAGACCGTGACCGACCCGCGCATCACCCAGGCGAGCGGGCTGGCGACGAGCGAGAACGGCCGCGTCCTGTACTCCCACGAGGACTCGGGCCGCACCACGGACGTGTTCGGGCTCGGCGCCAAGGGCAAGGTGCAGTTCACGGTCCACCTGCCCACCGGTTCCAACCAGGACTGGGAGGACATGAACGCGGTCCGGCTCCGCAACGGCAAGCGGTTCATCTTCATGGGCGACATCGGGGACGCGCTGCTCAGCCGGCAGAAGGACCACAAGTCCGACCGACGCGACTACCAGGTGTACAGGTTCGCCGAGCCGTCGCCGGACTCGACCGGTCAGGTCACGGCGACCGGCCTGGAGACCTACCGCCTGCGGTACGCCGACGGCGTCACCGGGCGCAACGCCGAGACGCTGCTGGTCCAGCCGGGCACCGGCCACGTGTTCGTGGTGAACAAGACCGAGAACGCCCAGCAGCGCGCCGCGCTGTGGGCCGCGCCGGCGAGCCTGAACCCGCAGGGCGTCAACCTCCTGCGCGCCGTCGTCCCGAACGTCCCGATCACCGGGGCGTCGGGCGGCGCCTTCTCCCCCACCGGCGACCGTGTGGTCATCCGCAACGACGACACCGCGTACGTCTGGTGGATCAACGGCGGCGACCTCGCGAAGTCTCTGGCCGAGGACCCGGTGGAGATCTTGCTGCCGCGGCAGAAGCAGGGCGAGGGCGTGACCTTCACGCCCGACGGCCACGCGTTGCTGGTCAACTCCGAGGGTGCGGGGCAGCCGATCTGGCGCGTGCCGCTGCCCGGTTCGGCCGATTCCGCGCGCCCCACCACTCCGGCCGGGCAGGGCGCCGACACCACCGGCGGCGGGCAGAACGTCACGATGATCGCGTTGGTCATCGGTGGGGTGGCGGCGCTCATCGGATTCGGACTCATCGTCTTCCACGTACGCCGGCGTTCTTAGTACCGCGAGAACTGACACGCCTCGGAACGAGGCGATTACACCACGTACCTATACAAAACAGATTTCGATCAGCGAGACCGCGCCGCGAATTGCCCCAGATCGACGATCGCCGACGTCGATTACCTGAACAATCATTCCGGACACGGAACGAGCACTTACGAGCAGAGGTTTCCGTGATGTTCGGCAAGGTATCTTATGGCGGTCTCATAGACCTTCGGCGAAGGGGTCACGCAGCCAGATGGACGCCACGGCCACGGGGGGCTCACGCGAGCTCGCTGAGTATCTCGCAATGCTCAAACGCCGCTGGTGGGTCGTTGCCGCGGCCGCCGCGCTCGGCGTCGCGCTGGCGGCGATGCTCGTCGTCGTCATGCCCAAGACCTACTCCGCCTACACGGTCGTCAACGTCACCCCCACCACGCTGGACAGCGGCAGCCAGTCCGGTCGCCAGCAGGACATCAACCTGCAGACCGAAGCGCAGCGCGTGCGGTCCTACTCCGTGGCCGAGCGGGTGGCCAGGAGTCTCGGCACGAAGGCCACCCCGGGCGAGTTGAGCGCGTCGGTGTCGGTGAACGTCCCGAACAACTCCACGGTCCTGTACATCACGGTCGAGGCGGCGACCGCGGACGGCGCCCGCAGCCGCGCGCACGCGTTCGCGCAGGCCTACCTGGACGACCGGCGCGACAGCGCCACCAACATCCTCATGAGCCAGATGTCCGCGCTGGAACGGCAGATCAACTCCCTTTCCAAGCAGCTTCGGACGATGGCCGACAAGGTCCAGAAGAACCTGGTCGTCGCCCAGATGCAGGTCCTGAACAACAAGGCGTCCGACCTTCGCGTGCAGGCTGCCAACGTCAGCCCGGGCCAGATCATCACCGACGCCCGGCTGCCGTCAGCCCCCTCGGACCCCACTCTGATGAAGTACCTGCCCAGCGGCCTGGTGGGCGGCCTGCTGCTGGGCGTGGTCCTGGCCATCCTGCTGGACCGCACGGACAAGCGGGTACGTACGGCGCAGGACATCGAGCGGATCCTCGACCTGCCGGTCCTCGTCGACGTCCCGGCCAAGCGCGGCCGCGAGGGGCTCGGGTTGCTGCCGGCGCGCAGCCGGACCGGCCAGAGCTTCCACGAGCTGTCCCACGTCCTCACCGCCACGCTCGGCCACGGCAACCACGTGCTCCTGGTCACCGGGGCGGCCCCGGGCCGCGGCGGCAGTATCGTCGCCGCCAACCTCGCCGCCGCGCTCGCGCGCACCGGCTCCGATGTGCTGCTGATCTGCGCGGACCTGAACTCCTCGGTGGCCGGCGAGCTCCTCGGTCTCCCGGAGGGCCCGGGGCTGTCGGAGGTGCTGCTCGGCTGGGCCGAGGCCCGCGAGGTGATCCGCAAGAACCACGGCGCACCGACCCTCAGCGCCATCACGATCGGCGCGAACGGCGAACTGGCCGCCGAGCTGCTGCAGCGGGACCAGATGTCCAAGCTGATCGGGTCGCTGCGTGAGAAGTACCGGTTCACGGTCATCGAGGCCCCGTCCACCGAGCTGGGCGCCGACGCCCAGGCGCTCGCGGACCTCGCCGACGCCGCGCTCATGGTGGTCGAGATCCCCCTCGCGCGCTACGCCCAGGTCCGCGACGGCGTGCGCCGCATCGACCGGATGGGCGCCGCGGTGATGGGCGCGGTCGTCCTCCCCGCCCAGGACGACAAGATGCCGACCGCGCCGCCGCGGCCATCGCTGCCGGCGCGGACCGCGCCGCCGTTGCGCGAGCGGCCGTCCGCTCCACCGGCGGCGCCGAGCAAGTACCAGGCCATCGAGGAGCCGCCGACGGTCATGGACATGGTGGCCGTGTCCGACGAGGACGGCCCGCCGCGGAGGGGCCGGCGCCACCGCCCCGAGCCGCTCCCGCCCGCGTCCACCGAGGACTCCGTCCGGACCAACGAGACCGCGCTTCCGACCGGCCAGGACCTGTCCGCAGCGTCGGGCCGGTCCGCGGGACGCTCCGGCGCCCGGTCGCGGTCCGCCGAGACGGCCCGGCCGGCGGAGACCGCCCGGCGCACCGACGGCGGCCACCGCGCCGAAGCCCCCCGGCCCGCCGACTCGACGCGCCAGGCGCCGGCCGACAACAGCGCGGACGAGACCGCGGCGCACCCCAAGGTCACCTGGACCTGATCGCCCGTACCCCTGCCGGGTGACGCGGGCGCAGGCGCCGTACGATGCGCCGCCGGCTCGGCCGGCGGTCGCGACACACCTGGGTACGGCGACACGCCCCACAGGGAGCGGACGGGTCCCGGTCTCGGGGCCGTGCGGGTACGCGGGCGGCGATCCCGTGCGGCGGTCGGTCAGATGCCCCGGCCGCGGGCGTGCAGGGTCAGCAGGACGCGCTTGCCCGAGACCACGCCGGAGGCGACGGCGAGCGCGAACGGCACCCGGCGCTCCTTCCAGTTGGCGCGCACCGCCCGTCCGGCCCAGCGGACCGCCTCCCGGCGCCGGCCGATAGTGGCACAGCCGAACGCGATCTGCCCGTACACGCGCCCGGCGGCGGCCGGGGAGCGGCCGATCTCGGGATACCGGTCGAGGAACCACCGCAGGGCCTCGACCTTCGTCTCCCACGCCTGCGCGTAATACGAGGTCTGGCCGAACAGCACGCGGACGTAGGGACGGTCGACGTTGACGATCGGATGCCGCCGGGCGGCCCGCAACGCGAGGTCCCAGTCCTCGCCCTGGCCGCCGGGGATCGTCTCGTCGACCATGCCGATGTCGATCAGCGCCTCGCGCCGCGCCACGTACGTCGAGGAGTGCACGCTCATCACCCGGTCGCCGACGAGGTCGTCGAAGCGGACGTGATCGGTGCCGGCGAGCCGGGGCATCTCCCGGCCGTCGAAGTCGACCAGGATGCCGCAGCTGCAGAGCACCGCGTCGGGCTCGGCCTGAAGGGCGGCGACCTGGGCCGCGAGCTTGCCGGGCAGCCACACGTCATCGTCGTCGCAGGAGGCCACGAGGTCGGTGTCGAGCGCGAGGACGCCGGTGTTGCGGCTGCCGGGGAGCCCGGGCGTACGGGCGTTGGCGAGCACCTCGACCCGGTCCCCCGCCAGGCTCCGGTCGGGCGTCGCCCGGTCGTACACGACGACGACGCGAACCGGTCCGCCGTACTCCTGGGCGAGCACCGACTCCACCGCGCGGCGCAGCAACTCGGGACGGTTGTGAGTGGGGATCACCACTCCGACGGAGGGCAGCACCCGGAAAGGGTACAGATCTAATCTGTCGCGCAGTAACCGTTCCACCTGGAAAGGCGATTTCTGTGGCTCCGAGAATCGCGACCGCCGAGCGTGTCGGCCGGGACGCCCTGCTGGACTTCCTGCGCCCGCGCCATCACGGGCTGCTGGCGACCGTACGGTCGAGCGGCCGTCCCCAGATGTCCCCCGTCACCTGCGGCGTCGACGGCGAGGGACGCATCGTGATCTCCACCTATCCCGAGCGGGTCAAGGCGCGGAACCTGCGTCGGGACGAGCGGGTGTCGATCTGTGTGCTGTCCGACGACTGGGACGGCCCGTACGTCCAGGTCGACGGGCGTGCCGAGGTGCTGGACATGCCCGAGGCACTGGAGGGGCTCGTCGAGTACTACCGCTGCATCGCCGGTGAGCACCCCGACTGGGAGGAGTACCGGGAGGCGATGCGGCGGCAGGACAAGTCGCTCATCCGCATCCACATCGAGGAGTGGGGACCGATCGCGACCGGCGGATTCCCGCCAGGTCACAACGCCTGAGGCGAGCTGATCGCCGACGGCGGATTCCCGGTCGGCTCGCCCAAGAGCGTACGGGCCCGGCTCCCCGAGGAGCCGGGCCCGCTGCGTGCTGGGCCCTGTCTCGAAGTCCCCGTCCGTAGGACAGCGGGACTTCGAGACAGGCCCCTAGCGGTTCTCCATGATCATGCCGGCGGCGACCGTGGCGTTGGTGGCCTCGTCGATGAGGATGAACCCGCCGGTGGCGCGGTTGCGGGCGTAGTCGTCGGCGAACAACGGCTGGGTGACGCGCAGGCTGATCCGGCCGATCTCGTTCAGCACCAGCCGCTCGGCGTCCTCGTGGCGGTGCAGCGTGTTGACGTCGAGCCGGTAGTGCAGATCCTTGACCATCACCTTGGCCGTACGGGTGGTGTGCTTGATGATCAGCTTGCCGCGCGGCACGAGCGGTCGCTCGTCGGACATCCAGCAGACCATCGCGTCGACGTCCTGGGTGACCTGCGGCCGGTTGTGCGGCCGGCAGATCATGTCGCCCCGGGAGATGTCGATGTCGTCCTCCAGCAGGAGCGTCACCGACATCGGCGGGAACGCCTCGTCGACCGGCCCGTCGGCGGTGTCGATGCGCTTGATCCGCGTGGTCAGCCCGGACGGCAGGTGCATGACCTCGTCGCCCGGCTTGAGCACGCCGCCCGAGACCTGGCCCGCGTAGCCGCGGTAGTCGTGCAGCTCCGGATCGGTGGACTTGTGCGGGCGGATGACGTACTGCACGGGGAACCGCACGTCGATGAGGTTGCGGTCGGAGGCGATGTGGACGTTCTCCAGGTGATGCAGCAGCGACGGACCGTCGTACCACTGCATGTTCGCCGACCGCTCCACGACGTTGTCGCCGTGCAGAGCCGAGATCGGGATGAACGTCAGGTCACTGACGGACAGCTTGGCCGCGAACGACGTGAACTCGTCCTTGATCCGCTCGAACGTCGCCTGGTCGTAGTCGACAAGGTCCATCTTGTTGACCGCCAGCACGAGGTGCGGCACCCGCAGCAGTGTGGTCAGGAACGCGTGCCGGCGCGACTGTTCGAGGATGCCCTTGCGCGCGTCGATCAGGACGATCGCCAGGTCGGCGGTCGAGGCGCCCGTCACCATGTTCCGGGTGTACTGGATGTGCCCGGGGGTGTCGGCGATGATGAACTTCCGCCGGGGCGTGGCGAAGTAGCGGTAGGCGACGTCGATCGTGATGCCCTGCTCGCGCTCCGCGCGCAGGCCGTCGGTCAGCAGGGCGAGGTTGGTGTAGTCCTCGCCCCGGTCCCGGCTGGTGCGCTCGACGGCCTCGAGCTGGTCCTCGAAGATCGACTTGGAGTCGAAGAGCAGGCGTCCGATGAGGGTGGACTTACCGTCGTCGACCGAGCCGGCGGTGGCCAGCCGCAGAATGTCCATGCTCATTTAGAAGTAGCCCTCCCGCTTGCGGTCCTCCATGGCGGCCTCGCTGGTGCGGTCGTCGGCGCGGGTCTGGCCGCGCTCGGTGATCCGCGTGGCCGCGATCTCGGTCATGACCTCGCCCAGGGTGCCCGCCGTCGACTCGACGGCGCCCGTGCAGCTCATGTCGCCGACCGTGCGGTAGCGGACCATCGCCTCGTAGGGCGGCTCGTCGTCGCCCCGGTTGGAGTACGGGCTGTCGGCGAGCAGCATGCCGTCGCGTTCGAAGACCGTGCGAGTGTGCGCGAAATAGATGGAGGGGATCTCCAGGCCCTCTGTCTGGACGTAGTCCCAGATGTCCAGCTCGGTCCAGTTCGACAGCGGGAACACCCGGACGTGCTCGCCCTGGCGGATCCGGGTGTTGTAAAGGTTCCACAGCTCGGGCCGCTGGTTCTTGGGGTCCCACTGGCCGAAGTCGTCGCGGAAGGAGACGACGCGCTCCTTGGCGCGGGCCTTCTCCTCGTCGCGGCGGGCGCCGCCGAAGGCCGCGTCGAAGCGGTGCTCTTCGATGGCGTCGAGCAGCGTGGTGGTCTGCAGACGGTTCCGGCTGGCCCGCCGGCCGGTCTCCTCGACGACGCGCCCCTTGTCGATGGACTCCTGGACGGAGGCGATCACCAGGCGGACGCCGAGCTCGGCGACGCGGCGGTCCCGGTACTCGATGACCTCCGGGAAGTTGTGTCCCGTGTCGACGTGCATGATCGGGAAGGGGACCGGCGCCGGCCAGAATGCCTTCTCGGCGAGGCGCAGCATGACGATGCTGTCCTTGCCGCCGGAGAAGAGCAGGACGGGCCGTTCGAACTCGGCCGCGACCTCCCGGATGATGTGGATCGATTCGGACTCCAGGACGCCCAGCTGGGACGTCCGGTAGTCACGGGTGTCAGCGGTTGTGCGCTGCATGTGGAGCCGCTCCCGGGGTTCGCTTACGAGACCGCCCGGATACCGGCGAGCAGCGTCGGCGCCAGGTCCGGGTGGCAGACCAGGATATCCGGGAGGAGGGTGTCCTTATTGTTATAGATCAACGATGATCCGTCGATACGGGAAGTATGGGCGCCTGCGGCCCGGGCGACCGCGACCGGCGCGGCGGAGTCCCATTCGTACTGGCCGCCCGCGTGTACATAGGCTTCGACGTCGCCGAGGATCATCGCGGCGACCTTCGCACCGGCCGATCCGATGGTGACCAATTCCACGTCCGCGTCGAGTGCCTCGAGCAGCCGGTCGAGGAACGCCGGCGGGCGGCTGCGGCTGACGGTTAGCCGGATATGTGACGGATCGCTCAGCGGGCGCGATGGCGTCGGCTCCGCGGTGGAGAGGGTCCGTCCCTGGGCGGGCAGTGCGACGGCGCCGGCGGTGAGCCGCCCGGTCCCGTCCGCCCCCCGCTCCCAGAGGGCGACGTGGACGGCCCAGTCGGCCCGTCCCTCCTCGCCGTACTCACGGGTGCCGTCGAGCGGATCGATGATCCACAGGCGGTCGGCGTCGAGGCGGTGGAGGTCGTCCTTGCCCTCCTCGCTGAGGATCGCGTCACCGGGGCGCTGCCGGGCGAGCGCCTCCGTCAGGTAGATGTGCGACTCCCGGTCACCGGTGTCGCGGAGGGTCTTGATGTCGGCGAAGCCGGACTCGGCGCGTAGGCGAAGCAGGAGCGCTCCCGCCTCGGTGGCCAGGTCCCGTGCGAGGGCGTGGTCGTCGTGGGTCACGTACTTCTCTCTACTACACGTCAGTAGGCTCCGGAACCGTGCAACACGGCGGCCCAGGTCTTCCACAGGATCTGCAGGTCGAGTGTCAAAGACCAGTTCTCGACATAACGCAGATCGAGGCGTACGGATTCCTCCCACGTCAGATCCGACCGGCCGCTCACCTGCCACAGACCGGTCATGCCCGGTCGTACGACGAGGCGGCGGCGTACGTCGTCACCGTACTGGGCGACCTCTTCGGGGAGCGGCGGGCGGGGGCCGACCAGCGACATGTCGCCCCAGATCACGTTGAACAGTTGCGGCAGCTCGTCGAGGGAGTAGCGACGCAGCCAGGCCCCGATCCGGGTGATCCGCGGATCATTCTTGATCTTGAACAGGACCCCGTCTTGGTCGTTGAGCTTTACCAGCTCGGCCTTGCGCCGCTCGGCGTCGACGACCATCGTGCGGAACTTCAGCACGGTGAACTCGCGGCCGCCCCGGCCGACCCTGGTCTGGCGGAAGAACGCGGGGCCGTGGCTCTCCAGCCGGATGGCGATCGCGATGGCGGCCAGCAGTGGCCACAGGACGATCAGCGCCGCACAGGCGACGGTGCGGTCGAACGCGCTCTTGGCCAGCCGGCGGACGCCGGTCAGCTCGGGGTGTTCGACGTGCAGGAGCGGCAGCCCGGCGACCGGGCGGATGGAGGTACGCGGGCCGGCGACCTCCATGAGCGCGGGCGCGACGACGAGGTCGACGTCGTCCTTCTCGAGTTGCCAGGCGAGGCGGCGCAGGACCACGCCGTCCAGTTCCGGACAGGCCAGGACGGCGACGGTGTCCGCCTGCGCGGTCTCGACGACGCCGGCGATCCCGGCGAAGTCTCCGGCGACCCGGACGCCCTCGATCTCGTGGACGGCGTCGTCGCCGGAGGTGAGCATCGGGGGGAGACAGGCGGCGACGATCTCCATGCCGTGGTGGGTCTCGCGGCGCAGCTGCTTGACCAGGTCGGCCACTGCCGCCCGGTGGCCGGCGGCCACGACGCGGCGCATGCACTCGCCCGCCTTCCGCCGGTGGTGCAGCCGCTTGCGCAGCTGGTAGCGCCCGGCCAGCGCGAGCATCGTCGAGAGCGGCAGCGCCACGATGACGTATCCGCGGGCGACGTCGATCTTGGTGGCGTACGCGGCGATCGCGACCGTCGCGGTCAGCGAGAATCCGGCCTGGATGACCCGGCGGAACTCCTCGGAGCCGACGCCGAACAGCCGCTGCTCGTACGCGCGTCCCATGTTGAGCACGCCCGTCCACAGGAAGGGCAGGACGAGGCTCAGCCCGATGTAGGGCGTGCTCCAGGGGTCACCGAACGTGGGATAGCGGAATCGGGCGACGAACGCGATCAGGCCGGCGAGCAGGGCCGCGAAGAAGTCGACGCAGAACGCCTGCCGTGCGTACCCGGACGCCCAGGATTCGGCCTGCGAACGACCGTTGTGGGCGGACTGGGCCTCCGGCCACGCCTTTCCGACGACCGCCATCTCACCCCTCGCCGAAATACCCCAGGACTCTGCTGGATCAGGACGCGTCGTGAACCCCAGAGGTTCACACGTTTCGCCGTTTACCGCCCTCCGCGTCCTATCAGTGACGGTCAGTACCGAATTGCGACCTTTCAGCCATCGGGAGACTGAACGGCGCTGTATTCCGGATGCCTACACCCGGCACGATAGAGACCCAGAGTGCACAGAGTGATGGAAACCACGCTTTGCGCGGCACTCGACTACGCAGCGGTGCGAAAGACCTTCTATGCGGTGTGATAGACGTTCTGCGCGCGTTCCAGACCGTCGGTGAACAACGCTTCCGTGGCGTCGGCGGCGCGTTCGGCGTTCAGGTCGAGTTCCTTGCGCTCGGTCGCGGAGAAGTCACGCAACACGAAAGCCGCGGCGTCCATGCGCCCCGGCGGGCGGCCGATGCCGAACCTCACCCGGAGATAGTCAGGGCCGCCGAGCGCCTTGGTGATCGAGCGCAGTCCATTGTGGCCGTTGTCGCCACCACCGCGCTTCAGCCGCAGCGTGCCGTACGGGATGTCGAGTTCGTCGTGGACGACGACGACGCGCTCGAGCGGAACCTTGTAGAAGTCGTGCAGCGCCTTGACGGGGCCCCCGGACTCATTCATGTACGACCGGGGCTTCGCGAGCACCACCCGGACGCCCGCGAGACGGCCCTCGACGACCTCGGCGCGCGCCTTGTGCGCCTTGAACCGCCCGCTCATCCGCGCCGCCAGCACATCGAGGACCATGAAGCCGACGTTGTGCCGGTTACCGGCGTACTGCGGTCCGGGGTTGCCGAGCCCGACGACGAGCCAGGGCTCGTTCGCACCGCTCATGGTCGCGCTCACCGAGCATCCTCCGACATACGTCAAAGCCCGCGCGCAATGGGCCGCCGGGCCTGTCCGACACCCATTCCACACGGGCTCTGGGCGCCCCGGGCAGGGGCGCTCACACACTAGTGAACGACTGCGCGCCACGGGCCGTCAGGAGCGACCGCGAAGCCGTCCCATCATCCCAGCGGGCACACCGCACCGTGGGCGGACGCCCGCCGCCCGAGCGCGCCCGGCGGACGGACATCCGGCACCCGAGCACGTCGGGCGCCTGGACCATCCGGCGCCTGGACGGCGCTGTTACTCTTCGCCGCCCTCGGCGGGCTCGGCGAGGGCGGCCTCGGCCGCGGGCGCCTCAGCCTCGCCGGTGGTCGCCGCCTCGATCTGCTCGGCCGTCGGCGCCGCCACGACGTGCAGCACCAGGGCCTCCTCGTCGGCGCCGAGGGTCGCGCCCGCCGGCAGCTTGAGGTCCTTGGCGAGGACCTGAGTGCCGATCTCCAGGCCCTCGACGTCGACCTCGACCGCACCGGGGAGGTGGGTCGCCTCGGCCTCGAGGGCGATCTGCACGAGCTGCTGGTCGAGCATGCCGCCCGGCGCGATCTCGCCGGTCACCTGGATGGGAACCTCAACGGTGACCTTCTCACCGCGCTTCACGACGAGCAGGTCGACGTGCTCGAGGAAGCCCTTGAGCGGGTCGCGCTGGACGTCCTTCGGAAGCGCGAGCTCGACGCCGTCCCCGAGGCCCTCGACGCGCAGCAGCACGTTGGGGGTCTTGAGGGCGAGCATCAGCTCGTGGCCGGGCAGCGTGATGTGCTTCGGGTCGGTGCCGTGGCCGTACAGAACGGCGGGCACCTTGCCGGCCCTGCGAGCGCGCCGGGCGGGGCCCTTACCGAATTCGGTGCGGGGCTCGGCGGCAATGCGTACCTCGGACACGGCGAAAACTCCTCGCTGAAATGAAGCTTGTCAGTACAAAGTCGGCGCGCGTGGCGTCGAAGATCGTCGGTGCTCCTCGCGGCCGGGCTCAAGGTGGGCGAGCCCATCAACGCAGCGTCGGACGCACACGGTCTCCCAAGTTTAGCCGATCGGCGTTCCAGTTCGTGCCGAGGGTCGGATTCTCAGCTGTGCCCGCCGAAGAGACTGGTCACAGAGCCGTCGCTGAACACCTCACTGATCGCCCGGGCCAGCAGCGGCGCGATCGACAGCACGGTCAGCTTGTCGAACCGCTTGTTGTCCGGGATCGGCAGCGTGTTGGTGAGTACGACCTCGGAGATCCGGGAGTTCTTCAGCCGGTCGACGGCGGGCCCGGACAGCACGCCGTGCGTGGCGGCCACCACGACGCGCTCGGCGCCCTCCTCGAACAGCGCGTCGGCCGCCTTCACGATCGTGCCGCCGGTGTCGATCATGTCGTCGACGACGACGCACGTGCGGCCGGCGACCTCACCGACGACGTCGAAGACCTTCACCTCGTTCGCGACCTCCGGGTCGCGCCGCTTGTGAATGATCGCCATCGGGCAGCCGCCGAGCTCGTCGCTCCAGCGCTCCGCGACGCGCACCCGCCCGGCGTCCGGGGCGACCACCGTCACCTGCGCGGTGTCGAGCTTGGACTTGATGTAGCTCGTGAGGATCGGCAGGGCGAACAGGTGGTCCACCGGGCCGTCGAAGAAGCCCTGGATCTGCGCGGTGTGCAGGTCGACGGCCATGAGCCGGTCCGCGCCGGCGGTCTTGAACAGGTCCGCCATCAGGCGCGCGGAGATCGGCTCGCGGCCACGGTGCTTCTTGTCCTGCCGCGCGTAGCCGAAGAACGGCGCGACCACCGTGATCCGTTTGGCCGACGCCCGTTTGAGGGCGTCGACCATGATCAGCTGCTCCATGATCCACTGATTGATCGGGGCGGTGTGGCTCTGCAGCACGAACGCGTCAGAACCGCGCACCGACTCGTTGAACCGCACGAACGTCTCACCGTTGGCGAAGTCGTACGCCGACGTGGGCGTCGGCTCCACGCTGAGGGCCTCTGCCACTTCTTCGGCCAGTTCGGGGTATGCCCGGCCGGAGAAGAGCATCAGCTTCTTCTCGCCCGTCGCCTTCATCCCTGTCACCCGTACCGTCCCCTTACTCGCTGTCCTGGCCGTCCTGCTCGCGGGCGCGGCGTGCCGCTTCGGCCGAAGGGGTGCCGGCGCGCTTGCGCTCGACCCACCCCTCGACGTTGCGCTGGCGTCCCCGGGCGACCGCCATCGCGCCCGGCGGCACGTCGTCCGTGATCACGGAACCGGCCGCGGTGTACGCGCCGTCGCCGATCGTGACCGGAGCGACGATCATGTTGTCGCTGCCGACCTTGACGTGGTCGCCGACGACGCTGCGGCTCTTGGTGACGCCGTCGTAGTTCACGAAGACGCAGGCGGCGCCGATGTTGGAGCCCTCGCCGATCTCCGCGTCGCCGACGTAGGTCAGGTGCGGGACCTTGCTGCCCTCGCCGACCACGGCGTTCTTGGTCTCGACGTACGTGCCGATCTTGGCCTTGCGAGCCAGCCTGGTGCCCGGCCGCAGGTAGGCGAAGGGACCGACGCTCACCTCCGGGCCGATCTCGGCGGAGAGGCACACGGCGTTGACCACCACGGCGTCCTCCCCGATCGAGGTGTCGGTGATCGTGGTGTTCGGGCCGATACGCGCGCCCGCCGAGACGTGGGTGGCGCCGCGCAGCTGGGTGCCCGGCTCGATGATCACGTCGGGCTCGAGCGTCGCCTGGACGTCGATCCACGTGGACATCGGATCGACGATCGTCACGCCGGCGCGCATGTGCGCCTCGAGGATCCGGTCGTTCAGCTGGCGTCGCGCCTGGGCGAGCTGGACCCGGTCGTTGACGCCCTGGGTCTCGATCCAGTCGGCCGCCTTGTACGCGCCGGCCCGGTGGCCGTCCCCGCGCAGGATCCCGACGACGTCGGTGAGGTACTCCTCGCCGCTGGCGTTGTCGGTGGTGACCCGGCCCAGCGCGTCCGCCAGAAGCTTTCCGTCGAAGGCGTACATGCCGACGTTGATCTCGCTGATGGCCCGCTGGTCGGGGCCCGCGTCCTTGTGCTCCACGATCGCGGCGACCTCGCCGCCGGGCCCCCGGACGATCCGGCCGTACCCCGTCGGGTCGGGGATGTCGGTGCTCAGCACCGTGACGGCGTTGCCATCGGTCTCGTGGGCCCGTACGAGCTCGGTCAGGGTCTCACCGCGCAGCAGCGGGTGGTCGCCGTTGGTGACGACGACCGTGCCGGTCAGCGCGCCGACCGCCTCGAGGACGACCCGCACCGCATGACCGGTGCCGTTCTGCTGTTCCTGGGTCACGGCGACCGCGTCGGGGGCGATCTCCGCGAGATGCTCGACGACCTTGTCCCGGCCGTGCCCGACGACGACCACGACGCGTTCGGGCCGCAGGTCGCGGGCGGCGGCGAGGACGTGCCCGACCAGGCTGCGTCCGCCCAGTTCGTGCAGGACCTTCGGGATGGTACGGGACTTCATCCGGGTGCCCTCGCCCGCGGCGAGGACGATGACGGCTGCGGGGCGACTCATGGTCACGCGACCACCTCACCGGACGGCTCGGTGGTACTGCTGTGACATGGCATCGCCCGGTGGCTCACTCCGCTCACTGGAGGAGGCTCCTCGGCGTCGCTGACAGGTTCGAGTCGGGCCACGGACGCCTGGGGAGACCTCCGGTGAGGTGCCGGCCTGCGAGAAGGCGGGGTCGCAGGGCCGTTACCCGCCCGACACCCGAAGGATACCGCCCGCGTCGGCGGCCCGCGCGCCCCGGTCCGGGCGGCGGGCAGACGAACCCCAGGTCAGCGCGATGGTACGGGCTGGGGAGTGAGCTCCGGCGTCTGGGCTCGAACCAGAAATAAAGGGACCAAAACCCTCCGTGATGCCGATTTCACCACGCCGGATCGCCGTGGCGGCATTCCTGCCGCCGGGCATCCCTAACGATAGCGGCTGCCCCGTCGGACGGCGCATCGGTTTCGATCACGAAGAGTCGCCGCGCTCACACCCGGACAATCCGGGCCAATCCCCCACGTCATGGACGTCGCCATGAGGGGCTCAACGGCGGCTTGCCGACCGGCAAGCGTCGTGTGACTCGTGCGACATGTTTGCGGGAATACTGTCGGGTATCTACCTAACTTACGCCGCCGTAGGTTACGGTTGCGTAGCCGTAAGTTTCCCGATGGGCAGGAGGAAGCCGCATGACCGTAGCCCCGTCCGCGCCACCCCGATCGCAGGTCCGACCCGACCTCGAAGCGAAGCCCAAGGGCATTTTCGAACGCGTCCTGCTGGCCGTCTTCATCGTCGTTCCGCTCCTCGCCGTCGTGGCGGCCGTGCCGTTCGCCTGGGGCTGGGGTCTCGGCTGGAGCGATGTGGCGATCACCGCCGTCATGTACACGATCACGGGCATGGGAGTGACGGTCGGTTACCACCGCCTCTTCACCCACAAGTCGTTCAAGGCCAAGCGCGCCTTGCGCATCGTGCTGGCCCTCGCCGGCAGCCTCTCGATCGAGATGAGCGTGATCGACTGGGTGGCCACGCACCGCCGTCACCACAAGTACTCCGACAAGGAGGGCGACCCGCACTCGCCGTGGCGCTTCGGTGGCGACTGGAAGGCGCTCAGCAAGGGCCTGGTCTGGGCGCACATGGGCTGGTTGTTCGACGCCGGCCGCACCTCCCCGGCGAAGTTCTGCCCCGACCTGGTGGCCGACAAGGACATCCGCCGCATCAGCAGAGTGTTCCCCGGCCTCGTCGCCGTCTCGATGCTGATCCCGGCGCTCCTCGGCGGGCTGATCACCATGTCCTGGTGGGGCGCGCTGACCGCCTTCTTCTGGGGCTCGCTGGTCCGCGTCGCCCTGCTGCACCACGTCACCTGGTCCATCAACTCGATCTGCCACGTAATGGGTGACGAGGCGTTCGACTCACGGGACAAGGCTCGTAACGTCTGGTGGCTCGCGATCCCGTCCTTCGGCGAGTCCTGGCACAACCTGCACCACGCGGACCCGACCTGTGCCCGGCACGGTGTGCTGAAAGGCCAGATCGACATCAGCGCCCGGACCATCTGGATCTTCGAAAAGCTCGGCTGGGTATCCGACGTTCGTTGGCCGAACGCCGAACGGCTCGCCGCAAAGCGGATATCGTAAGCGAAACTAATCAGTCTCACACGGCGCCGCCTGCGGTCGGGAGTCCAGGGCCGCCAGGGAAGAGCAGGCAGTGAGCGTAGCCAACGATTCGGCCGCTACCGCAACAATTGAGGACGTGAGCGAACCCCCACGGTCGCGCCGGAAGCGTATGACCGGAAAAGAACGACGGGAGCAACTGCTCGACATCGGCAGGACACTCTTCGCCGAACGCGGATTCGACGGCACCTCCATAGAGGAGATCGCCAGCGTGGCGGGAGTGTCCAAGCCGGTGGTCTACGAGCACTTCGGCGGGAAGGAAGGGCTCTACGCGGTCGTCGTCGACCGCGAGATGGCGCGACTACTCGACCTGATCACCAAGGCCCTGGTCGGCGGACACCCCCGGCAGAAGATCGAACGCGCGGCGCTCGCCCTCCTCGAGTACATCGAGGACAGCAGCGAGGGCTTCCGCATCCTCGTCCGCGACTCGCACGCCGCCTCGGCCACGGGGACGTTCGCCAGCCTGCTCAGCGACATCGCCAACCAGGTCGAGCACATCCTCGGGGACGAGTTCAAGGAAAAGGGCTTCGACCCCAAGGCGGCCCCGCTGTACGCCCAGGCGCTCATCGGGATGGTCGCCATGACCGGCACCTACTGGCTGGACGTGCGCAAGCCCAAGCGCGAGGAGGTCGCCGCCCACCTGGTGAACCTCGCGTGGAACGGGCTGTCCGGCCTCGAGCCGAAGCCGTACCTGACGACGGACCACAAGGCCCGCCAGAAGGACCTGAAGGCCCGGGCCAAGGAAGCGGCCAAGGAGGCCAAGGAGGCGGCCAAGGAGGCGAAGGAGCACGCCCGGGCCGCCCGCCGCAACGTCGTGGAGCCCGGATCACTCTGATCGGGCGCCACCTCGGCCCCCTCACTTCATGTAGCCGTTCTGTCACACCCGGTCCCTATGGTCGTACCCGACCAAGCGACGATGACGGGCTCGCGCCCGTCCGCGGATCCGTGCCCTCGCGGCGGTGATCCGCCGTCGGCGGGATCCAGGAGGTGGGCAGTGCGATATCGATCCGGTGGTTCCGATCGAGGCCGCGCCGGGCGAGGGCGCGCCGGCGGGAAGATCGGGCGCGCGGCGGCGGTCCGGCGAGCGCGCGGCGTGGCCGACGCGCAGGGCGACATCTGCGCGATGCGGCTCACCGAAGGCCTGGAGGACGCCGTGTTGGCGCTCGACACCCAGCCGGCCGGCTTCGAAGACGCGGTGCGCAAGGCAGACCATGTGGAGGAGCTGCGGCGGATCCTCGGCATCCTGCTCGACGTCCTCGCCGACTGGGAGATGCTCGCCGACCGCGAGGCGCGCGGCCCGTGACACCGGTGCGGCGCCCGGAGGACCGGGCGCCCCGGTTCACGCGCCCAGGGCATGTCCGGTGGATCTTGTTCATGGCGCAGCCGGACGAAGATCCACCGGACGCACCCTGAGTCAGACCGCCTCTTCAGGCTCGAGGAATCACCATTCGCTCCCCTTCGCCTCGGCGTTCGGTGGTGGCGACGGCCGTCGGGCGACGACGAAGATCCGTCGGAAGGGGAAGACCGTGCCGCACGAGCGGCGCGGGTATGCCGCGCGCAGCCGAACCGCGAGTTCGGCGCGGAACTCCTCCCGCTCGGTGTCGTCCGGCAGCGCATCGAACACGGGCCGCAGCGCGGTGCCGCTCATCCACTCGAGCACAGGGTCGGGACCGGGCAGGATCTGCAGGTAGGTGGTCTCCCAGGCGTCCACCTCGCAGCCGAGACCGGCCAGCAGCCCGGCGTACTCGGTGAGCGTGGAGACGACGTCGTGCCGGACCGTCGCGGCGAGCCGGTCCCGCCAGCGCGGTGCGGCGCACAGTTCACGGAGGATGACGTGGCTCGGCGCGTCGAAATTGCCGGGCATCCCGAAGGCGAGCCGGCCGCCCGAGGCGAGAGCGTCGACCCATCGGGGCAGCAGGCTCTGGTGGCCGGGCACCCATTGGAGGGCCGCGTGGGAGAAGATCACGTCGACCAAGCCGTCGGGCTTCCACATCGCGAGATCGCCGATCGAGAAGCGCACCCGGGCGCCGAGTGCCGCCCCACGCGCCTCGGCGATCATCCGGGCGGAGCTGTCGACGCCTTCGACGCGGGCACCGGGCCATCGGGCGGCCAGGTCCGCGGTGCGCTCGCCCGGTCCGCAGCCGAGGTCGACGACGTGGCGGGGGTCGTCGACGTCGACGCGGGCCAGCAGTTCGGAGAAGGGCCGGGCGCGCTCGGCGGCATACGTTCGGTAACGCTCGGGATTCCATATATCTCTTGACATCAAGACACATGATCCCCTCACGAATATCTTGATGTCAAGACAGATAAGTGATCGGTCACGGAGGACGAGGTAGACCGGCTGGTCGAGGCCCGGCACGCGGAGCGCCCAGACCTCGACGTCGAGCCCCCGCACGTCTTCAGCCGGGTCTCCCTGGAGCGCACGACACGGCCGGACACCCAGGGCGACGCCTATGATGCGGCTCACCGAGGCCCTGGAGGACGCCGAGCCGGCGCCCGAGGCCCTGGAGGACGCTGAGGCGGCGCCCGAGGCCCTGGAGGACGCCGAGCCGGCGCCCGAGGCCCTGGAGGACGCCGAGGCGGCGCCCGACGCCCAGTCGGCCGGTTTCGAGAACGCGGCCCACAAGGCCGACCACGTCGAGGAGCTCCGCGGGATCCTGGGCATCCTGCTCGACGTACTCGCCGACCGGGAGATGCCGGCCGACCGGGAGGCGGGGGCCCGTGACATCGACGCGAGACCGAAGGACGAGCCGCCGGCGGGCCGGCGTGGGGCGGACGAGCTCAGACCGCTTCGACGGGCTCTAGAAACTCCAGGCGGTTGCCGACGGGATCGTCCACATAGAAGCGCCGATATCCGGGCAGCAGGCCGTCACGGACGACGCAATGACCGGCGGCCCGAAGCCGGGCGGCCAGCGCCTCCAGGTCGCGCACGAGGATCCCAGGATGGGCTTTCCTCGCGGGCCGGAAGCCCGTCTCGGAGCCGATGTGGATCTCGATGCCCGGAGCGCGGAACCACGCTCCGCCCCTGGCGGCCAGCTCCACCGGTTTGCACACCTCGGCGAGCCCGAGCGTGCCGGCGTAGAAGTCCCGCATCCGCCCCTCCGTGCCCGGAGGCGCGGCAAGCTGCACGTGGTGAAATCCAACCAGGAGGCTCAAGGCCGTCTCCTTCCCACCCGTGGCCCAAGGAGGACCGGGATACTGATCTCTTGACGTCAAGACGGATGATCCGGCGTGGATATCTCGACGTCAAGACAGGTAAGGTGATCGGTTGTGGAGGACGAGGTGGACCGGCTCGTCGAGGCCTGGCGTGCGGAGCGCCCGGACCTCGACGTCGAGCCGCTGCACGTCCTCAGCCGGGTCTCCCGGCTCGCCCGGCACCTCGACCGCGCCCGCCGGGCGGTCTTCGCCACGCACGGCATGGAGTCGTGGGAGTTCGACGTGCTGACCGCACTACGGCGCGCCGGTCCACCGTATGAACTGAGTCCCGGCCGGCTGCTGCGCGCCACCCTGGTCACTTCCGGCACGATGACCAACCGGATCGACCGCCTGGAGTCCGCAGGCCTCGTCCGCCGGAGCCCCGACCCGCAGGACAAGCGCGGCGTCCTCGTCCGGCTGACGGACGCCGGCCGCACGCGGGTCGACGCCGCGTTCGCCGACCTCGTTGACCGCGAGCGCGAGCTCCTCGGCTCCCTCAGCCCCGATGACCGTCGCACGCTCGCGAGCCTGCTGCGCTCGCTCCTGGTCCCCTTCGACACCGACCCGGCCGCCTGACCCGAGGCGTCGCCGGAGCGGCTCAGATGAGCGGCTCCTGGCCGCCGTCGTAGACGAGGAGCCCGTCGTCGCGGATCCGGGCGCCCGGTGCTGGAGTGTGCGGGACGAGCCGCCCGTCGTGCATGAGGTGATCGACCGGTACGCCCCTGACCAGCACGAGGTAGTCGGCGATCAACCGCCGATGGCAGCGCCACCAGACGCTCTCGCTGCACATCACGGCCTGCCGCCGGTCCTCCCGCAGCAGGTCGTCGATCGCCGCGCCGAACTCCGCGCCGCGCATGTGGGCGGCGTACCCACGGAACATCTCCTCCCGCCAGAAGACGTCGGGAGAGTCGGCGGGCGGCCGCCGGAAGCCGCCGAGACGCTTGTCCCACCGGTAGTCGATCCCGTGCTCCGGCAGCCATCGCTCCAGCTCGTGCCGCGCCACGTGCGGATTGCGCCGGCTCCCGGGCGCCGTACGCACGTCGACGAGCAACGCGACGCCCGCGGCCGTCAGGAGCTCGGCGATCCGGTCCTGCGACGCGGTGCCGTGCCCGAACGTGAGCACCGTCATCGGCGCAGGGCCGCCTCGATGGCCACGCCGACGGCCAGCAGCCGTTCCTCACCGCCCATCGGCCCGACGAGCTGCAGCGAAGCCGGCAGCTCACCATCCCCGGCCACCGGCACGGGAAGCACCAGCGCGGGGTGACCGGACAGGCTGAACGGCAGCGTGAGCTCGGTCAGGTCCACCTCGCGCTCGGCGCCGATCAGGGGTGGTCGCTGCGAGATCGTCGGCAGGGCGAGCACCGCGAAACGTTCGAGGAGCTTGTCGAAGAGGTCTCGCGTCGCCGCCCGGGTGGTGTACGCCTCGTCGAGCATCCCGTCGGTGATCCGTTCGCCGCGTTCGATGCGCCGCCGGATGCGGACGCTCATACGGTCCGGGTAGGCCAGCAGGCCTCGGTGCGCACGATGGCCTTCGCCGAGGATCAGCGTGTTGCCGGCCGACAGGGCACCGGCCCAGGCGTCCATGGGCTCGTCGGCGAACGCCAGGTCCGCCGCGCGCAGCGCCGCGTCGACGGCGGCGTCGATCGCCGGATCGACCGCGACGCCGTCCGGACGCAGCCGCCCGACGACGACTCCGGCCTCGTACGGCTTCGGTGTGAAGCCCGGCTCGATCAGCCCCATGCCCAGCGCGATCGCCGCGACGTCACGGCCGAGGGGCCCGACCGTGTCGAGTGACGATGCGAGCGAGAACACTCCCTCCAGAGAAACCCGGCCGTGCGTCGTCTTCAAGCCGGCGACTCCGCAGCAGGCCGCCGGGACCCGTACGGATCCGGCCGTGTCGGTGCCGAGCGCGACATCGGCCTCGCCGGTCGCGACGGCCACCGCCGAGCCGCTGGACGAACCGCCCGGTACCCGTCGCGGATCGAGCGGGTTCACCGGAGTGCCCGTCCAGGGGTTGATGCCGTCGATGGCCCGGCACAGCTCGGTGAGGTTCGTCTTGCCGACGATCCGGGCGCCCTGCGCCCGCGCGGCGGCGACGCAGGGAGCGTCCGCCTCGGCCGGTTCCGCCCGGTCCCCGATGACGGGGCAGGCCGCGGTCGTCGGCAGCCCCGCGACGTCGATCGCGTCCTTGACGGCGAGCCGGGGACCGTCTCCGGGTGCCTCCATCCGGAGCAGCCACGTCGTCATGGTCGGCCTCGTGTGCTCGCCATTACCAAGGTCACGGAATCATCTTGCCCTTCCCGCCACCGAACCGACAGTCCTCCCGCCCCACGGCCCTCTCAGCCGAGCGACCACCAGCGCGTCCTCGGCCGGGCAGATCCTGGGCCGGGCAGTCGGGCAGTCGAGCAGCCGGGCGAACGGTCAGCCGAGCGCGGCTTCCAGAGCGGCGGCCGCACCGCACAGCAATTCCTCGCCCCCCGCCGGTCCGACGAGCTGCACGGCGGCCGGTAGATGGGACCCGGGCAGTGGCACCGGGAGCGCGAACACCGGCAGCCCGGCGACGTTGAACGGTGCGGTCAGCACGCACAACAGGAGATCGTCGTCTCCGGCCGGAGGCGGCGGCGCCACGGTCGGCAGGACCGGCAACGCGAGGACCGCGTGTCGCTCGAACAGGACGTCGAGCTCCGCCCGAATCGCCGTCCGGGTCGCCTCGGCCCACCCCCGCTTGCCCTCCGCGTCGGTACGCAGACCGCTCAGCCGCCGGTACATCCGTTCGCTGAGCCGGCTCGCGTCGTCCAGAAGGTGACCGTTCTGGCGATAGGCCTCCTCACCGACGAACACGCCATTGGCCAGGACGGCGTCCGCGAAGTGCGCACAGGTCTCGTCCACCACCGTGAACACCTGGCGCAGCGCCGCGTCCACCGCCGCGTCGATCGCCGGTTCGGCCACCCCGGGGATTCGCAGCCGGCCGACGGTCATGCCCGGGTCGTACGGTGCCGGGGCGAAGCCGGGCTCGATCAGCCCCATGCCCAGGGCCACCCCTGCGACGTCCCTGGCCATCGGGCCGACCGTGTCGAGGGAGGGCGAGAGCGGATACACGCCGTCGAGGGGCACTCGGCCGTGCGTCGTCTTGAGCGACGCGATGCCACAGCAGGCGGCCGGGATCCGCACCGACCCGGCGGTGTCCGTGCCGAACGCGACGTCCGCCTCTCCGGTGGCGACGGCCACGGCCGAGCCACTGGACGATCCGCCGGGGACACGCGCCGGGTCGAGAGGGTTGACCGGGGTTCCGAACCACGGGTTCACGCCGTCCGCGCCAAGGCAGAACTCGGTGAGGTTCGCCTTGCCGACGATCCGCGCGCCCTGGGCGCGCGCCGTCGCCACGACCCTGGCGTCGGCCGCCGCCGACTCGGCGCGGTCGGCGACGGCGCGGCTGCCCGCGGTCGTCGGCGATCCCTCGATGTCGATGGCGTCCTTGACCGCCAGCCGCGGCCCGTCACCCATACCGTTGAAGCGCGTGATCCATGTCGACATGAAAAAGGATCATCGCGGCATCGGCCGGTGATGAACAACCCTCGTACGGTCCCGGCCTAGGGAGCGTCCACCCCGGACACCCCCTACACCTCGTCGGCGAGGACGAGCCACTGCTCCTCGATCTCCTCGCGCTCGGCGCGTACGCTCTTCAGCTCCGCGTCGAGTTCGAGCAGTTTCTCGTGGTCGGTGGCGTGGGTGGCCATCAGCTCGTGCAGCTCCGCCTCGCGGGCACCGAGCTTCTCGATCCGGCGTTCGAGCCGGTCGAGCTCCTTCTTCGCTTGCCAGGAGTTCTTGGCCGGCTTCGGCTCGGCGGCCCGTACGGGCGCGGGTTCCGGCGTCGAACGGTGGCGCCGGTCGAGGTACTCGTCGACCCCGCCGGGCAGCAGCGACAGCCGGCCGTCGCCCAGCAGCGCGAGGACATGGTCGCTGACCCGCTCCAGGAAGTACCGGTCGTGGCTGACCAGCATCAGCGACCCCGGCCATCCGTCGAGCAGGTCCTCCAGCTCGGTCAGCGTCTCGATGTCCAGGTCGTTGGTGGGCTCGTCCAGCAGGAGGACGTTCGGCTCGGCCATGAGCAGCCGCAGCAGCTGCAGGCGCCGCCGCTCCCCACCGGACAGGTCGCCCACCGGGGTCCACTGCGCGTCGCCGCGGAACCCGAAGCGCTCCAGCATCTGACCGGCGGAGAACTCCTTCTTCCCCAGCGTGATCCGCCGCTTGATCTCCTCGACCGTCTCCAGGACGCGACGGCCCGGGTCGAGCTCGCCCAGCTCCTGCGACAGGTGCGCGAGCTGCACGGTCTTCCCCCGGATGACCCGCCCGGCGGCCGGCGCGACCGTACCCTCCAGCAGCCGCAGCAGCGTTGTCTTCCCGCTGCCGTTGACGCCGACGATCCCGACCCGGTCTCCTGGTCCGAGCTGCCACGTCAGGTGCTCGAAGATCGCGCGATCGCCGACGCGCACGGTCACGTCCTCGACGTCGTACACGGTCTTGCCGAGCCGCGCCGTCGCGAACCGCACGAGCTCCACGGTGTCCCGCGCCGGCGGCTCGTTCGCGATCAGCGCGTTCGCCGCATCGACACGGAACTTCGGCTTCGACGTACGGGCCTGCGGCCCCCGGCGAAGCCACGCCAGCTCCTTGCGGAGGAGGTTCTGCCGCTTCTCCTCGGTCGACGCGGCGATGCGGGCCCGCTCGGCCTTGGCCAGGACGTACGCGGAGTAGCCGCCCTCGTACCGGTGCACCTGCCCGTCGGCCACCTCCCACGTACGCTCGGTCACCGCGTCCAGGAACCACCGGTCGTGGGTGACGACGATCAGCGTGCGATCCTTCAGGTGCCCGGCGAGCCAGGCGATCGCCTCGATGTCGAGATGGTTGGTGGGCTCGTCCAGGACCAGCAGGTCGGTCTCGGGGACGAGCAGCCGGGCCAGCGCCACCCGCCGGCGTTCCCCACCGGACATGCCGGCCATCGGGGCGTCCAGCGAGACCCCTGGCAGCAACCCGGCGAGGATGTCGCGCGCACGAGCGTCGCTCGCCCACTCGTGCTCGGCCTGATCGCCGAACACCACCGAGCGAACGGTCGCACCGTCGGGGAACTCATCGCGCTGGGTCAGGAACCCCAGCCGCACGCCCCGTGCATGTGTCACCCGCCCGCTGTCGGGCTCGATGCGGCCGGCCAGCAAGGAGACGAGTGTGCTCTTCCCGTCGCCGTTGCGGCCGACGACGCCGATCCGGTCGCCGGCGAACACGCCGAGGGAGACATCGTCGAGCAGAGGGGACGGCCCGTACGCCTTGCTCAGGCCTTCAACATTGATCAGATTCACGACGCCACCAAGGGTAGTGGCATACGCCCCCTGACCGCCCCGCGGACGAAGCGCGCGCCCGCCGCTCGCGTACGTGATGAGAACGCGGGTGTGATCGACGCGTCGTCACGGTCAGCGGCGAGGGTGCCAGCTCATCACGATGTCTCATCCAGCGGCTTCACCAGGAAGCGAGTGGGATCGGCGGCCTGACGGATGACGCCGTCCGTCCCGACGTAGTCGTACCGGTCGAGGTACTGGCAGCCGGTCTCCTGATACCCCAGCCGCAGGTACAACGCGGCCGCGGCGTGGTTGTCGTCGTTCACCCCGAGCCCGATCATGCGGTGACCGCGTTCGCGAACGCGTGCCTCAGCCGCGCGTATCAACGCCGTCCCGATCCCTCTCGACCGCAGCTCCGGCGGCCACACACCGAGCCCACCGAGCTCCGGGCAGTCCGCATAGCGCCGCCGGACCTCGACCGCCCCGCACCCGTCCCACAAAATCGCCCCCGAACCCACCGGCCGTTCGTCCAACCAGGCCACCAGGTACGTGCTCAAACCCTGCTCCTGACGCGCGAACCGCCGTGCGTGGAACCGATTCCGCCCCGGCGAGGGCATGTACCGCTCGAGTAGCTCGACATCCTGCTCCCGGCAGACAGTGATCGTCACCGTCCCGATCGAAGCCCCGTCGCCCATCGGCCTCACCTCCGCGTCCCGATTCCTGCCCGCAGTCTGCCCTTGCGGTGCCCTGGCCGGCGCCGGGCGTGACGCGCCCTGCCGCCGATACCAGACCCGTTCGCACACAAACTGGCTGCACGATCTTCGTTCATCTGCGGAAACGCGAGCCAGAGGTGAGAGTTGTGTGTACGGGCCCAGGACCGATCACCGGGTGGCCGGTTGGTCGAAGAGGATGAATTCGGCGCGTACGGTCTTGCCGGTCGTGGTGGGGTGGATGGTGACGCGGGCGAGTTCTTCGGCGATCCATAGCCCGAAGTGGCCGACCTCGCCGGGGAGGTCTTGGACGGGTAGGTCGGGTGAGGCGTCGGCGACGTCGAGGATGACGGTCCGCTCGGGCTCGGTCCGTTCGGTGACGGTAAGGGTGACCGGTGCGGCGCCGTGGGCGATCGCGTTGGTGACCAGTTCGCTGGTGACGAGGATGGCGTCTTCGGCGAGGTCGGTGTCCACCCGCCCGGACACGGCCGGACCGAAGGCCGCTGTCTCAAGGTCGTCACGCTGGCCGAAGGGCTGCTGTTCTACCACGCCGCCCAGGCCATCGCCATCACCCGCAAGACCCGGCCCCGCCACGGCGGCAAATCCTCGACCACCACCGTCTACGCCGTCACCAGCCTCGCCGCCCACCAGGCCCGGCCCGACAAACTCGCCGCCTGGATCCGCCGCCAATGGCAGATCGAAGCCCTCCACCACATACGCGACGTCACCTACCGCGAAGACGCCTCCCAGATCCGCACCGGCACTGGCCCCGCCGTCATGACCGCCCTGCGAAACCTCGCCATCGGCATCCTGAAACTCTGGACCAACATCGCCCAAGCCAACCGGCGACATCTCCAAAACGCCCGCCGCTGCCTCACCACCCTCGGCCTCACAACCGGACATCAAGCCCCATAACGCGAGAACACCGGAGCCGTGTGAGCTAGGAGGTCCGTGACGCATCATTGCGTCGAGAGCCCGCCACCCACTGCTGAGCCTCTTCGAGCATCTCGTTCCAGCGCGAATCCTCGGGCCACGGCACCGGGAGTCGTTCGGTGGTTCCGTCCGCACGGACCACGGTCAGCCGACGCCCGCCGAACCAGCGGCGAACCTCGATCGCGGCGATCTCTTGCCGCGGAATGAACCTGCGACGCAACGCACGCACGGCGATCCCCTCGCCGGTGAGAATCACCCTGAACCTCAACTGGACCATTGCGATGTAGGCAATTCCAACAAGGAGAATTCCAGTGAACTCAAGGAAATCACGATCGACACCGCCCAACATGACGAGCACGACCGCCCATATCCCGGCGACAATTACAAGCGGCGACCATCGCCATGTATTTCTTAGAGTGATGTCGACCGCGTCGTTGTGTATCATCGGACCCCATGCACCTAATTATGCATCTTCCAGTTTCGCCAATCCCCCAAAACATTCCACTGGTAGGGGTCCGCGAATTCTCGAGTGAAATACGGGAAGGGATGCTCAAGATCAGGAGAATGTTGAACGCGTCGACCGATGCTGCCGTTTTGAATTCCAGTGGATATTTGCCGTAGAGCCTGCGTGCGTGGATTGAGCTTTTCTAGGTAGGAGTTCTGGAACTCTATTAGCCTATCGGCAAACTTGATGCTGGCGCCTACGGCAGCGAGTGCACCTACCGTCCCGGTCCTTGAGGCCGCTATCGCGGCGAGGACCGTGGCAACGAACCAGGTGCAGAGTTTGGTGAACTCTTCGTTCATTGCACTGACATCACCAGCGGCACCGTCCAAAATCGACGATATCTGTTTGAACTGGCCGGACAGCACTTGAATCGACTCGTCGTTCAACGTCTGCATCCAGTTCTTGTATGCGTCGGCGGCGCCGCCCTCCCAGTCTTGGCCCAGTGATCGAATTTCCCTCTGAAGGTCTTTGCCCGTATTATCGACGTGTGTAGCAAGCGCGGTCCAAGATCGAGCGAGCGCTTTGATCGCTTGAGGATCGCCCCAGGATTGTTGCGCCGCAAACTTCACTTGGGCGCCTAGGCCGGCGTTGACCTTGTATGCTGCCGAAATGGCTGCCGTAACCGGCGGCGGAAAGCTGTCAGCCATAAAAAGATCACCGAGTGCCTTGGTTTAGAATTTGACCGAGATCGTTTCCCGGCGTTTGATGCTGAGGCAGCCTTTCGCCTTGGTGTGCCACAGTTGACGCCTCCTCCGCATCGCCGTAGTTCTTTTTCACGGAACGGAGTGCCGCCACCACCTCAGCCATAAGGCTACACACGCCGGGCACTATATCATTTGCGTACTTTTCGCGCAGCCCCTCAAGCTCCGCCACAAAATTATCCCCTGCGGCCGTAAATTCGCCTCCAGTCGTGAAAAGTCCATGCAGATCGCCGGGTATTCTCTTGTCCCATTCTTCGCGCTGCCCGTCGAGCCAAGCGGCATGGCGTTCAAGCCGCCGCTTCTCAACCTTGTAACCGTCCGCCATAGTTTTACTCTTCTCCGATTGCGCGCCCGAATTTTCGTACGGGCGACTCGACAAGAGCTTTCTTAATTGTACCGACCCGGACTCCACTTGACTGCTTGGCGACTCTATTGATCGCCGTCATCGTCTGTTGCGAGAGCCTCTCCAAGCCAACTTCTCTAGGCGCTTCCGGCCTAATGCTGATCCTGAGGCGGCTTTCGGTCACGTTGCTCTCCACATGCCCGACAGCCGCTCCGATCTCACAACGCAAGAACCTTCGCTCAAACGCGCCGACATCACCGGAGAGGCGCTGAAGAAATTCCCCACACTCCGCGATGGCGTTCTTGGTGTCCGCTGCCCCAGAATAATCGATCTGGTCGTAATTGACCGCGTCGGGAATCTCACTAATCACCGTCTTCAGGCTATTGGCGGAAGGAGCGGCGTCGAACTTCAACTCGCGGAGACGTTCGCCAACGATCTGGCCCGCACGCCGCGCCCTGACGACCGCTTCGGTGATCTGAGCGCCGAGCCGTTGCGGATGCCGCAGAGCCTGATCAGAGATTGCGAGATCGACGATATCGCCGAATCCATTGGCGGTCACCGTCACAATCCCCTGCCGGTCCGTTTGAACGACCCGTTTCCTACGAGCCGCCACCTCGAACTGCTCGCACTGAGATATGGCTTCTTTGAGTTCCGCCCGTACTTGGCCCCAGGCTCCAGCGTCATCCTTCATTCGCATGGCCCCCGGATCGCGCATTATATGATCTAGCGTGTGCCTGCATCTCAGCGGCGGAGGCGATCTTGCTGGCGTTGGCCCGGCGCCGCCATAGGATTGCACCGATCAGAAGCCCCGCCGCAGCGATCGCCGCTATAGCGATGAAAATAGCGACAATACGTCTGCTCGTATGAGTCGATTTGCGCGGCGCCTGGGACACTGAAGAACCTGGTGTCGGAGGGGCAGTTTTCGCCCCCACAGAGTGGGATACTGGCCACTTCTCGAACCCCTCGTACACAGGGTTTGGTGCGTTGGATGGAACAGGATAGCGATTAGGGTTCATCGCGGCGGTGATCTGAATGGCACCGTATCCCGTTCGGTCGTTCCATTTTGGAGATCCCAACGGGCGGGCCGTTGCGATTAGTCGCTGAACCACGGTCCGTGCCGGCATCTCTGGGTTACGCGATCGTATGAGAGCGATGGCGCCCGATGTCAGCGCCGTGGCAATACTTGTCCCCCAGCTTTTAGCGAAGTATCGCCCATCCTTCCCGACCGTTCCCCCAACTCCTGGAGCAGCTACAGCGACATAAGACTGTCTCTGCGTGCCGCCCCACGGCTGCAAGGTCTTGTCGATCGCCCCTACAGCCAGGACTCCTGCACACGAAGCAGGAAGCTCCGGCCAGTTTGAGCCAGCTCCACTGTTGCCGGCAGCTGCAACGACGATGACATCGCGTTGGACCGCATAGGAAACGGCATTCTGAAGATCTGGATCACAGTGGTTGGGTAGAGTTGCCGAATTTGCCCCCTGAGAAATGCTGATTACTTTAGCGCCGTGATCTACGCTGTATCTGATGCCGTTCGCATAATCTTCGTACTGGTTTATCTGGTCGCCGACCCGTAGCGTGACGTGGACAGGCAGTATTTTGGCCCCTGGTGCAATACCCACAAAATTAGTGGCCCCTCCGCCGTGGGCAGCGATGAGCGCCGCCATGGCAGTGCCGTGCCCATAATCCTTTTCATCGAGGTCTTGGCGGCCATCAGTTTTGCGCCCTGTTGTGTCACTACCCGCGAGAACCGATCCGACCAACTCTGGGAGCTTAGCATTCACACCGGAATCGAGAACGGCGACGGTGACACCGACGCCAGTCGTCGTCGGCCACACGTCACTCTGAATACCCCACGCGGAAAACCACCACTCTTCCTGGCGTGGTTGAGGTAGCGCGCTAGCCGTCGCAGCCGGCATCACCGCCGAAGCGACGGCGATGATGCCTGCAGCGAAACGCCAAACAATCTTCACGCATCGTCCTCGAAAGGCCAGCGGGGTTGCTGAATACGGATCCCCGTTCCGCTCTGTTCGAAGCTCGCCTGTTGCTCCAATCGCTCGATCTTTGCGCGGAGCCTAGAAATCTCCTCTTGCGGATCTCCGACGCCGTCTTCGAGATCAAGCTCCTTGAGAAGATCGGCAAGATCATCGCTATCACTGGATAGATCGAGCTGAACATCTTCGGCCGACGCGTCACTCTCGCTTGAGGAATCGTTTTTGGTGGCTCCGTCACCGATGAGTTGGGGACCTGCATCGATGCCGTCGTTCCACACATCCTCGTCTTCTACAAGCCATGTCGCGCGTTTGCGTTCGCGCTCACCGCGATCGGCTCCCGCACCGACCGCAGGACCCATCATCCCGGCTCGGCTGGCAGCGCTCGCCTCTGCCTCTTGAGCCGCAGCCGCCGCAGCGCCGCCTGCGCCCCAGCGGCTACTCAATGGGTTGATGCTCCCAACACCACCTGGTGGCATTGCACCACTCATGCCTGGCGTAGGCGATCCGAGCCCAGGGCCGCCACCTACTCCCGGAATGCCCGGGTCATTCAGGAGAGGACCCGCTCCACCGCTGGATCCTCCGATTCCTGGGCTGGATGGCGTCGGAGTCCAGCCCGCGAGATCCGTATTCGAACCACCGGTCCCCGGCAAATGGTTACCTCCGCCTGGGACGTGTCCAGGGGAAACAGTTCCGCCACCACCGAGTCCCGGCACGTGTCCACCGCTACCCGAGGCTCCGCCCGTGGCAGGGCCTCCACCTGCAGGGCCACCACCCATGGGGCCTCCACCTGTGGGGTCGGCCCCAGCGTCCGGAGAATAGCCGTCGCGAGCATCTCCGGGCGGGAGGCTGGTGCTGACCTCCGAGGGCATCGCCATCCACGCCTGAGAGATGCGCTCGTTCGCTCCGCCCATCCAGCTCTGGGCTTCGGCCAAACTCTTGGAAGGCGGCTTGGACGTCTTGTACCAGGCGAGGTTCTGACCGTGCTCCTCGAGCGCCGTTCCGAATTCATTGGCCGCCTGATGGAGTGCCGCCGAGGAAGCCCAGACCTCCCGCAGCGCCGACTGTGCAGCGCCGGCGTCTTCTCCTCCCCAGGCTTCGTGAAGGATGTCGCGGACAGTGACCATGTCGCCGGCGAACTTCCCGTACGCCGAAGCGAACGTCTGGTAGTCCTTTCCGGCCTGGGTGACGTGGCCGGGAGCTGTCTGCTTCAGAAGCTTGTCGATGTCTGCTGGATCGTTGTATCTACCAGGTGTTCCAGAAGGAGCGCCGGCGCGCATGGGCGACGAGTAGGAGTCGGCCATGTCAGTTTCTCCCGTCCGGGTTCAACGAATTGGGCACCGTCGGCTCCTGCTTGGACGGCGCCGAGGAGGGGTCGTGGCCGCCCAGGTCGGCCGCGGGCTGGACGTTCAGGCGCTTGTCCACGGCGGCGATCCGCCGCTCGAGGTCTACCTCGTTCGCGTCGTAGACGTTCGCCGCACGATGCAGCTTCTTGATCGTGCTCATCAGGGCGTGCAGGACGCGGCTGTGCTGGTCGGCGAGGGACTGGTGGCCGGCCTGGACGCTCGGTTGGAACGACGATGCGGCGTCCCACTGGCCGAACGCCACCGGCTCGGGGCGGTTCAGCTTCTCAGTCGCCGCCAGCAGATCTTCAAGGTGAGCCTCGAGTCGCTTGGCGGCCACCCTGATCTGACCGGTGTTCGCCCTCAGCTTGCCCCGGTCGTCGATGCCCGGCCAATTGTTGTACATCGGGAGCGGTACGGAATTCGCGTTCACCGGTGGCAACAGCCATCGCCTCCTCGTGCGAGCACCCCCGTGCACCGCACTGTCTCAGCAGGAACGCCGACGCTCGTAATGATGCGTCATCTCGCCAGCCCCTGCACACCCCGTCAGATCCCAAAAACGTCCTAGACTTTACGGATTCTGACAGGTGACGTCCAGGCTACTTGCCGTGTGCGTTGCCGAGCCGTGACCATGCCGGCCGGATCCTGACCGTTTCGCGGATTGTGTCCCCGCCGATACGCCGGTTCACACCAAAGCGACGCCGGGGACCGGGCCGACGGCCGGGCGTACGGCGGCGAACAGGCCCGACTCGTTCAGGGCTGCGGCCAGTTCTGCCGAGTGATCCAGCGAGGCGGCAAGGAAGGCGCACGTGGGGCCGGAGCCCGACACGAGGGAGCCCAGGGCGCCCGCGTCGTGGCCGGCCGCCAGCGCCTGACCCAACGACGGGCGCAGGCTCAGCGCCGCCGGTTGGAGGTCGTTGTGCAGGGAACGGCCGAGTGCCTCGGCGTCGCCGGTCTTCAGGGCGGCCATCAGATCATCCGATACCCGCGGCCACACGCTGTCCTGCTCCCCCGCCGCGCGCAGCCGGTCGCATTCGGCGTACACCGCGGGCGTGGACAGGCCACCATCCGCGTACCCGAACACCCAATGGAACTCCCCAACCACCTCGACAGGCGTGAGCCGCTCTCCCCTGCCGAGACCGACGGCGGTGCCGCCGAGCAGCGCGAACGGGACGTCGCTGCCGAGCCGGGCGGCGAGTTCGAGGAGCGTCTCGCGGTCCAGCCGGGCCTCCCACAGCACGTCGCAGGCCAGGAGGGCCGCCGCCGCGTCGGCGCTGCCGCCGGCCATGCCTCCGGCGACCGGGATGTCCTTGCGGATGTGCAGGGCGACGTCCGGCCGCCGGCCGAGGTGCTCGGCCAGCAGGGTCGCGGCGCGGGCCGCGAGGTTGTCGGGGCCGGTGGGCACGCCCGCCGGTCCCTCGACCGTGACACTGAGCGCGTCGGCCGGGGAGGCGGTCACCTCGTCGAACAGTGAGACGGCGTGGAAGACGTTGACAAGGTCGTGGTAGCCGTCGTCGCGGACGGGGCCGACGCTCAGCTGCAGGTTCACTTTGGCAGGCACGCGTACGGTCACCAAAACCTCCAAACGACACCTCGGCCTTCAGGCCGGGGAAGAATCCGAAATCTGTCAGGAGCGTCCCGGCGGAGCCGGGACCGTCCGAGGCCGAAATGCGGCGGTACGCCCGGACGCCTTTTACAACACTTTGCGTGTTCGGTAAGTTGCGCTACGTGAGGACGGCATATAAGTGCCGGGCATACCCCGACCCCGAGCAAGCGGCCATG